>DASXVQ010000059.1:0-7627 GCA_036504155.1 Myxococcales bacterium
TTGTCCCCGACGAGATTCGAACTCGTGTTACCGGCTTGAAAGGCCAGCGTCCTGGGCCTCTGGACGACGGGGACTCGTTCCTCTTCTCTACTTCCTATCCCTAACCAACGCCCTGCTCTTGCGCCGTGCCGGGATCGAACCGGCGGCCCTCGGCTTAAAAGGCCGGTGCTCTGCCGACTGAGCTAACGGCGCGGCTGCCGGGGGCGCTTGGTAACAGTCGGCCCCCGCCCTGTCAACCAGCGACTATTTCTTCTTCGGCGCCTTGTTCGCCTTGGCGGGCTTGTCGACGTCGATCCCCTTGGCGATCCGCTCCTCCTCGGTGGGGTTCACCTTGACCGGGATGCTCGCCTTCTGGCCCTCGCAGGTGACCTCCAGCGTCGTCTCGCCCGAGTCCACGCCGTTCACGCCGGTGGGGAAGACGCGGCAGACGTTGTCGTCGAGGCAGCGCGCCTGGGGCGCCCGGTCGGTCACGACGTGCCCGGCCAGGTCGTAGACCTTGATGGTGATGGGCTTGCCCTCGCCGCGGGCGTCGAGCACCAGCCCCTCGGTCGGCTCCACGGTCACCTTGCTCACGCCCTGCACGTCCACCACCGCCTCGCTCTTGATGCCCTCGCATTCGGCGGTGATGGTCGTCTGCCCGGCGCCGACGGCCTTGGCGCGGCCCTTGGCGTCGATGCTGACGATCTTCGGGTCGGCGGAGCTCCACACCACGGTCTTGGTCTGGATGAACTTCTTGTTCTGGGCCCGGACCTTGGCCTTCCACCAGATGTCCTCGCCGACGCGCTTGAAGGTGTGCTCCTTGGGCTCGAGGTCGACGTAGGCCGGCTTGTCGCAGCCGAACAGGACCAGGGCGGACAGGCCAGCCAGGGCGGTGAGCGCGATGCGTCGCATGGGCACCTCCGGAAAAGAGCCTCTCGATTAGCACGCTCCCGCAAGCGGCCGCAAACGCGGCAGGCCTCGGATCCCGCCCGCCAGGCCGGGTACCCACCAGGCTGTCGTGGATCCGAGACATTGGAGCTTGGAGCGCCGGGGGGCCGCATCTTCATGGACGGGCGCGCCCTGGACGAGCTTGTGCGCGAGCACGGGACGCCGCTGCACGTGCCCGGACGTCGTCCCGCGCGGGATGACCGCCTCCACCGGGACCGGCTCGCGCAAGAAACAGTTTGGGTCGGCGTTCCGGCTGCAGAACGCGCTGCTTGCCTGGAAGGCGGCCGGCGCGGCGAGTCAGGCGAGCCGCGAGGCCGCGCGGGCCTGAAACGCCTCACCGCGGCTTCTTGGGCTCGTCGCAAGCCTGGCAGAGCGCGACGGTGCGGCCGTCGACGTTGGCGATCTTCCCGCTTCCCGAGAGCGGCTTGCCGCAAGAGGCGCACTCGAGCTTCGGGCTGGGCGTGACGGTGGTGACGGACCCCTCGAACGGCTTTCCACCGCGAAGCAGGTGGGCGATGTAGTCGAGCTCGCCGAGGGCCACCTCGCTCCCGGGCTCGATCTCCAGTGAGCGCTCGAAGGCCTCGCGGGCGCGGTGGAGGTCTCCCAGGTCGACGAGGATGGAGCCCTGGCCGCGCAGGCCCATGGCGACGTCGTGGGCGCTGACGTGGGGGCCCGGCTCCTTCAGCGTCCGGTAGAGCGCGAGAGCCTCCTCGTGGCGCTTCAGGCTGATCAGGGCCTGGGCCTTCTCGCAGACGAGCTTCGCGTTGGTCGGCTCCAGGGCCAGGCCGGCGTCCAGGAAGGCGAGCGCCTGCTCCGGGTCTCCGAGCTTCGTCTTGAGGAAGCCGAGGTAGTAGAAAGCGCGCGGATAGGCGCTCTTCATCCAGCGGACGGCCTTCTCCTCGCCGCGGGCCTTGCCGAAGGTCACGTAGTGGAAGAACTCGCGCTGGTCCCAGAACTTGATGACCAGCCCGCCGTCGACCTCGGTCCGGTACGCGTACCTCTCGGGGCAATTCCGCATGACCTCGAGGAGCAGGTCCTCGGCGGTGCGCACGTCCTCCGCCACCAAGGCCTCGAGCGCGAGGTCGACCTTGTCCGCGTCGGCCGTCTCTTGGTGCTCGGGGCTCCGGGCGACGGGCTTCTCGGACACGGCCAACCTCTTGGGCTGCGGGCGCGATTTCAGGCGCGGATTTCTAGTCGATGCGCGGGCGACAGGAAAGGGCGCGGCGGGCACGACTGTGTTACAGGAGGCGTCATGCGAGTCACCGATCGCCTCCAGCAGCCCAAGGCCTGCTTCTCCTTCGAGTTCTACCCGCCCAAGGACGACCTCGCCCTGGACGCGCTGTACCGCACCGTCTCCGAGCTGGCGCAGATGGATCCCGGCTTCGTCTCGGTCACCTACGGCGCCGGCGGGCGCACCCGCGCGCGCACGGTGGAGATCACCTCGAAGATCAAGAACGTGCTCGGAGTGGAGGCGGCGGCGCACCTGACCTGCGTGGGCCACTCCCGCCACGAGCTCGACGAGATCCTCGACAAGCTCCAGGCCGACGGCATCGAGAACCTCATCGCCCTGCGCGGCGACCCGCCTCCCGGCCTGCCGTTCCTGCCCACCCCGGACGGCTTCAACCACGCCTCGGAGCTGATCGCCTACATCCGCAAGCGCGGCCACAACTTCTGCATCGGCGCGGCGTGCTACCCCGAGGGCCACCTGGAGTCGCCCTCGAAGGACTTCGACATCGCCAAGCTGAAGGAGAAGGTGGACGCGGGCGCCGACTTCCTCATCTGCCAGCTCTTCTTCGACAACGCCTTCTACTTCGACTTCGTGGAGCGCGCCCGCAAGGCCGGCATCACCGTGCCCATCATCCCCGGCATCATGCCGGTCACCAGCCTGGAGCAGCTCGACCGCTTCACCCGCCTGTGCGGCGCCACGGTGCCCATGCGGCTGCGCCTGCAGCTCGAGCGCCGGCAGGACGACCCGGCGGCGGTCCAGGCGCTCGGCGTGGCGCACGCCACCGTGCAGTGCATGGAGCTGCTCGGCCGCGGCGCGCGCGCTATCCACTTCTTCACGCTCAACAAGTCGCCGGCCACGCGGCTCATCGTCAGCGCCCTCAAAGGCGCCTATTAGGAGCCCGCGACGGCGCCCCGCGCCTGACGTGACGAGGGGCCGGCGCACGCACACCGCTTAGGATCGTCGTTGGCCCGAGGGTCTGACCTCGGGTCCCTCGACGAGCTCGGGGTGACGCATGGAGCTCGCCGAGCCTGGCCAGACCGCGGTGCTGCTCGCGGCGGTCGGCGGGCTGGCCCTGGTGAGCGTGCTGTTCAGCCGGGCGGCCGGCCGCGTCGGCCTCCCCGTCAACCTGGCGTTCCTGGCGCTGGGGCTCCTGGTCGGCATCGAGGGCCTGGGCGGCTCCGCGCTGGCGAGCCCGGCGTTCGCCTTCCGGGTGGGCGTCGCGGCGCTGGTCCTCATCCTCTTCGACGGCGGGCTGAACACGCCGCTCTCCTCGCTGCGGCGCGGGATGGCGCCGGCCGGCGTGCTGGCCACGGTGGGCGTCGTCGGCACGGCCGCGGTGCTGGGCCTGTTCGCGCGGCTGCTGGGGTTCACCTGGACCGAGGCGTTCCTCATCGGGGCCATCGTCTCCTCCACCGATGCGGCGGCGGTGTTCGCGGTGCTGCGCGGCAGCGGGCTGCAGCTCAAGAAGCGGGTGGGCGTGACGCTGGAGCTGGAGTCGGGCCTGAACGACCCGATGGCGGTCATCCTCACCGTCGCCCTGACCGGGGCGCTCTCCGGCAGCGCGCCCCTGAGCGCCTGGCTGGCGTTGGACGTCCTCGTCCAGCTCGCGGTGGGCGCGGCGGCGGGCGTCGGCTTCGGGCTCGCGGGCCGCTGGCTGCTCGCGCGCGCCAAGCTGCCGGCGGCGGGGCTCTACCCGGCGCTCACCCTGGCGCTCGCCTTCGTCACGTTCGGCGCGACGACGCTGGCGCACGGCAGCGGGTTCCTCGCGGTGTACGTCGCCGGGGCGGTGCTGGGCCACAGCGCGCTGCCGTACAAGACTGGGCTCTTGCGCGTGCACGACGCGGTCGCCTGGCTCAGCCAGATAGGCATGTTCCTGGTGCTGGGCCTGCTGGCCGACCCGACGGGGCTCTGGGACGTCGCCTGGGTCGGCCTGGCGCTCTCGCTGGTCCTGGCGTTCGTGGCCCGGCCGGTGGTCGTGGCCGCGTGCCTGGCGCCGTTCCGCTATCCGCTGGTGGAGATCGGTTACATCGGCTGGGTGGGGCTGCGCGGCGCGGTCCCCATCATCCTGGGGGTCTTCCCGGTGCTCGCCGGCGCCCCGGGCGCCGGGCGCATCCTCGACGTCGTGTTCTTCATCGTGGTCCTCTCGGCGCTGCTGCCGGGCGGCACCGTGCGCCAGGTCACCGAGAAGCTCGACCTGGCCAGCGGCGAGCCCCCGCCGTCCGAGGCGGTGCTGGAGATCGCCTCGACCCGGATGCTGCACGGCGAGGTGCTGACCTTCTTCGTCGAGCAGGCCTCGGCGGTCTGCGGCAGCGCCATCCAGGACCTGCCCTTCCCGGACACGGCGGCGGTGATGCTGGTCGTGCGCGGCGAGGAGCTCGTGGCGCCCAAGGGCAAGACGGTCTTCCTCGCCGGCGACCACGTCTACCTGTTCTGCGCGCCGGAGGACCGGCCGCTGGTGCAGCTCATCTTCGGCAGGCCGGGGGAGGGGTGAGGAAACCGGGGGCGGAAAAGCCCCCGGCACCTGGCCCCAAGTCCGCCGAAGCGGACCGGCCCCCAACGCGGCCCGGTGGAGTCGGCGTCCGACCGACAAAGCAGGGCCGGAGCCAGGTCCGGGCGACGGTGGCGTCGGCGCGGTTCTCGCCCAACCAGAGGCAGCGGTCTGTGTAGAGGGAATGATTCGGTGCCAGGGTGTCGCCCCGGTGAGGAAACCGGGGGCCAGCCCACTTCCAGTGGGCTTCGAGCCAGTAGCCGGGGGCTTTTCAGCCCCCGGCAGTCGGCGGTGGCGCGGCCCTCGTCGCCGTGACCACCGCCTTGCAGAACGGGCAGGCCGTCTGCGCGGCGCCCTGCGGCATGCACAGCTCCGCGCGGCAGCTCGGGCAGGGGAAGGCCTCGGCCTGGAGCATCCGGCCGCAGGCTTCGCAGACGAACCGCTGGGCGCCCTCGAGCACCTTGAGTTTCTTCCCGCAGCCGGCGCAGCAGCGATCGGTCTCGGCGACGTCGGGGATCTCCAAGTACTCCGACTCCAGCCCGAACTCGCGCATCAGCCGCCGGGCGAGGTCGTCCGGGAGGTAGGGCAGCCAGCCCTGCACGAGCGCCGAGATCGACATGCGCTCGAAGATCTGCGGGGCGATGCGATCGGGGAAGCGGTCTGCGAGCCCGGTCTCGTCGACGCGCTTCTTGAACACCGCCTGGTGCGCCTGCCACGTCTTGAAGAACGGCATGAAGACGCTCTCGGGGACCTTCGAGCCCGTCCCCGCCTGGGCCCACTCCTCCTGCATCTTCTGCTGCGCGCGGGCCGTCAGCTTGGAGAGCGGCTTGAGCTGCTCGTCGGTCTCGCTGAGCACCAGGGCGGCGGCGCTGTAGTCCGCGTACCGCCGGCGGTACTCCGGATCGGCGATGCGCGGCGAGTAGGCGGGCGGGCAGATCTCCATGTGGCGCAGGTAGATGTCCCGGTAGACCGCCTGCAGCCCGGCCAGGTCCTGCTGGCGCTGCAGCTTGGCGATGCGCGGAACGAACTCGGTGAACAGGTTCTGGAACTCCGGGCCGAGCTTGCGCTCACCGGCGGCCGCGGCGAGCCGGAAGTCCCAGTCCATCAGGACCCCGCACCAGTCGCAGTAGACGTAGGCCGTCGGGGACGGGTGGACCTTCGGTCCCTTGCAGCTCCCGCAGCGGACGCTTCGCACTCGCATGGCTCCCGATGGTGCCACGAACGTCCCCCGGCCGGGGTGCGTCGGCGGTTCCTGGTTGCCGGCGGATGCCAAAGCAGGGCATCAGTGATCCTTCGGAGGCTGCATGCGGACACGGTCCCTCATCGGAGCGCTTCTCCTCTCCGCGGCGTGCTCGGGCACGCCGACGCCGGAGCCCGTGGCCTGCACCGACCCGTCCGAGGACGAAGCCTGCAAGGCCGGGTGGAAGGAGTCGTCCACCGGGACGAGCGAGACGCTCCACGCCGTGTGGGGCAGCTCCGCCGCCGACGTCTGGGCGGTCGGCACCGGCGGCGCCATCTCCCGCTGGCAGGGCGCGAAGTGGACGGGCGTGCAGAGCCCGACCGCGAACTGGCTCCGGGCGGTCTGGGGCAGCGGCGCCAGCGACGTCTGGGCCGCGGGCGATCTGGGCACCCTCCTCCACTGGGACGGCAGCGCCTGGTCGGCGGTCTCGAGCCCGACGCAGGTGTTCCTCACCGGGATCTGGGGCGCCTCCGGCAAGGACGTGTGGGCGGTGGGCGCCAGCGGCGTCATCGTCCGCAACCAGGGCAGCGGCTGGCAGGACGCCGCCAAGCCGACGAGCTGGGGCCTGACGGCCGTCTGGGGCCGCGCCGCGGACGACGTCTGGGCGGTGGGCGGCAACGGGACCGCCGTGCACTGGACGGGGTCGGCCTGGGACAAGCTGGGCGCCCCGACGACGTCTCCGCTCTACGGCGTGTGGGGCAGCGGCCCGGACGACGTCTGGGCCGTGGGCTCGGGCGGTGTCATCGCGCACTTCACCGGCTCGGCGTGGAAGCTGGAGCCCAGCCCCACCTCGCAGACCCTCAACGGCCTCTGGGGCGCCTCCGCCAAGGACGTCTGGGCCGTGGGCGCCGGCGGGACGCTCCTGCGCTGGAACGGCAGCAAGTGGTTCGAGGTCGGCTCGCCGACGCAGGCGATGCTCGAGGCGGTCTGGGGAATCTCCACCGGCGATGCCTGGGCCCTGGGCGGCGCCGCGCTGCACTGGAAGCCGTAGACGCAAGGAGCAGCCATGGCGGAAGTCTTCGTCGGACTCATCGAGGTTCGCCCCGAGCACGGGTGCGAGGTGGTCGACTCCGACGTGATCGGCGCGTTCGCGCGCTGCTACGCGGCGGCGAGCGACAAGCAGGCGGCCGAGGCGAAGATGCGCGAGCACCTCGAGCAGCAGGGCTTCTCCGTGGTGCGCACGGAGTTCTGCGAGAGCGGCCGGGACGCCAAGTTCGAGAACCCGGACAGCCCCGAGGCCGCGCAGTGGATGAAGGAAGCGGAGGACTCGGGCGAGGTCGTGCTCGGCCGGCTCGACTCCTGGACTTCCGAGGACGACTAGGCCGAAGCACCTCCAGCGACGCACGGAAACCGGAGGCTGAAGGCCTCCGGCTACTGGGACGAAGCCCTCTGAAGGGGCTGGCCCCCGGCACGTTGCGGAGGAGTCGCTGCAATCGCTGCCGCCGGCACAGTACTTGGCGCGGCCGAGGTCAGCAGGGTCGCCGGGTTCGCCCTCCTGGATAGCCGCGGTGGGGCTCTGGTCGAAGTTCGCCTCCACCACTCCGGTTTCGGGGGCCAGCCCCTTCAGAGGGCTTCGACCCAGTAGCCGGGGGCCTTCAGCCCCCGGTTTCCTGTCCCGCACCGGTTTCCTGTCCTGCGCCGGTTTCCTGTCCTGCACCGGTTTCCTGTCCTGCACCGGTTTCCTGTCCTGCACCGGTTTCCTGTCCGGCACCGGTTGCCTGTCCGGCACCGGTTTCCTGTCCTG
>DASXVQ010000060.1:0-106324 GCA_036504155.1 Myxococcales bacterium
GAGCCTGCGACGAGCAGACGGGATCGCCCGCTCCCTCGCCGATCGAGAGCCGCGCCAAGAAGAAGCACCCGAGGCGGACCGAGGCAGAGCGTATGAGCCGCAGCGTCTGGGAGCGGGACGGGGTGAGGGGACTCTGCAACCTGCAACCCGAGGGCTCCGCCTCGACCAGCCCTGCTTGGCTCGCTGAGCTTCTCTCTCGACTCACCAGGGAGCAGGACGGGGTGAGGGGACTGCAACCCGCAACCCGAGGGCTCCGCCCTTGGACCCGCACCATCCTTTTCAGGTACCGTTCCGCCGTCACCAAGGGGGACCACATGAGCCAACCGTCGTGGGAGATGGGTCCGTGCCTGGACATGGGCCAGGCGCAGGCCGAGGCCAACCGCTGCCTGCTGTGCCATGACGCGCCCTGCTCCAAGGCGTGCCCCGCGGGCACCGAGCCCGGGATCTTCCTGCGCAAGCTGCGCCTGCGCAACCTCACCGGCGCCATTCGCGTCATCAAGGAGCGCAACGTCCTGGGCGGCTCCTGCGGCGCGCTCTGCCCCGCCGAGCGGCTGTGCGAGAGCGCCTGCTGCGCCGCCGGTCTCGACCGCCCGATCCGCATCGGCGACGTCCAGCGCGCCCTGGTCGAGCACGGCTGGCGCACCGGCTTCCAGCCCCTCGAGAAGGCCGGCGCCAACGGGCTGCGCGTCGCCGTCGTCGGCGCCGGACCCGCGGGCCTGAGCTGCGCCGCGACGCTCGCCCGCGAGGGCTTCCAGGTCACCGTCTTCGAGGCGCGCTCCCGCGCCGGCGGCGTCCTCGCCTTCGGCGTGCCGTCCTACCGGCTGCCGCCCGCCTTCCTCTCCCGCGAGATCGAGGACCTGGGCCACCTCGGCGTCGAGCTGAAGCTCTCCACGCCCGTCGACGGCCGAGGCGCCGCCGAGGCGCTGCTCAAGCAGGGCTTCTCCGCCGTCTTCCTCGGCACCGGGTGCTGGGAGCCGATCCGCCTGTTCGAGAACGGCTTCGTCCCCGAGAACGTGCTGACCGCGACCGACTTCCTCTCGGCGCTCCGCGACGGGCGCGGCACCCTGCTCCGCCCGGTGATCGAGGGCCAGACCGTGGCAGTCCTCGGCGGCGGCTCGGTCGCCATCGACTGCGCCGGCTCGGCGCTGCTCATGGGCGCCCGCGAGGTCCACCTCGTCTATCGCCGCGCCTTCGAGCAGATGCCCGCGGAGCTCTCCGAGCGCACCCACGCCCAGCGCCACGGCGTGCACTTCCTGCTCCTGCACCAGCCAGTGGGCTACCTCAAGGACGCGCTCGGCAAGCTCGCCGGGCTCCGCGTCGTCCGCACCCGCCTGGGCGAGCCGGACGCCTCCGGCCGCCGCCGCCCCGAGAACATCCCCGGCTCGGAGTGGGTCCTCGACACCAAGCTCGTCATCGAGGCGCTCGGCTCGCGGCCCGCCCAGGGATTCGCGGCCAGCTCGCCGTCGGTCCAGCGCACCGCGGACGGCCTGATCGTCGCCGACCTCGCCACCCGGCAGACCTCGACCGCGGGCGTCTTCGCCGGAGGAGACGCCGTGCGCGGTCCGGCGCTCATCGCCAACGCCATCTTCGACGGCAAGGCCGCCGCCCGGGCCATCCGCGAGGGGCTGCTGGGCCGCCGCGCTTCGCCGGCAGGGGGGAAGTCATGAGAAGGCACGCCGACCTCGCGGTGGACTTCTGCGGCTTCAAGCTGAAGAACCCGTTCATGCTCAGCTCGTCGCCGGTGTCGAACAGCGCGGAGATGGTGTCCCGCGCCTTCGAGGCCGGCTGGGGCGGGGTGGCCTACAAGACGGTCGTCACCGACCGCATCCCCATCGCCCACCCCTCGCCGCGCATGCAGGGCTACCACGCCGGCGGGGCGCGGCTGGCGGGCCTGCAGAACGTCGAGCAGACCTCCGACCGCGGCCTCAAGGCCAACCTGCAGGACATGACCTGGCTCAAGAAGCGCTGGCCGGACCGGCTGCTGCTGGCCAGCATCATGGGCTTCTCGGGCCCGGAGTGGGCCGACCTCGCCAAGGCCTGCACCGACGCCGGCGCGGACATGCTGGAGCTCAACTTCTCCTGCCCGCACATGACGGTGGAGGGCTCGGGCGCCAAGGTCGGCCAGACCGACGAGCTGGTGCGCCGCTTCACCGAGATCGTCCGCGGCGTCACCCGGCTGCCGCTGGTCGCCAAGCTCACCCCGAACGTCACCGACATGAACGCCGCGGCGATGATGTCCAAGCTCGGCGGGGCCAACGGCATCGCCGCCATAAACACCGTGCGCGGGCTCATCGGCGTCGGGCTGGACGACCTGGTCCCGGCGCCCAACGTGTTCGGCAAGGGCGCCATCAGCGGCTACTCCGGGCCGGCGGTGAAGCCCATCGGCCTGCGCTTCATCGCCGAGGTCGCCGCCAACAAGGAGCTGGCGCTGCCCCTCTCCGGCATCGGCGGCATCGAGACCTGGGTCGACGCGCTGGAGTACATGCTGGTCGGAGCCACCACCGTCCAGGTCACCACCGGCGTCATCCACTACGGCTACCGGATCGTCGAGGACCTGATCGAGGGGCTCACCGACTACCTCGACGCCAAGGGCATCGCCCGGGTCACCGAGGTCATCGGCAAGGCGCTGCCCCGGCTGCACGACACCGAGGCCTTCGATCTCAAGCGCCAGGGCGTGGCGAAGTACGACCTGGACCGCTGCGTCGGCTGCGGCCAGTGCCACATCGTCTGCGCGGACGCCGGCGGCAAGGCGCTGGGCTGGGACGCGGCGCTGCGCCGGCCGATGCTCGACGAGCAGAAGTGCCTGAGCTGCATGGTCTGCAGCTTCGTCTGCCCGGTCGACGGGCTCATCGGCTTCAAGGAGATGCCGCCGACCTACCAGCGCGCGCCGACGGTGACGCTGGGCCAGGAGGCGTAGGGCGATCATCCGCGCCCTGCGCAGGCTCACGGCTTGCGCAAGGCCCGGTAGGCGAAGAAGACGACGGCCGACGTCACCAGCCCGACCGGGACGGCGACGATCGAGAGGTAGAACGCCAGCTCGCCCCAATCCGCCGACTCCCCACCTCCGCCGCCGAGAGACCAGCGGATGCGCTGGAGCATCGCCAGCGCCGCGCCCGGCATCACCAGGGTGGCGCTGGCCACGCCCACGACGATCCCGGCGACGGCGCTGACCAGCCAATCCCTTCGCTTGATGGGCTTCTTCATCAGGCGCGGGAGGATACACCCCTGGCTCGGCGCCTCGTCAGCGACGGCGGCGACGGCGGCGACGATGCAGACTTGTGGCGGCACGGGCGCGCGGCGGCGCCGTCTCCCCGCCCCTCGCGAGTCGAACCCTGAGAGCGGGCCCCGACCGGCTCAGCTCTTGCGGGTGGGCCTGGCGAGCAGGCCCTTCCCGCGAGGCGGGAGGACTGCCAACTCGCGGTCGGCGACCTCGGCCGCGTGGCGGACGATGGCCGAGGCGATGTCGGTGTGCGTCGCGCCCTCCAGCCCCTCGAAGCCGGGGCTCGAGTTGACCTCGACGACCAGCGGCCCGTCCTTGGACTCCAGCAGGTCGACGCCGGCGACCTCCAGGCCGAGCACCTGCGCCGCGTTCACCGAGACCCGCGCGAACTCGCCCGGAATCTCCAGCGCCGTCCCCTCGGCGCCGCGGTGGATGTTGGAGCGGAACTCGCCCGCCTTCGCCTGCCGCCGCATCGCCGCCACCACGCGGTCGCCCACCACCAGCGCCCGCACGTCCCGGCCCTCGGACTCGCGCACGAACTGCTGCAGCAGGATGTCGTGGCCCAGGTCCCAGAAGGTGTTGAGCAGCGCCTGCGCCTCCTCCAGGCTCGTGGCGATCATCACCCCGACGCCCTGCGTCCCCTGGATGAGCTTGACGATGACCGGCAGCCCGCCGACCTGCTCGATCAGGCGCGGCACGCTGGCGCGCTGGTGCGCGAGCAGCGTGCGCGGCACCGGGATGCGCTCGCGCGCCAGCACCTGCAGGCAGCGCAGCTTGTCGCGGCTGGCGGCGATGGCGCGGGCGCCGTTGACCACCGGCACGCCCATCGCCTCGAACTGGCTCACCACCGCCAGCCCGTAGTTCGTCACGCTGGTGCCGATGCGCGGCAGCAGCACGTCCGGGGCCGGCACGCGCTCGGGGCCGTAGTAGACCTGGGGCGCCCCGCTCTCGACCAGCACGTGGCAGCGCATGGTGTCGAGCACGACCGCCTTGTGCCCCTGAGCCTTGGCCGCCTGCAGGAGGCGCTTGGTGGAGTAGAGCGAGCGGCTGCGCGACAAGATGCAAAGGAGCCGGCCTGCCGGGCGGCGGCGGGCGGGGCGATCGGCGCCCGAGCGGGCGGCTTTGAAAGGTCTGGGCATCGTGGAGATTCGCGCTCTCGCCGTCGTGGAGGCCCCTGTTATAGTCCCAACCCCCGATGCCCGGTATCGACGACAGCCAGGAAGAAATTCTCACCAGCCCTGGCGAAGAGGAAGTGGGTCGCGACCACACCCACACCTCGACCGTCTTCCAGCTCCCCAACGTCCTGCGGGTCAAGAAGTGCCGCCTGACCATCGCGTCCGGTCCGGGCCAGGGCAAGGAGTTCTGCTCCGACAACGAGCGGCTGCGCATCGGCACCCACCCGGCCAACGACCTGGTGCTCGAGGACCGCACCGTCTCGCGCCAGCACATCGAGATCGCCCACACCGACAAGGGCTTCCTGCTCATCGACCTCGAGTCCACCAACGGCACCTGGCTGGACGGCCGGCGCATCGAGCGGGCCTACCTGCAGCCCAACGCGCAGATCCGCATCGGCAACACCGTGCTCTCGTTCCTGCCGGTGGACGAGGAGATCATCCTCGAGCCGGAGCGCGAGGCCTCGCTCTCCGGGATGATCGGCCACTCGGTGCGCATGCGGCAGATCTTCGGGCTCATCAAGAAGATCGCGCCGATGAACGTGCCGGTGATCATCCAGGGCGAGACCGGCACCGGCAAGGAGCTGGCGGCGCGGGCCATCCACGAGTACTCGCCGCGGCGCAAGGGCCCGTTCCTGGTGCTGGACTGCGGCGCCATCCCGCCCAACCTCATCGAGAGCGAGTTCTTCGGGCACGAGAAGGGCTCGTTCACCGGGGCCACCAGCGCCCGGCCCGGCGCCTTCGCGCGCGCCAACGGCGGGACCATCTTCCTCGACGAGCTGGGCGAGCTGCGGCTCGACCTGCAGCCCAAGCTGTTGCGCGTGCTGGAGAACCGCGAGGTGCGGCGGGTCGGCGGCAACGACGTCATCGACGTGGACGTGCGGATCGTCGCCGCCACCAACCGCGACCTGGCCAAGGAGGTCGCCTCCGGCAACTTCCGCGAGGACCTCTACTTCCGGCTCTCGGTCATCAACATCCAGCTGCCGCCGCTGCGCGAGAGGCGCGAGGACATCCCGCACCTGGCCCGGGCCATGCTCGGCGACCCCGAGGTGGTGGCGCGCCACGGCCCGCTGCGCATCAGCCCCGCGGCGATGAACGTGCTGATGAACTACGCCTGGCCGGGCAACGTGCGCGAGCTGACCAACGTCGTCAGCCACGTGCTCACCTTCGCCGAGGGCGAGGAGATCCTGGTCGACCACCTGCCGGCGCGCATCCGCGGGCAGGAGAAGCAGGCTCCCCTGCCCTTCAACGAGCACCTCTCGTTCAAGGAGGCCAAGGAGCAGCTGCTCGAGAGCTTCGAGCGCGAGTACCTCTCCACGGTCCTCAAGCGGTGCGGCGGGAACATCAGCCAGGCCGCGCGCGAGTCCGGGCTGCACCGCAAGTCGATCGAACGGCTGGTGAAGAAGTACGGGCTGGACACCAAGGCGATGAAATCCGGGTAGGCGCGGCAGTAGTAGTGGCAGGCCTCCGCGCCTGCTTCCGAGTTCAATCCCACTTCGGATACCTCCATGAGCAAAGGTTCCATCGCCGTCGGCCTCTCGCGCGCCGTGCGCAGCCTGCAGGGCCTCGCCCTCGGCGACGCCTTCGGCCAGCGCTTCTTCCGCCCCGACGCCCTGCCGCGCATCGAAGGCCGCTCGCTACCGGAAGCGCCCTGGCGCTGGACCGACGACACCGAGATGGCCCTCTCGGTCGTCGAGGAGCTGGGCGCCAAGGGCACCATCGACCCCGACTCGCTCGCCCGCCGCTTCGCCGACCGCTACGACTCCACCCGCGGCTACGGCGGCGGCGCGCACCAGTGGATGGGCCTGGTGCGCGGCGGCATGGCCTGGAAGCTGGCGGCCTCGATGCTCTTCGAAGGCCAGGGCTCCTACGGCAACGGCGGCGCCATGCGCGTCGCCCCGCTCGGCGCGTACTTCGGCGGCGATCCCAAGCGGGCGGCGGAAGAGGCCCAGCGCTCGGCGATGGTCACGCACTCGCATCCCGAGGGTCAGGCCGGCGCCATCGCCATCGCCGTCGCCGCCTCGCTGGTCTCCATTCGGCCCCACCCGCCCGGCAAGGATTTGCTGCTCCAGGTGCTGCCCTACGTGCCCGCCGGGCCGACTCGCGAGGGCATCCAGGCGGCGCTGGCGATCGATCCCGAGGACACGCAGGGTGCGGCCGCCAATCTCGGGACCGGGGCCCTGGTCTCGTCGCAGGACACGGTGCCCTTCGCGCTCTTCTGCGCCGCGCACCACCTCACCGACTTCCGCCAGGCGATGTGGGAGACCGTGTCCGGCCTGGGCGATCGCGACACCACCTGCGCCATGGTCGGCGGCATCGTCGCCATGACCAGCGAGCCGCCGACGGAGTGGCTCAAGAGCCGCGAACCGCTGCCCGACCTGCGCGGGTGATTCGCGTCGGCGGCCGCGCTCCGGAGAAGTTTCTATCGATAGAAACTTCTCCAAGTGCCTGATCTTCCTTGAACCGGTTTTTCCCCGAGAGCGCTCGCGCTCGCCCAGGGTAGGGGCAGAGCGCTACCCACCTCTTCGCAAGTTCCCGAAGGGCGCCCCGCATCCTCATATAGGAAGGCCGCCGGAGCCTGGCTCCGGCGGCCTTGTCTCTTCGCCCTATGCGAGCCGGCTACTTCGCGTCGGTCGCCTCGATCTGCTTCGCCTCCGGGGCGCCCTCGATCATGAACTCGACGCGGCGGTTGTTGGCCTTGCCGTCCTTGGTGTCGTTGGACTCGGCGGGGCGGTCCGGACCGAAGCCCTGGGCCTTGAGCCGCGTGTCGGCGACCTTGCGCTGCTTGACGAGGTAGGTCTTCACGGCCTCGGCGCGAGCCTGGCTCAGCTTCACGTTCACCTCGCGCGGGCCCTCGTTGTCGGTGTGGCCCTCGATGCGGATGCTGGCGATCTCCAGGTGGGCCGCGAGCACGTCGGCGATCTGGTTCACGAGCGGGAAGGACTTGGGCAGGATCTCCGCCTTGCCGGTGGCGAAGTAGATCCGGTCCTTGATCACCAGCTTCTCGCGGGTGATGACCACCAGCTGCTTCTTGGCCTTCGGGCAGCCCGCGTTGTCGACCTCGCCCTTCTCGTCGGGGCAGTTGTCGAGCGCGTCGGTGACCGTGTCGCCGTCCCTGTCCGGGCAGCCCTTGAGCTCCTTCGGGCCGGGCTCCTTCGGGCAGGCGTCGTCCTTGTCGTTCACCCCGTCCTTGTCCTCGTCGGGGATGGGGCAGCCCTTGTTCTCGGCCGGGCCGGACTGGCTCAGGCAGGCGTCGTCCTTGTCCTCGATGCCGTCGCCGTCGGTGTCGTGGACGGGGCAGCCCTTGCGCTCGACGGGGCCGGCCTCGGTGGGGCACTCGTCCTGCTTGTCGGGGACGCCGTCCTTGTCGGTGTCGACGACCGGGCAGCCCTTCTCGGCGACGGTGCCGGCGGTGTCGGGGCAGTTGTCCTCGCTGTCGGGGATTCCGTCGTGGTCGTTGTCGGGATCCGGGCAGCCGTCCTCGTCGAGGAACGCGTCGCGGTCCTCCTTCTCGAGCGGGCACTGGTCGACCTTGTTCTTCACGCCGTCGCCGTCGTCGTCCAGCTCCGGGCACTGCTGCGGGGTGTGCTTCTCGCCCGGGGCGCAGGGGTCGACCGGGTGCTGCGTGAACGAGACGCCGGCCATGAGGCGGTAGCTGGGGTTGCCGGGCAGGCCGCCGAAGCCGGGGCCGCCGAGGGCGAACACCTCGAGCATCGCCACCGGCACGCGCACGCCGGCGAGGACCTCGGTGCCGACCGGCGTCTGGCCGCTCGCGAGCGGGAAGCCGAAGTTGCCGGAGAGCTCGAGCCCGACCAGGTTCTTGACCTTGGTCATGCCGACGAGCCGCAGGCCCAGCTGGCTGCCGACCGAGTCGCGCACGCTGCTGCCGCCCGAGGAGAGCACCGTGTTCTCCGGGCGGATCCACGAGAAGAGCTCGCCGCCCAGGCGGAAGCCGCCGAAGTCGCGGCCGACGGAGAGCTGCGGCGCCAGCGCGAACTCCTTGGACAGCGTCTTGCCGGTGGTGATCGGGAGCGCCGCGGCCAGCTGGAAGGCGATGTCGACCGGGAACTCGGAGGCGAACAGGCCGCCCTTCCTCTGGCTGGTCAGGCCCACGCGCGCGGAGAGCAGCGGCGAGGAGAGGCCGGCGCGGTCGGGGCTCTGGAGGCCGGAGATGGAGTTGCCCCGCTGGTAGAGGATGATCGGGACCTCCAGGTCGGCCTGCAGCCAGCTGGTGATGCCGGCGCCGACGAGCGCGTGGGCGGTCCAGCGGTGCTCGATGACGGCGCCCTGCCTGGCGCTGCCGGCCATCAGCACCAGCGGCGAGTTCTCGTAGTGGAAGCCCAAGAGCGCGTGGACCTGCCCGGCCTCGGACAGGTCGCCGGTCGCCGTCGTCAAGCCCTGGCTGATGCCCGCGTTGAAGTTGAAGCGCTCGAGGCGGAACTCAGGCAGCGGGGTCTGCGCCGACGCCGTTCCCGCGAGGAGCAGGGAGAGGAGCACGAGTGAACGCATGGGATCGAATCCGGGGCTCGAGGGTCATCGCCTCGCCGACCGAGCGAGACGGACGGAAGTCATAGCACCCGGAGGGACGCTGGCAAACCTCCCCCGCAAACCTCCCCCCCGCCCCTCCAGCGGAGCTGGAGGGGAGCTCGACTGTGCTTGATTCGCTTCCCTGCGGAGCTCCTCGCCGCAAACCTCCCCCCCGCCCCTCCAGCGGAGCTGGAGGGGAGCCCGGCTGTGCTTGACTCGCGTCCCTGCGGAGCTCCTGGCACCACAGAACCCTGCGTTGATGGCCGGCTTGCGAGTCGACCTCGAGCGCGGCGTTGCCAGCAGCTCCTACCGCGTCATCGAAGGCTCCGGCGAGCCCCCCCTCCAGCTCCGCTGGAGGGGGCCGGGGGGCGGCTGGACGAGCGACGTCTCCTCGGTGAGCCGCGCCATCTGGTGCAGCTGCTCCCGCACCGACACCACCATCAGCATCACCGCCGCCGCGGACGCCGCCGCGAACCCGAACGCCAGCGGCCTGCGCCACCAACCCGGCTGCGCCGCCTCGCGCGCGCGCTGCGAGACCTCCTGGGCCACCGCCCGGCGCAGCCGGTCGCGCGCGGATTGGGAGGGCACCGGACCGGCCTGCGCCGTCTCGATCTCTCGCTTGAGCGCCAAGTAGCCCTTCAGGCAGTCGGGACACTCGACCAGGTGCGCCTCGACGAGGTCGCGGGTGCGCTCCTCGACGGAGCCGAAGTGGTAGGCGACGAGCTCGCCGCGGATCAGCTGGCAGTCCATGGCTTCATCTCCTCGCGCAGGCGGCCGACCAGATCGTGCATGCGCGACTTCACGGTCCCGATGGGGGCCTGCACCACCCCGGCCATCTCCTCGTACGACAGCCCGGCGACGCGCAGCTGGTAGAGCTCCGCCAGCGGCTCGGGCAGGACCTCGACGGCCTTGAGCAGCGCGGTGACCGCCTGGTGCCGCTCGAGCGCCCCGGAGGCGGGCTCGGCGACCGGCTCGCCGTCGCGCGCCACCACCTGCATCGCGCGGTTGGCCCGCCCCGCCGAGCGCGCGCGGTTCAGGCACAGGTTGCGCGCGACCTGGAAGAGCCAGGCGCGGAAGCTGCCCTGCTCCGTGCGCTTGCCCTTGAGCACGCCCATGAAGGCCTCGTGCAGCAGGTCCTCGGCCTCGGCCCGATCGCGCACGTGCTTGAGGACGAAGCCGAACAGCGGCCGCTCGTAGCGCTCGTAGAGCTGGTCGAAGGCGGCCATCTCGCCGCGGACCAACTGCTCGTAGAGGGCTTCGTCCGAGACCATGGCGCCTCTAGCCCCGCTCCGGACCGGCCGCGAGCGCGGCGCGCAAGGCGCCCGCGGCCAGCACCAGCGTGGAGAGCACGAGGAAGACCAGCGCCAGCGTCAGGTTGTGCAGCGATTCGGCGAGTCCCAAGAGCGTCGTGGGGTACTGCTGCGCCGCCGGGAGCTTGGAGACGTAGAGGAAGGTCGCCACCGCGCCCATCACGGTCCCCAGCGAGCCGCTGAGGAAGTCGACGATGCCCAGGATGGTGAAGAGGGTCAGCAGCTTGCGCTCGGGCTTGAGCGCGTAGGCGACGCCGACGGCGAGCAGCAAGAGCCCGAACGCCAGGGTCGGGTACATGCCGAAACCGCCCTCTTTGAAGAACGTCAGCATCGCGCGTGGCCCTCGACGGAGAGGAGAAAACCGGTCGCGGGGAAAAGTTCGCCGCCCGCGACCGGCTCCCGGATATTGCCCTGGCTACGCGGGGTTCGCCGGTGCCGCCTTGGACTTCAGCCCCAGCCGCAGCGCGCCCACCGAGGCGATGAGCGTCGCCAGGACGATGAAGATGAAGGCCAGGATGATGTTGTTGAGCGACTCGGAGATGCCCAGCAGCGTGATGGTGTGCTGCTGGTCGACCGGGACCTTCTCGATGTAGCGGAAGGTCGTGGCGAAGCCGGTGACCGTGCCCAGCACGCCGGCGCCGAAGACGACGACGCCCAGGCTGACGAGCAGCGGGACGAAGCGCCGCTCGGGGAAGAGGGCGTAGGCCACGCCCGCGGCGACGAGCAGCACGCCGAAGAGCGCCGTCGGGTACATCCCCCAGCCGCCTGCCTGCCAGAAGTCGGACATTTTCTGCCTCCGGGTTTCGGCACGGCCAGTCCGTGCACGCCAGGAGAAAACCGCACGCCGAAAAAGGTTCGCCCCGACACCCCGAGCTTGTCGAGGGGCCAGAGTTCGATCCCTGCGGCCCCTCTTCACCCCGAGCTTGTCGAGGGGCCAGAGTTCGATCCCTGAGGCCCCGCCTTCACCCCGAGCTTGTCGAGGGGGGCTCAGCCCCGCTGCAGCGTCTCCAGCCGCGCCTCGATCTGCGCGGCGCGAGCCGGATTGGCGCAGGCCTCCTTGGCGCGCTTGAGCGCATCGAAGGCGTCCTTGCGGAAGCCCAGCGCCCAGTAGAGCTCGCCGAGCAGCGTCAGCGGCGGCTCGAGGTCCGGGCGCAGCTCGGCGGCGCGCTCCAGCGAGGCGACCGCGTGGTACGGGTGCCCGGCCTCGTGCAGCACCTGGCCCAGGAAGTAGTAGGGCTCGGCCGCGAACGGGTCCTGCTTGGAGGCCGCCACCAGCATCGCGATGGCTTCCTGGTGGGCGCCCTGCTGGGCCCGCGCCAGGCCGGCCCGACAGGCGTCGAGGGTCTTGCTGCGCTGGGTCTGCACCGGCTCGATCGGCTTGGGCTGCGCCGAGAGCACCTCGCGGATGGCCTTGGTCAGCTCCGGGACGACGAAGGGCTTTTCGAAGAAGGCGTCGGCGCCGTAGGCCGACTTCAGGTCCGCCGCCACGCGCCAGCCGGTGTAGATGCCCGAGACCATGATGATCGACACGCTGCGCAGCCGGGCGTCGCCCTTGATGGCGCGGCAGACCTCGAAGCCGTGCATCCCGGGCAGCATGCCGTCGAGCAGGACGAGGTCGGGCTTGCGCTCGCGGGCCAGCCGCAGCCCCTCCTTGCCGTCCCCGGTCTGGATGAGGGTGCAGTTGAACGGCGCGAGGATCTTGGCCTCGAGCACGCGCACGGCTTCGTCGTCGTCGACGAGCAGGACCAGCTTGCCCGCGGGCACTCCGCCCACGGCGGCCTGCTGCGCCGCCACCGGGAGGGTCGCCGGGGTCGGCATCCGCACCGGGGGCAGCGCGGCGCCGGCCAGGAACCCGTCGAGCCAGGACTTGTCGTCGATCGAGGCGGGAGCAGGCACGGCGGCGGCGACGGCGGGAGCCACGCGCGGAGGCTGGGTGCGGGCGGGCTGGACCACGGCCGCCTTGCCCTCCGGCGGCGGATCGAGCTTCCAGGCGTCGCGGCCGCGCCAGTACTCCTCGTTCGCGCCGTGCGCCTTGAAGATGCCTTCGACCGCCGCCCGCAGCGCCGAGGGGATGGCCACGTGGCGCATGACCTTGCGGTCGGTGAGGAAGCGCAGCTGGTCGTAGACCTCGTGGTCGTCCGGCTCGGCCATGGCGATCACGATGTCGAAGCCCGAGTCCATCACCGGCAGCACCAGCTGGCGCAGCATGATGTCTTCGGGGACGAGGTCCATGTTGGCGACGCGCACCACCGACTGGGACAGGTCGATTCCCGGGTAGCCGTAGACGTCGCAGAGCACGCGGACCAGATCGCGCTCCGGGGCGAGCTTGAGGCTCCAGCACGCGGAGACGAGGTCCTCTCCGGTGGACGCGGCGCGATCGGAGGCCAGCTTGAGCCCCCGCTCGTCCACGATCCTCTGGCTGCGCAGCTGCAGGCTCAGATCAATCGTCGGCATGGGCGAGAACATAACCCAGGTCAGTGGCGGCCGGCCTCCGTGCGGGTCGGTCGGTCGTCGACGGACGCGAAGACCGAGCACCCGTGCGCCCGACAACTGCCGACCCGGCGTCACCCCACATCGCAGGCCGGCGGAGGTGGGTAGAGCCGGCCCGGGCCCGCCCTGAGCCTGTCGAAGGGTGGCAGGGGCGGCAGTTGTCGGGCGTCGACCCCGACCGACACGACCGTCCGACGCGCCCCCGGCACGGGGCCCGGCTCTACCCGACTCGCCGGCTAGGTGTGGGGAATCATTCGAAGGGAGGTGGGGTGACAGCAGTCGTGACGAAGAGGCTCAGAAGAACGCCCGGACGGGCACTCTAGACAGCGCCAGCACCGCACCGCGCACCGGCTCGAACAGCAGCCCCGCCAGGTACCAGGCCGGCGCGTAGTCGAGTCGGACGAGCCCGGCCACGCTCCACCCCTTGCGCCCGTAGTCCCACGGACACGTGCCCAGCGCCTTGCGCAGGACCCAGCCGGAGCCCGCCTCCACCAGATAGATGACGAGCAGGTAGCCGAGCCCCCGGGCGTACCACGGCGCGGCGGGCATCAAGTCGTGCACCTGCTCGAGCAGCAGCCCGGCGATCCCGTAGATGGGATGCATCCACAGGTAGGTCTTGGCGGTGGCGCTCCGGTCGCGGCGCAGGGCCGAGGAGAGGCCGGTGAAGACCACCTCGAAGCACCACCCGAGAGCACCGTACGCGAGGAACCGAAGCAGCACGCCCTTCAGGCTAGCGACGGGGCGCGCAGCCGGCGAGGCACCCGCTCAGGGATGCCCGACACCCCGAGCTCGTCGAGGGGCCAGAGCTCAACCCCGTGTGCACTCGATCTTCCGGCGGCCCGAGCTCGTCCGAGAGGCTCGGCTTTCCACACGCAGTATTTGCTCTGCCAACCTCCTTTGAACCGGCGGCCCGCATTTCCAGGCAGCGCCGGAGGCGACGCCCCGAGCGGGGATGTCCCCAGCAATCGCGCGGGGTTGCGTGGGGCGGGCTGAATGCCTGGACGGGCTGCGGACACCCCATGGGGACAGGGGTCGCCGGCACGGCCTGCGCGGGCAGGGCGGGCTTGCTTCCAGAGCGTCAAACAGACGAGAATGTCCGGCACTTTGGAGATGGACCAACTACTCGAAACCAGGCCTCGGCCAAGCGCCGAGGCAGCCATGGAGCGCGTCGGAGGCCGCTGGATGGTGGCCACTCCGGACGACCAGCTTCACTACTTCGTGGCCGAAGGCGGAGAAGAGCCCAGCGATGTCGGCGACCGCATCATCGATTTGGCCGACGGCAAGCGCACCGTGCGTGAGATCGCACAGGTGATCTGCTCCGAGTTCGAGGTGGACGAGCCGACGGCCCTGCGGGACACCGCGGAGTTCGTCCGGCAGCTCATCGAGCGGAAGGTGCTGGACCCATCGATTCACGGAGGGGAGCAGGCTGCCGGAGCGGCTCCCAAACGCTCAACGGAGCCCGAGGGCGCTTAAAACGCCTGGGCCCCACCCTGGGGAACCTATGACCCGCAGACGTTGGATCCCGCTGGTCCTTGGGATGGCCGCCTCGTTGGGCGGCTGCAACTGCAATCCTCCCGCCGACGTGAAGAAGGTCGCCATCACCTCGCCCAAGAACGGGGCGACGGTGACGATGCGCGAGGACGTCGACAACACCAAGAGCGGGCTGCAGCTCGCGGTCAAGGTCGGCACCGAGAAGATCGCCACCGACGGCACGGGCTTCGTCAAGATCCTCGTCGACGGCACGGCGAGCAACCAGGCGATCGTCGGCGCGGACGGGACCGCGACCGTGGTCATCGACACCACGCTGCTGACCCTGCCCGACAGCGCGCACATCCTCACCGCCGTCGGCGGCGACGAGACCGGCACGGCCGAGAGCGCCAAGGTGTCGGTCACCTTCGACTCCTCGGAGCTCGACGGCTGCGAGGTGCTGGTCAGCGTCCCCAAGGGCGGAGACAAGCTGAACTCCAAGTCGGACATCGATTCCGGCAAGGCCGGCATCCAGACCGAGGTCAGCATCCACACCGCCGGCTGCGGCGCGCTCGGGAAGATCCGCGTCTGCCTGCAGGGCGACGGGCTCACCGGGACGGCGTGCAAGGGCAACGCGGGCATCGCGGTGGCCGAGGCGAACATCTCCCCGGACAACACCACCCGGCTGACCGTGGACTGGGTCGAGGGCGCGGTGGTGGTCATCGGCGAGCACGAGGTCGGCGCCAAGGTCACCGACTCCGCGGCGGTGCTGGTGAGCGTGGACTCCTCGGCGCCGACCTGCACCTTCGTCTCGCCGCTGGACGGGGCCGTCCTCACCGCCTCGAACGTCGACGTGCAGCTCAAGGTGACCGGCTCCGAGGCGGGCCAGGCCGTGACGCTGACCTCGAACCTGAAGCCGGAGGCCCAGACCGGGACCGTGACCGACACCGGCGAGGCGGCCATCGCCGCCATCCTGCCGCTGGGCGAGCAGACCCTGACCGCGAAGGTCGTGGACCCGGCCGGCAACGAGGGGACCTGTGCCGTCACGGTGACCGTGAACATCGAGGGCTGCGACGTCCTGCTGACCGACCCGCCGGGCGGCGAGTACCTGTTCAACATCGCCAACGCCAGCCCGGGCGGCACGCCGGTGATGGGCAAGTACACGATTCGCGGCAAGAGCACGCAGTGCCCGGGCGGCCTGGCGAAGTTCACCAAGACCGTGGGCGGCGTCGACGCCGACCTGGGCACCGCGGACGTCGACGGCAACGGGTACTTCAGCCGCCCGCTGCTCTTCCCGGACGCGGAGAAGGACGCGGTCGTGACGGTGAAGATCGAGAAGACCGGCTTCGCCGCGAACGGCGGGGCCTACTTCACGTACTCGACCGACTTCGTCGCGCCGACCTGCACCTTCGAGTCGCCGAAGGACGGCGACACCGTCACCACGCAGAGCCCGAGCGTGCGGCTCACGGTGACCGACGCCGAGGTGGACCAGGACGTGGTGCTGAGCACGAGCGGGAAGCCGGAGACGATGACCGGGAAGGTCAGCGTCGTCGGCGGCGAGGTGACCATCCCGGCCAGCCTGCCGCTGGGCGAGCAGACGCTGACGGTGGCGGTCTCGGACAAGGCGAAGAACGAAGGGACCTGCGCGATCGCGGTCACCGTGAACGTCGAAGGCTGCGACATCGTCCTGAGCGACCCGGCCACGCCGGAGCTGATCGTCAACATCGCCAACGGCAATCCCTCCGGGACGCCGCTCGCGGGCAAGTACACGGTCAAGGGGACCACCACGCGGTGCGCGGGCGGGACGCTCACGGTCACGAAGGTCATTGGAGGGACTGCGGGGACGCCGGGCACGGCGACGGTCGCGAGCGACGGCACCTTCAGCTACGACGTGACCTTCGCGGATGGGGAATTCAACTCGAGCATCCAGCTGAAGATCGACCAGGCTGGGATGGCGGCGGGTACGCCGACTGAGATTGCTTACTTCTCGGATTTCACTCCGCCGACCTTGGACTTGGCGGTGCCGGCGCTCGGGAACTTGTTCGTCGTCAATGCGAGCAATCCGCACCTGATCGCGGGCGAGGCTGGGTATGTGCTGGATGAGGACTCGGCGAATGCCGGCGGGACCGTCACCGCGAATTTGAATGTGACTGGGATTGGGACTGTGGCAACCACGGGCTACGGCTCTGCGCTGCCTGGGTCGGCCACGGTGAAGGTTGGGGCTACCACGCCGATTTCGGCGACTACCGTTAGCAATGCTCAGCAGTCTGTCTCGGGGAAGCTTGAGTTGGCTGAGGGGTTCAATGGGGCGGTGCTGATTACCCTGACGGACTCGGCGGGGAATGCGACGACGGGGCAGTGGGATGCGAAGGTGGCTACCGCGGCGTTGCCGGCGGCGCTCACCATCTCCAATCCGCAGGCTGGCACCATCAACGTCTTCAGGGACCTGGGTGGTGACCGCTCGAGCTACGCACAGGTCCAGAGTGTCGTTACCTTCGGAGTCACCGCTCCGGCAGGTGCCCAACTGATGATGTGCTCGACTATCCAGTACCAGGGCGCGGCCGCGGGCTGCCAGGCTGGCTACTACGTGCTACCGGGGACCGTGGTCACCGCTAGTGGCACCAGCCAGTTCTACGGCGGCCTGAAACTGCCCCAGGGCGAGCAGGACATCATTGCCCAGATGAGCGATGCCGTCGGCGGCGTGGCGACCTCCGCGCCGATTCACCTGATTGTCGATACGGTTCCGCCGGTCGTCACAAGCGTGGTTGCCACGAACGACGCGGACGCCAACGGCACCATCGCCGGCTCTGAGTTGGCGGCAAACCAGGATGCGACCTTCACCGCCAACATCACTGGCGCGGACGGCCAGCAGGCTTCGTTCACGACCACGGACTCGACGGGCAAGGTTGCGACCGTGTTCGCGACGGTCACCTCAGGAGTGGCGACCTTCGTCGTGAAGGGCATTCCCGATGGCGCCTTCACCGGCAAGGTCTCGGTCACCAGCGCTCACGGCAATCCCAATGCCTCTACAGCGGTGAGCCCGGCGATCGCCAATGCCGCCGCTTCCATGACCGTCGCGTTCCAGCGCGTCGCGCCCTCCATTTCCGTCGTCGCGCCGAACTTCACGGTCTGCAATCAGGCCAAGCAGAAGCAGCCGCCGAGCGGCCCGAACGTCTGCGATATCGATTTCACCGTGAGCGTCGGCACCTCTACGACAAGGGTCGACTTCTCGCTGAATCCGACGAGCGCGGGCACCTTCCCCGGCGGGTCGGTCACCACCTTCACCAACGGCCGCGCTACCAAGACGTTCGCGCTCAACCAGAGCACCTCGGCCGTGACTCTGAACGCCCGCGCCTACGATGCGGCTGGAAACTACCGAGATGCGTCGTGGACATTCACTCTCATCGACACGATCGCGCCCGACCTCACGATTGTCGCCCCCGCGAACAACTCTATCCAGTTCGCCCAGCGGTTCCCCTTCTCTGTCACCACCGACGCCGAGGCCGGCCAAGCCGTTATCGTGAAATCGTCGTCCAACGGCCAGGTCGTCGGCTCCGGCCTCGTGGCGGCAGGCACGCCCAATGGCGCCACTTTCGATGTCAGCGTGCCTGGCACGAACCAGACGCTGACGGCGACCGTCACCGACCTCGCAGGCAATACCTCGCCTGCCCGGTCCATCGATATTCAGATGCAGCTCAATGGATGCGACGTGAACTTCATCAATCCCGCCACGGCCGACCCAATCTTCAACGCCTCCGTCACCACGGACGGCTGGGTGCACATCACCGGCAACACCACCCGCATCGGCTGCGAGAATACGCAGATTGATTTCTCGGCGGGCGTCGACGGCGCGGCGATGACCTTCTACAAATCGGTGACGGCTGTTAATGGGAACTTCTCCGTCGATTACCAATTTAAGGACGGCGGCGTGACCGTATTCGAGGGAAAGAGCACCGTCGCCGGGAGCACTCCGAACGGTTTCACCGCTATTACCGACTTCACCCCGCCCACCCTGCAAATCAATGCACCCGTTCCGAATGGCTCGAAGGCGCTGTTCCTAGTTGCCAAAAATGGCAACTTGAACGTGAAGGCGGGGGCGCTTGGCTTTATCCCTGAACTCGACAACACCGTGGCCGACGGCCAAGTCCTGTTCGACCTCGTCGCGACTGGCGCAGGTTCCTCGGCAGGCTCCGGAAGCGGAACCGTCGAGATCCTGCAGGGCACGACGTCGGTCTACTCGACCTCATCAGCGAGCAACGCGGCACAGTCGCTGACGCCGACCGTGACTCTCTACCAGGCCTACGTGGGCAAGTTGTTCCTCAAGGCTACGGACTACGCAGGAAATAGCGCCTCGACGACTTGGGATCTTACCGTCGACGTTGTGCCGCCGCCCGCGCCGCCGGTGATTACAGATCCCTCGGCAGCAAACTTCACGCACGTCGTTGACGATAGGCATGCCGATGTCGATTTCTATTGGTCCACACCGGTCGACGACGGTCCTGCTGGCCAGACATTGTCCTGGCAATGCGGATACACGACGTCGACCGCTTTGGGCAGCGCCATTTTTGACGACACAACCTTCGACAATTCGACCGTGACCCTGATAATTCCGGGCCTAGGCACCCCAGGAACACCCGGTACCGCTGTCGGCCGGCGACTCACCCAGCTCCCACCGCTGAACACTCTTTTGTTTGCCCCCAGGCTTGTTGATGAAGTTGGCAACCGCTCTTCTTTCGCATCGACTTCGGTTTCGGCGCTCTGGAGAACGGTCCGCCTAGATTTCCCTGGTAGCTCGACGAGCCTTGCAAACTTCGGAGCCACGATTTCGGAGGCCTGTGACATCGATGGCGATGGCAATGCCGACTTCGTCGTTGGGGCGCCCTCCTCCAGCGTGGGCGGAAAGTCGAACACCGGAAGCCTCGTCGTGTACTACGGCGGTTCGGCTGCCCTCACGCGGCGTCAGGAATTTGATGGCGCCACGGACAATGCCTACTATGGATTTGCCTATTCGCTAGGCGATATCAACGGCGACGGACACTGCGACCTGCTTGCCTATTCCGCCGGAGGCATTGCCGTCTATCTCGCGCCGACGGCAGGCGGGATGCTCCCATCATCCCCAAGCTTCTCGTTCACATCAGCATCTTTGCTCTACGCCGTTCGCGTCCTTCCGGACGTGAACTCGGATGGCATCAACGAGATCGTCGTCGCCAACCCCTTCGCCGGAACCGGCGGTGTCGTCTACCTCTTCTACGGCCGTTCCGACTGGACACCGCTGATTTCCGGCGGATCGATTGACTCGTCGGTGTCGTCAATTACAATCAATGCCCAAGATGCAGGTGCCTTCCTAGCGAGCGGCGTGGGTTTCATTGGGATGAAAGACGTCGACGCGGACGGCAAGGGGGACTTGCTTCTTCCGGCCACTGGAATAAACAAGGCCTTCTTCTTCAGCGGAAGCAAGCTCGCCTCGGCCGGCACCTTGACCACCGCCAACGCAACCCAGACCTTCTCGATTGGCAGCGGCGTTTCGTTCGGCAGCTCCGCAACACGAGCGGACATCAATGATGATGGCCGGATCGACCTCCTCATCGGCGATCTCCAGGCTGGGTCCGTTTACGCCTTCACCCAGACAGCAGCTCACTCCTTCGACGCCTCGCCTACCCAAGCCCCGTGGGTCTCGGGTCCGTCCCACCTTGGAGCTTCTCTCGCGCAAGGAGACCTTTCGGGGGATGGCGTTGCGGATGTCGTATTTGGCAGCAACACCCCCGGCATTGGAAACCTCTGGGTCGCATGGTCCCACCCCTCCGCAGTGTCCATACCGCCTACGACAATGATTTCCGCGGGTCTCAGCTATGGCAGCGGCTTGGCGATTCTTGATGTGAACAATGATGGCAAGCTGGATCTGATTATTGGGGAGTCTGGAAATGGCAATGGCACAATCGAAATCCGGTACTAGCGGACAGCCCAAAGTCGTCACCCGCCCGTATCGAACGCCAAAGGTGAAGAGCCAGAAATTGGTCACGACGATTTTCGCGGCATGCACCGGGGTGAAGTGCCCCGGCGCCGGCTGCGCATGTTGCCCGCCACCCCTTTGCTAGGCCCTTTTCAGGTCGGTTCGTCGGGGTTCACGGTCGAATCCCGAAATGATCTGTTCTTGCCTTGGCTTTCTCCTTGGCTCGGGACTCCGCCGGATCCTTTTTCCGTGGCGCTGCTTCCACGCGGCCAACACTCCCGCGGTCTCCCACTAGACGAGGAAGGCACTCAGGGCTGCTATCAATGGACTCCCAGCAGTCGCCGGCTTGAGTGCTTCATTGAAGGTAGCGCCCGTTCCGTCTGGTCCTCCCTTCGGGTTGCTTTCAACGTAGCGACTTGGCTATCAGGTGGCCTTCTTGTACACGGTGCAGGCCTGTGTCGGGATGGCGACAAGGGCCTCCTGGCGCTTGCTCCGTCGGAAGGCGGTAAGTCGACCCTTTCGGAGCTTGCGGCGAGTTTCACCTGCTTAAGCGACGAGACTGTTTCTGTGCTTCCCCGAGGCGATTCTTTCTGCATTCAGGGAACACCTTTTCGCAGCACGTCCCCTAAAGTCCCGTCGAATATCCGGACAGCCTTAAGAGCTATTCTCCTGCTTGAAAAGGCGACCGGCCCAGCAAGGCATCTCAAGTGCCATCCGGGCCAGGCCCTCTCGCGCTTTCTCCAGCAGGTGTACCAGCCCCCAATCGAGTTGTACTCCACGGCCGAACTTCTCAGAAGAAGCAGCGCACTAATCAACTGCATCGGCGCGGTTCGATTCTTGTTTCGTAAGGCGGCTGCCGAGACCGACCAAGAATTGAACGCGCTTGTGGACGCAAAGTAAGTGATGTCGAGGATTAGCGCTCAAGTAGGCACCGAGCCACTAGTTCGTCGGATCGAAACGACGAGCATGTTTCCAACCATCTGTTCGGGCGACTCGGTATCTGCCAAGCGCTGTTCTTCGTCTCCACACGCTGGCGAGGTCTGGGTCGCCGATCGAGGAGACGTTCACATTTGCCATCGGATTCTTCGGACCAGCAACCAACAGTACCTTCTAAAGGGTGACTGGAATCTCCGCCCCGACGGCTGGTTCCCCCGCTCCGCTCTCTTCGGCCCCGTCTCCGCAATCCAGCACAACGGCAAGTGGCGCCCAGCCAACCGCATGCGGGATCGCGTACTCGGCCTCGCCCTGAGCGGTGTCGGCACCACCTACCAAGCCTCGCGCCTTGTCGCTCGCCGCGCCGCCATCACCCTCCTCGGTGAGTCCCGCGCCCGCGCGCTCAAGACGGCCCTGTTCGGCCGTTGACGTGTCGGACCCGGCCGGTATGGTGGCTCCTCCATGGCCGCCGCCCCCGCCAGCTCCGCCGCCCCCACCTCCGCCCCCGAGGCACACCCCGATCGCCTCAAGGCGGACCTAGTCCTCCTCTTCGCCTCCCTGGGCTGGGGCTCGACCTTCGCCCTCAACAAGTTCGCCCTCTCCCTCTGCAGCCCCAACCTCTACCTGGCCCTCCGCTTCGGCGTCGGCACCCTCGCCGCCGCGCTCCTCGCCCGCCGCTCGCTCAAGGACCTCCCCTCCCTCAAGGCCGGCTTCCTCCTCGGCCTCTGCCTCTGGCTGGGCTTCATCCTCAATACCTGGGGCCTGAAGTACACCACCGCCACGCGCTCGGGCTTCATCACCGGCCTCGCCGTGGTCCTCGTCCCGCTCCTCGGCTTCCTCTTCTTCCGCCAGCGCGTCACCCTCTACGCCTGGCTGGGCGCCGGGCTCGCAGGCATCGGCCTGACCGTCCTCGCGGCGCCCGCCCTGACCTCCGGCGCCCCTCGACTGGCTCGGGGTGACGGGTGGGGCGACGCCATCACCGTCGCCTCCGCGGTCGCCTACGCCTTCCACCTCCTCCTCACCGGCCGCTTCGCCACCCGGGTCGTCCCCTTCGCCGCCGTCACCGCCCAGCTCGCCGTGGTCGCCGTCCTCTCCGCCCTCTCCATCCCCTTCGAGGACGTCCAGTTCACCCCCACCCCCGCGCTCCTCGCCACCGTGCTCTTCACCGGCATCCTCTGCTCCGCGGTCTTCCTCTTCCTGCAGCTCTGGGCGCAGGCCAGGACCAGCGCCGTGCGGGCAGCGATCCTCTTCTCGCTCGAGCCCATCTTCGCGGCGCTCTTCGCCTATCTCCTGCTCGGCGACACGCTCACTCCCGAGGTGCTGCAGGGCGGCGCGCTCATCCTCGGCGGCATCTTGCTGGTCGAGATCTGGCCGCGGCTCATCCGTCCCCACCACCCTGTGCCCGCGCAGCCGGAAGGCTGATCCACTTCATGCCTGTGATTCCCAAGACCGACGCTCCCGACCGACCGACCGACCCGGCATGGAGGCCGGACGCTACTGACCCGGCACCGAGGCCGGCAGCTCCTGGCCCGATCGCGGACGCGGCGAAGGAACCTCCGCACGAGGTCGAGCTGCTCACCGCCGGCATGCGCCTGCGCGGCACGGCGCTCTACCTCGACGCCGTCCAGTCGACGGGCCTCTGCTTCGTCTCCCACGCGCACAGCGATCACGCCGCCCGCCACCAGCGGGTGGTCGCCACCTCCGCCACGCTGCAGGTCCTCACCCACCGGCTCGGCAAGCTCCCGTCCGCCCTGGCCAGCCCCTTCAACCAGTCCTTCACCCTCGACGCCATCGACCTCGAGCTGGTCCCCGCCGGCCACGTCCTGGGCTCGGCCCAGCTGCGCATGACGACCAAGGGCCGCACGGTGGCCTACACCGGCGACCTCAACACCGCGCGCGCCCTGACCGCCGAGCCGCACGGCATCGCCTTCTGCGACGTGCTGGTCATCGAGTCGACCTTCGGGACGCCCAAGTACCGCTTCCCGCCGCGCGAGGAGACCTACAAGGCCATCCACGACTTCGCGCGCCAGACGCTCGACGACGGCGCCACCCCGGTCCTCTTCGCCTACACGCTGGGCAAGAGCCAGGAGGCGATGAAGCTGCTCGCGGATGCCGGCCTGCCGGTGGCGGTGCACTCGACCATCGCCGACATCGCCGACCTCTACGCCAACCTCGGCTGTCCCCTGCCCCACCGCCGCTTCGACGGCGCGCTGAAGAAGGGCGAGGTCCTCGTCTTCCCGATGCACCTGACCCGCTCGCGCGCGCTCGACAAGATCGGCCCCTCGCGCTCGGCGGTCCTGACCGGCTGGGCGCTCGATCCCGGCACGCGCTACCGCTACGGCACCGACGCCGCCTTCCCGCTCTCGGACCACGCGGACTTCGAGGGCCTGCTCACCTACGTCAAGCAGACCGGGGCCAGGAAGGTCCTCACGGTGCACGGCCACGCCAAGGAGTTCGCGGCCTGCCTGCGCGACCGCGGCTACGACGCGCAGCCGCTGGTGACGCCGCGGCAGATGGAGCTGTTCTGAGCCGGAGATTGAAATCTCCGGCTACCTCAGCAAAGCCCCTTCGGGGCTCAGAGTGTTCTTGGACTGAGCTCAGTCCAGAGTATCCGTGAGCCCGAAGGGCTTTGCAGGCGTAGCCGGCGGTTTCAACCGCCGGCGGACGGGCCCCGCCGGATATTTCAACCGCCGGCGGACGGGCCCCGCCGGAGATTTCACTCTCCGGCGGGCTCACTTGAAGTTCAGCCGCTCGTTCAGATTGATCGGGATGCTCACCTCCCCGGACTTGAGCGCCCCCTTGAGCTGCACCTGCGCGCTCTTGCTCTGGATGGCGCTGGCCACCGCGAACCCGGCCTGCAGGAAGTTGATGTCGAGCGGTATCTCGATGACCTGCGCCTGGCTGCCCGCGAGGTACTGCTGCGTGGGCGCCTGCACCGTGCCGACGTTCTGCCCGGCGATCGCGAAGCTCGCCGACACCCCGCCCAGCGGCAGCGGGAACGAGTTCTTGTTCTGGATCTGCACCGGGAAGACGATCCGCGCGCCCTGGAACGAGATGCTGGCGAGCCTCGGAGGCTGGAAGGTGAACGCCGGCATCTTCGGGACCTCGAAGCTCCCCTCGTACGACATCGGCAGCTCCAGCGGCCCGATGGGCGTCCGGATGCCCACCGCGCCGCTCGCCCTGTAGTTGACCTTGTTCTTCTTGAGCAGCGCGTCGACCGTCGGGACGATGTCCAGGAACTTGATGCGCGCCGGGAAGACCAGGTCCGAGCTGCCCTGCGCCGCGACCGTCACGCCTTCCGGCGGCTGCCCGGACACGACGTGCTTGCCCTCCACCTCCAGCTTGTAGCGGATGGTGTCGAGCTTGAACCCGATGGGGTTGGGGTTCTTCAGGGCGAAGGTCAGCTGCAGCGTCGCGCCCTCGAGGTCGACCTCGGTGGCCCGCGCGTCCTTGAACCTGAGCGTGGGCTTGTTGAACGCGCACCCGGTGGCGAACAGGGCGAGCGCGAGGACGAGCAGGAGTCGGCTGGGGCGGAAGTCCATCGGATGACCTCTTTGGCGTCCTGAGTTGGGAGCGGCAGGCCTCTGCGCCTGCCATGCAAATTCGCCCCGTGCGCTCGAACAAGCAAGAGACGGGCGGAGGTCGGGGCGCATTCTCTCGGCTGAAGGGTCGTTTCGGTCGGGCGAATCGGCCGGCGAGCACCCGCCAACGCCCCGCCCCGCCTCGGAGGGCGGGCTCTACCCACCACCCCCGGTGAGGTTGGTTGACTCGGCCCAGTCCGCCCGCCTGTAATGCCGGCCCATGCGCCAAGCCGTCGCCATCACCGGAATCTCCGGCAACCTCGGCCGCGTCGTCGCCAAGCTCCTGCACCTCGAAGACCGCATCATCGGCATCGATCGCCGGCCGTTCCCGGGCAAGCCCAAGGACGTGCAGCTCCACGCGCTCGACCTGCGCAAGAAGAAGTGCGAGGACGTCTTCCGCAAGAAGCAGATCCGCGCGCTGGTGCACATGGGCTTCCTGCACGGCCCGCGCACCAGCTCCAGCGAGCACCACGCCTTCAACCTGCTCGGCACCACCAACGTGCTCGAGTACTGCGTGCGCTACGGCGTGAAGAAGGTGGTGGTCGTCTCCAGCGCCAACGTCTACGGCCCCTCGCCCGACAACTCGAACTTCCTCACCGAGGACGCGCCGCTGATGGCCGCCGCGCGCTTCCCGGCCATCCGCGACCTGGTGGCCGCGGACATGTATGCGCAGTCCTTCTTCTACAAGCACCCGGAGATCGAGACGGTCATCCTGCGCCCGGTGCTCATCGTCGGCCCGACCATCAGGAACGCGCCGTCGAACTACCTGCGCCTGCGCCGCCCCTGGACGCTGATGGGCTTCGACCCGATGCTGCAGCTCGTCCACGCCGAGGACGTCGCCCGCGCCATCCAGCAGGTCCTCGCCCCCGGCATCCGCGGCGTCTACAACGTGGTCGGCCCCGGCGAGGTCCCGCTCTCCTGCGCCCTGCAGGAGCTGGGCAAGAGCCCCATCCCCGTGCCGCACTTCATCGCCCGGCCGCTGGTCAACACCCTGTTCAAGTACAAGCTCGTGCAGTTCCCGGCGGCGGAGCTCGACTTCCTGCAGTACCTCTGCGCCGTCGACGGATCGCGCGCGGCGCAGGAGTGGGGCTGGAAGCCGAAGTACTCGCTGCGCGACACCATCCGCTCGGTGGTCGCGGACTGACCTCACCCCGAGCTCGTCGAGGGGCCAGCGTTCAATCTCTCGGCTCTCGGACCAACAGGGTCGGCGTGCCGGTCTCGAGTGCCTCACGGCCCGGGCTCTGGCCCCTCGACAAGCTCGGGGTGTCGGTGGACCGCCGAATGCCTCTAATATGCGCGCCAGACCAAGGCAGTGCGGAGGCCGGACGATCAATGAGCAAGGCAAGCGGGCTGGGAATCCTTTGCGTGGCGCTGGCGCTGTGCGTGGCGGGTCCTCAAGGCTGCTCCTGCGGCGATGACGCGGAGCGCGCCGCGAAGGAGCGGGCGAAGATCCAGCAGAAGGTCGAGTCCTCGCTGGTGCTCGTCCCCTACCGCGGCCTCAAGGTGCTGCTGCGCTCCGCCGGCCTGAACGAGCGCACGCCCGAGGTCCAGAGGCTGCTCGAGAAGTTCCCCGGCCCGGACTCGATGCCCGAGAAGGTCGAGAGCCCCGACGACGCCAAGAGGATCGCCACCACCGTGCTCGAGGCCGCGGTGCTGCTCTACGAATCGCGGGTGGTGCTCTCCAAGGACGACGAAGACAAGCTGCCGATGCTCTGGAGGACCTGGACCAAGCACGACCCGCCCTTCACCTGGTACGGCAACGAGGCCGAGCACCTGGCCTTCGCCTCGGCGTGGACCCTCGGGCAGATCGTCGACCCGGGCAACAAGTCGCACTCGATGGAATTCGCCTTCTACGAGCTGACGCGCGCCACGCCCAAGGACGGCTGGCCGCTCCCCGTGAAGCTGTGGGGCCGGCTCGCGCGCGGCCTGGGCTTCAGCGCCGCGGAATACCGCTACGCCGCCGAGGAGGAGCTCGACGCGTACATCGCGCTCGCCGACGGGCTGACGCCCGAGCAGGACGCGCAGCTGGCCATGCCTTTCATCCCCAAGGGCTCGGCCGAGGTCGTCCGCGCCGCCGGGCACGTCGCCCGGGCCTGGAACCGCATTGGCCTCAGCCGCGAGAAGCTGGCCGCCGACGACCTCGAGCAGGCGCTCGATTCCCTGGGCAAGGTCGGCATCGACAACGAGCTGACGCAGTGGGCCTGGGCGTTCGTGCACTACGTGCGCGGCAAGAACGCCGAGGCCGCCAAGGATCTGCTCAAGCTGGCGGAGAGCCCCAACCTCGACGAGTCGGCCAAGAACGAGCTGCGCGAGGCCGCCAAGAACATCGAGAAGCAGAAGCCCGGGATCTTCGGGTCGGTGAAGGCGGGCACGGTCATCGGCGGCGCGCTACTGACCCGCGCCGGCGGCATGGACAAGATCCTCGAGACCGTCTTCGGCGGGGAGAACGCCAAGACGCTGCACGCGCCGCTCATCTGGTTCAACAAGATGCGCGAGGGCGTCTCCGAGTACGCCAGCGCCGACGCCATCACCGGCGCGCTGCGCGAGAAGGCCAAGGAAGGCACGGCCAAGGGGCTGGACCTGCTCAAGCAGAAGGTGGGCGAGGTGCCCAATCCGCTGAAGGGCAAGGCGGAGGAAGCCAAGCCGGATGCGGGGACGGCGGCAGCCGCCGAGGCGCACTGAGTCAGCACAGCAACAGGCCCCCTGGAGGCACGGCCCAGTGGAGGCAGGCCTCCGCGCCTGCCCGAACGGGCAGGCGCAGAGGCCTGCCTCCACTGGCATGGATGACATTTCCGCCACATTGCCTCCTTTCGCACTCCCCGAGTACAGTCCTCGCCCGATGGCCGACACGCCCAAGGCGCCTCCCCAACCCTCCGCACCGACTGGTGATTTGTCCCGCCGCGACTTCCTGGCGGGCGCCACCTCCGTCATCGCCGTGGGCTGCGGCGCCGCCGCCGTCGTCGGCAGCGTCCGCTTCGCCGTCCCCGAGACCACCGAGGGCGCTTCCCTACGCTTCCCCCTGGGCCTGCCCTCCGACTTCAAGGCGCGCACCGTCACCTGGCTCCGCGAGCGCGAGCTCTTCGTCCTGCGCGACGAGAAGGGCTTCGGCGCCTTCTCCTCCAAGTGCACTCACCTGGGCTGCACGGTGCAGCGCACCGCCGCCGGCTTCGCCTGCCCGTGCCACGGCGCCAAGTACGACGAGCTCGGCCGCGTCACCGCCGGCCCGGCGCGCCGTGCGCTCTCCTGGTTCGCTCTCTGGCAGGAGGCCGACGGCCGCATCTGGGTCGACCTCTCCGAGGAAGCGGCCGTGGGCACGGCCTTCCTGACGCCTCCCGGCAAGGAAGGCGCATGAAGGCCTTCTTGGATTCGCTCAAGAAGAACGCCCAGGCGTTCCCCCAGAACGTGTCCCAGGGCCTCTTCCCGGAGGCCGAAGCCGCGGCCGATCCCCTCCGCCGGATGCGCCTCGGCTTCCTCTACCACCTGCACCCGGTCCGAGTGACCGAGCGCGCCCTCGAGCCCGCGGTCACGCTGGGCCTGGGCATCGCCACCGCCACCCTCGCCGCGCTGCTGACGCTGACCGGCGTGCTGCTGATGGTCTACTACGTGCCCTCCACGGCGCAAGCCTACGGGAGCATGCAGGACCTGGAGCACGCGGTGGCGCTGGGCTCCTTCGTGCGCGCGCTGCACCGCTGGACGGCGCACGGCATGGTCGCCACCGTCGTCCTCCACCTGCTGCGCGTCGCGGCGATGGGCGCCTACCGCAACCGCACCCTCAACTGGCTCTTCGGGCTCGTCCTGCTCGCGGCCACCCTGGGCCTGGCCTTCACCGGTTACCTGCTGCCCTGGGATCAGCTCTCGTACTGGGCGGTGAACGTCGCCGCCTCGATGCTCGACCACTTCCCGGCAATCGGCCTGTTCCTCAAGCGCCTCGCCCTGGGCGGCGAGGCCGTCGGCCAGCCCACGCTGACGCGCTTCTACACGCTCCACGTGGCGCTGCTGCCCGCGCTCCTCTTCGCGCTCGTCGCGCTCCACCTCTGGCGCGTCCGCAAGGACGGAGGCCTCGCCTACCACCTGCCCGAGGACTCGACCTCGCTGCCGACCCTCCCGTCCTGGCCGCACCTGGTCCAGCGCGAGATCGCCCTCGCGCTCTTCGTGACCTTCCTCTTCTGCCTCGCCGCTCTCCTCTTCGCCGCGCCGCTGGGCGCTCCGCCGGATCTGCGCACGCCGTCCAATCCCGAGAAGGCGCCCTGGTACTTCCTGGGCGTGCAGGAGATGGTCAGCTACTCGGCGCCCGTCGGCGGCTTCGTCTTCCCGCTCGTCTTCCTCCTGCTGCTCTCGCTGCTGCCCTTCTTCGAGCGCGAGGACGACGGCGTCGGCCGCTGGTTCGGCTCGCGCACCACCCGCGACGCGACCCTCCTCAACTTCGGCGTCGCGCTGCTCGTCTTCGGGTTCGTCGAGGCGCTTTATCTCTCCGCCACGCCGGCGGCGTCTCCGATCCTGCGCGACCTCCTCAACCCGGCGACGGGGATGCTCGCGCTCTCGCTGGTCGGCTTCGTGGCGACGGGATCGGTGACCCGATCCACGCGCTGCGCCTTCCTGGCCGCGCTCGCCGTCCTCGCCGTGGCGCTCGTGGGCTTCACCATCGTGGGCCTGTGCCGCGGCCCGAACTGGGTCTTCTACTGGCCCTGGGAGGCTTGGCCCAGTGGCTATTGACCTCCCCAGCGACGTCCGCCGCCTTCGCGGAGCCGTCCTCGCGGGGACGCTCCTCGTGCTCGTCGTCCTCGCCGTGGCCGGAATCCAGGCGCTGCGCCCCGAGTGGCGCCGCCACCAGTCGGACTTCAAGGCGATGGGCGCGGTCCCCAAGGATCGCGACCTCGGCCTGGTCCAGGCCCAGACCTGCACCGGCGAGATCGATCGCTGCGCGACCTGCCACCTCGGCGCCGAGCGCAAGGACCTCGTGGCGAACGGCAAGCTCGCCCAGCCGCTGCGCGCGCACTCCATCCCGCTCGACGCGCACGCCTCGCACGGCGTCGGCTGCGCGGACTGCCACGGCGGAAGCGGCCGCGCGCTCTCCGCCTCCGTCGCCCACGCCTTCCCGGGATCCGCCTTCAAGGACCCGATGATGAAGGAGCCGCACATCCAGGCGTCCTGCGCGCGCTGCCACGTCCCCGGCGAGACCCGGGGGATGGAGCGGCTGGTCCACGGCACCAAGCTCTTCGCCCAGTACGGCTGCGGCATCTGCCACCCGCTGTCGGGCTCCGGCCGCGGCGGCTGGGACTTCGGCCCGGATCTGCGCGCCGGCGGGCGCAAGTCGGCGAGCTACCTGGAGACGAGCCTGGTCGACCCCGCCGCCAACTTCCCCGAATCGACCATGCCGTCGTTCGTCACCGCCCGCGACAGCGACCGCGAAGGCTTCACCGACCTCCTGCTCTTCCTGGAGAGCCTCGAGCTTCCGCGCGCCGGCGAGTCCTGCTCGCTGCGGCAGAGGAGCGCTCCGCTGGCCTCGGCCGCCTGCGCTTCCTGCCACGCCGGCGACGCCGGGAAGGCGAGCGGGCGCTTGAAGCACCGCTGCGTCTACCTGCTCGAGCACAAGGAGCTCGCCTGCGCCGGCTGCCATCCCTCCTCGATTCCGGCGGCGACCGCGGAGCGCGGCGGGTTCTGCCCGGTGGAGATCGAGCACCGCGGGGCCTGCGCGGCCTGCCACGACTCGGCGAGCGGAGGCGCGCGATGAAGTGCACGCGTCGGCAGGTGCTCATCGGCTTCTTCGGGCTCGCGGCCGGCGGCGGCATCGCCACCCGCTTCGCGCTGAAGAAGGGCCCGACGCAGCCTAAGGTCTGGCCGCCGCTGCCGTTCCCTCCGCCCGAGACCCGCGCGCTCCTCGCGGCGTTCGACCACCTGCTCCCGGGCGCCACCGACGCCGGTGTCCAGGATCACGTCGCCTGGTGGCTCGCGAACGACCGCTACATGGCCCTCGTCGCCAAGGACCTGCAGGAAGGCGCCGCGGCGCTCGACACCTATTCGCAGAAGGCGAACAAGAAGCTCTTCGCCGACGCCTCGGTCCCCGAGAAGGACGCGGTCTTCAAGCTCTTCCAGTCGGGAGAGGCCAGGTCCGCCACCTTCGACGGCAAGCGCTTCATGGAGCGCTTGGTGGTCTTCACGATGGAAGGCTATCTGGGCGATCCGAAGTACGGCGGCAACCGCGGCCAGGTCGGCTGGAAGTTCATCGGCTTCAAGCCCTGCTGGTGGGCGCCCCGGGTCGGCCCCTCGACGGCGCTCGGGGTGAACGAGGGCGGGCACGACCACGCGGCGATGGGGCACGGCAAGTGACCCGAGACGAAGCCGACGTCGTGGTCATCGGCAGCGGGGCCGGCGGAGCGCCCATCGCGGCGACACTCGCCGAGGCCGGGGCGAAGGTCATCGTCCTGGAGCGCGGGCCCTACTACACCGTGCGCGACTTCGTGCACGACGAGATCAAGATCTGCCTGCGCGACTTCTGGGTCCCCTACCCGGACCAGGATCCGCACGTGCTGGTGAAGGACGACGGCCCGGCGCAGAAGACCAACGAGTACTGGACCAGCGTCAACGTCGGCGGCGGCACGGTCCACATGTCGGGCTTCTTCTACCGGTTCAAGGAGTCGGACCTGAAGATGGCCTCGATGACCGGGGGCATCAAGGACGCGGACTTCGTCGACTGGCCGATCACGCTCGAAGAGCTGAACCCCTTCTACGATCTCGCCGAGGCGCGCATCGGCGTCTCCGGTGACGCGGCCTCCAATCCTTTCGACCTCCCGCGCCGGCCCTACCCGCTCCCGCCGCTCGCCGGCCACGCGCTGTGCCGTCCGCTGGACGAGGCCGCCAAGAAGCTCGGGCTGCACTCCTACCCGACGGCGCGCGCGGTCCTCTCCCAGCCCTACGGCAACCGTCCCGGCTGCAACCAGTGCGGCTTCTGCGGCGACTACGGCTGCGAGAACGGGTCCAAGTCGAGCGTGCTCTCGACGCTGCTCCCCGCCGCCGAGGCGACCGGGCGCTGCGAGATCCGCCCGCTGGCCCAGGCTCGGCGCATCGTGCTCGGCCAGGACAACAAGGTGGTGGGCGTCGAGTACGCGGACGAGAAGGGCCGGGCGCGCGGGGTGAAGGCGCGCGTGGTCGTGCTGGCCGCGAGCGCCGTCGAGAGCGCAAGGCTGCTGCTCCTCTCCTCCCAGCCCGGTTTCCAGAAGGGCCTGGCCAACAACAACGGCCTGGTCGGCAAGCACCTCGTCTTCTCCACCGCGGGAAAGGCCAGTGCGTTCTGGGAGCGCGGCAAACTGATCGATGCGCTCGGCTCCAAGGACATGGACCTGCCGTTCCTCCAGCGCAGCATCCAGGACGACTACTGGAACGAGAAGGCCGGGCTGCCCACGCCCAAGGGCGGCACGTTCAACTTCATCATGCTGCACCGCAACCTCGTGTTCGCCGCGCAGAAGATCTTCAAGGACCAGGGGATCTGGGGCGCGCCGCTCAAGGAAGCGATGCGCAAGATGTTCCGCGAGCAGGTCTGGGCGGAGTTCGAGGTCTTCACCGACTTCTACCCGTGGAAGGGCTGCTGGATGGAGCTGGACCCCAACGTGAAGGACAAGTGGGGCCTGCCCGTCGCGCGCGTCCACGTCGCGCACCACCCCTTCGACTTCGAGACCAGCCGCCTGCTCGTCGACCGCGGGATGGAGGTCTTCCGGGCCATGCAGCCGGAGGCCACCAAGGTCTACCCGACGACCTGGGGCGTCACCACGCCGCACCTTCAATACGGAAGCTGCCGCTTCGGGAACGACCCTACGACCTCGGTGCTCGACAGGAACTGCCAAGCGCACGAGGTGAAGAACCTCTACGTCACCGACGGGAGCTTCATGCCCAGCTCGGGGGCGGTGCCCGGGACGCTGACCATCCTGGCCAACAGCTTCCGCGTGGCGCAGCACCTGCGGGAGCGGTTCGTGCGGCGCGAGATCTAAGCGTCGGCGGTGGGTAGAGCCCGCCCTCCGTGGCGGGGGCGGCAGTCGTCGGGCGGTCATCCGACCGCCACGAGCGACCGACCACCGCGACCGCCGCGAGCGACCGACACGCCCCCGGCACAGAGGCCGGGCACTACCCCGCGGCGTTCTCCGGCAGGGAAGACAGGGTCAGAGCTTCTCCACCCCGAGCTGCCACAGCAGGAACGCCCAGGTGTACGCCCGCTCCTTGAGCCGGTCGTACCGCCCGCTCTTCCCGCCGTGCCCCGCGGGCTCCATCTTGATGTTGAAGACGAGCGGGTTCTGGTTGGTCTTCAGCGTCCGCAGCTTCGCCACGTACTTCGCCGGCTCCCAGTACATGACCTGCGAGTCGTTGTAGCTGCTCTCCACCAGCATCGTCGGGTAGGCCCGCGCGGCCAGGTTCTCGTAGGGGCTGTAGGGGATCATGGTCCGGTACTGCTCCGGGATCTTCGGGTTGCCCCACTCCTCGAACTCGCCGACGGTCAGCGGCAGGCTCTCGTCGTACATGCTGTTGATGACGTCCACGAACGGCACCGCCGCCAGCACCACCTTGAAGAGGTCCGGACGCAGGTTGGTCGACGCGGCCACCAGCAGCCCGCCGGCGCTCCCGCCGTAGATCGCCAGGCGGTCCTTGGTCGTGTAGCCCTGCCCGACGAGGTGCTCGGCCGCGGCGATGAAGTCGGTGAACGAGTTCATCTTGTTCTCCATGCGCCCCTGGTCGTGCCACTTCTTCCCCAGCTCGCCGCCGCCGCGCACGAACGCGCTCGCAAAGATCACCCCGCGGTCGACGAGGCTGAAGACGTTCGAGCTGAACGCGGCGTCCTCGGGGACGCCGTAGGCTCCGTAGCCGTAGAGCAGCACCGGGTGCGTGCCGTCGCGCACGAGGCCCTTCTGGTGCAGCAGCCAGACCGGGACCTGCGCGCCGTCCTTGGCGGGCGCCCAGACCAGCTCCACCTCGTAGCGCGCGGGGTCGTAGCCGCCGAGCACCGGCTGCTGCTTGAGCAGGGTCCGCTGGCGGGTGGTGACGTCGTAGTCGTAGACCGACGGCGGCGTGATCGGCGACTGGTAGTTGAGCCGGTAGAGCCGGGCGTCCCACTCGCGGTTGGTGTCCGGCCCGGCGTAGTAGGCCTTCTCCGGGAACTCCACCCGGTGCGACTCGCCGCTCGCCTGGCTCACGACGCGCAGCTGCGGGAAGCCGCCCTCGCGCTCGAGCAGGACGTAGAAGTCCCGGAACATGTCCACGTCCTCGAGCATCACGTCCTCGCGGCAGCCGACCAGCTCCTTCCAGCTCGCCTTGGACGGATCGGAGACCGGCGCGGTCACCAGCCGGAAGTTGCGGCAGCCGGCGTCGTTGCTGCGGATGTAGAAGACGCCCTCGCGGTGGTCCACGTAGTACTCGTGGCCCGCCTCGCGCCCGAGGATGAGCTTGGGCGAGTCCGCCGGCTGGTCCGCGTCGAGCCAGCTCTCCTCGCTGGTGGTGTGGCTGGTGGACTCGAGCAGGAGCATCCGGTCGTCGCGCGTGCGGCCCACGGAGAGGTCGAAGTGCTCGTCCTTCTCCTCGTAGACCAGCTCGTCCTTCGCCGAGCCCAGCGTGTGCCGGTACGCCTGGTACGAGCGCTTGGAGGTCTCGTCCTCCACCGTGTAGAGCAGCGTCTTGTCGTCGTTGAACCACGCCACGCTCGTCACGCGCGGGATCGCCTCGGCGCCGTCGCGCCCGGTGCCGAGGTCGCGGATGCGCAGCGTGTACTGGCGGAAGCCGGTCTCGTCGGTCAGGTACGCCAGCAGCCCGCCGCCGGGGCTGACGGCCTGCATCGGCACCGAGAGGAACTCCTTGCCCTGCGCCAGCTGGTTCAGGTCGAGGAGGATCTCCTCCGGCGCCTCCAGGGTGCCCTTCTTGCGGCAATGCACCGGGTACTGCTTGCCCTTCTCGGTGCGCGAGTAGTACCAGGCGCCCTTCATGCGGAACGGCACGTCGACGTCGGTCTCCTGGATTCGCGAGACCATCTCCCGGTAGAGCCGCTCCCGCAGCGCCGCGGTCGGCTTCATGAACGCGTCGGCGTAGGCCCGCTCGGCCTTCAAGTAGCTCTCGACCTCGGGCGTGCCCTTCTGCCGCAGCCAGAAGTAGTCGTCGACGAACTTGTCGCCATGGAGCTCGCGCACCTGGGGATGCCGCGGCGCGACGGGCGGGGTCAGCGAGGAGGTCGTGGCGCAGCCGGCGAGCAGCAACGCGACGAGCACGGCGGCGAGGTTGGATGGGCGCATGAAGGCTCCGGGGAAGGCCCGGAGCCTACCTCGCAACAATCCGGATTTACTGACGTTCCTGGAGGGCCCTCGCGGCCCGTCGCCACAAACCCCCGGACTTCCTAGGGAATCCTGAGACGGGCCCGCATCATCATATGGGCGCGAGCGGCCCTGCCCTGCTCGGGACGGGGACGAGCTCCCCAACGGCGATCACCAGCTGCCGCGGATCCACCGGCTTCTTCACGAACCGGTCGAAGCCGGCGGACATCGCCCGGCGCGCGTCCTCCGGGCGGACCATCGCGGTCAGCGCCGCGGCCGGGATGGTGATGCCCCGCTCCCGGGCCTCGCGCAGCAGGGCGAACCCGTCCTCTCCCGGCATCGCCAGGTCGCTCAGCAGCACGTTGGCCCATCCGCGCTCGAGCGCCGCGAGCGCGTTGGGCACGTCCGCGGCCAGCTGGAACTCCGCGCCCTCGTCGCGCAGCAGCTCGCCGATCAGCTCGCGCGTGTCCGGATCGTCGTCGACGACCAGCGCCTTGATCCCCGCCAGCTCCTGGGCATAGGTCGACCGGCCCTCCGCCGTCGCGGATTCGGGGCGAGCGTCGGCGGTGGCCCACCGCGGCGGCAGCGAGACCGTGAACGTGGTCCCGCGCCCTTCGCCTTCGCTCTGGGCGGAGACGGTGCCGCCGTGCAGCCGCACCAGCCGCTGCACGATGGCGAGGCCCAGCCCCAGCCCGCCGAAGCGCCGCGTCGTCGAGCTGTCGGCCTGCCGGAAGGGCTCGAAGACGTGCGGCAGGAACGCCGGGTCGATGCCCCGGCCGGTGTCGCGCACGACGATCCGCGGTCCCTCGAGCGAACCCTCCAGCCGCACCTCCACCCGCCCGCCCGGCGGCGTGAACTTCACGGCGTTCGAGACGAGGTTCCACACCACCTGCTCCAGGCGCTTCGCGTCGCCGAGGTAGTGCGGCAGCGGCGCGGCGATCACCTCCAGCGCCAAGGCGTGCGAGAGGGCGACGGGCCGCACCGTCTCCACCGCGACCTGCACCACGTGGGTGAGATCGATCGGGGCGGTGACGAGCTGCACCTTGCCCGCGGCGATGCGCGAGACGTCGAGCAGGTCGTCGATGATCTGCGCCAGCGACCGGGCGTTGCGCTCGATGGCGGCCAGGCCCCTGACCTGGTCGGGCCGCGGCGACCCCCGCGAGCCGAGCAGGGTGGACCAACCGAGGATGGAGGTCAGCGGCGTGCGCAGCTCGTGGGAGACGATGGCCAGAAACTCGTCCTTGGTGTGGTTGGCCTCGCGCACGTCGCGGTAGAGCTCGGCGTTCTGCAGGGCGGCCGCGGCGCGGCTGGCGAAGTCGGAGGCGAGCTTGGCCTGCGAGGCGGTCCAGCGCTCCTCGCACTTCAGGTTGGCCAGCAGCAGCCCGCCGCGGACGCTCCCGCGAGAGGTCAGCGGCAGCACGAGCGCGCAGTGCATCCCCAGCTTGCCCCAGAGCCGGCGCTCCTCCGGGTCGCGCACCGAGGCTTCCAAGCCCTCGTCGGTGATGTCGCGCAGGCGCTGCTCCTCTCCCGAGACGAGGCAGGCCCCGACCCCCAGCTGGTCACCCTCGGGCATCGGGAAGCGGCGCTGGAGCTCCTGGGCGATCTCCCGGTGCTCGGCGTGGCGGCACGCCATCCCCAGCCGCAGGAGCGAGCCGTCGGGGCGGCGCTGGTAGACCGCGGCGACCTCCGCCAGGCGCTCGATCGCCAAGGCGAGGACGCTCTCGACGGTGTCGCGCACGTCCAGCGAGGCGCCGAGCCGCACGCCCGCGCGCACCAGGAACTCCAGGGCCTCTTCGGCCCGCCGGCGCTCGGTCACGTCCCGGGCGACCGCCACCACGTAGCGCGACCGCTCGAAGGCCACCTCGGCCACCTGGACCTCGACGGGGATCGCGACCCCGCCGGCCCCGTGCAGCGTGGCGATGCGCCGGGTTCCTCCCGAGGGAACCCGCGCCAGCTCGGCGATCTCCGGCAGCGCCTCCCGGGTCTGCTTGCCCACCAGCCCCTCGCGGGGACGGCCGAGCATGCGGCACGCCGCCTCGCTCACGTCGGCGAGGCGGCCTCCGGGCAGCTCGATGAGGAAGATGGCGTCGCTGGCCTGGTCGAGCAGCGTCCGGAACCGCTCCAGCTCGTCGAGGCGCCGGCGCAGCTCCGGGTAGTAGCTCTTGCGCAGCGACTGCTCGCCCAGCCCGATGATGCGCCGGCGCAGCTCCTCGGGACTGCCACCCGAGCCGGAATCAGAGCGCCTCCTCATAGAGGACCTCGAGGTCGCGGCGCGCCACCGGCCGCGGGTTGGTCACCGCGCAGGGGTCGAGCGAGGCGTGCTCCGCCAACTCCGGCACGTCGCTGCGGTGCACTCCCCAGACTCCCAGCGAGGCGTCGAGCCCAAGCTCGACGCGCAGGTGGTCGAGCGCCGCGAGCAGCGCAGCCTTCTTCTCCTTCGTGCGCATCCCCCGGAGGTCCAGCCCCATCGCCGCGCCCACCTGGTCGTAGCGTTCGGCCGCCGAAGGGTAGTTGAAGCGCAGCACCGGCTCGAGCAGCAGCGCGTTGCACTCGCCGTGCGGCAGGTCGAGCAGCCCGCCCAGGCTGTGCGCCAGCGCGTGGACCGCGCCCAGGCTCGCGTTGGAGAACGCCAGCCCTGCCTCCAGGCTGCCCAGCATCACCTGGGTGCGCAGCCCCACGTCCCGAGGGTTCTTCACCGAGGGCAGCAGGTTGGGCCAGACGAGCCGGATGGCCTGCAGCGCGTGGAGGTCGGTCAGCGGAGAGTGGGCGTTGGAGGCGAAGGCCTCGATGGCGTGGACCAGCGCGTCCATCCCCGTCGAGGCGGCGAGGCGCGGCTCCAGGGTCGTCAGCGTGACCGGGTCCACCAGCGCGATGTCCGGCACCACCGCCTTGCTGATCACCGCCACCTTCGTCCGCTCGACCGGGTCGCTGAAGATGGCGAACTGCGACACGTCCGCCGAGGTCCCGCCGGTGGTCGGCACGCAGATGAGCGGCGGAATGGGCAGCGGCACGCGGTCCACGCCCTCGTACTCCAGGATGTGCCCGCCGTTGGCGCTGACGATGCCGATGCCCTTGGCCGTGTCGATGACGCTGCCCCCGCCGACGGCCACCAGCAGGTCGCAGCCCTCGACCCGGGCGTAGGCAGCCCCGGCCATCACCTCCTCGGCGCGGGGATTGGGCGAGACGCCGGTGAAGATCGAGGCCGGGACGCCGGCCTCCGCCAGGTCGGCCGCCGCCTCGCCCGTCCAACCCGCGCGGACCACGCCCGGGTCGCTGACGAGCAGCGCCCGGCGCGCCCCCAGGTTTCGCGCGTAGCGCCCGACGAGCTTGCGGGCGCCTGGCCCGAAGACGATCTCCGGGGCGACGAACTTGCGGAGCTCCTCGAACACCGATTCGGTCATGCGCCAAGCCGCTCCTCGGGCTTCACCCGGTGGGCGGAGCCTGGGGAAATGTGGGGCCGTCAGTAGCGTCCGGCCTCCGTGTCAGGTCGGACGGGCGGCGGGGCGCCACTAAAACCAGAGCTCGCTCGGTCGATGGGCGCCGAGGCCGCCGTGAGCGCGTGCGCCACGATGTTGAAGTCGACGGCCAGCTCGTCGCTGGAAGGTGAGAGCAGGGGTTTCGGTCGCCCTTCAGTCTTCAGTCGGTGGCCCGCCCCCCTGCCCCTCCCAGGGCTGCCGGCGCTGACGCTCTGCCTCGACTCGCCTCTTCGCTTTGCATTGCTCCTCTCCCGCTCGGCGAGGGAGGGGAGACACTGTCTGCTCGTTTCGACCTCCTCGGAACTCGGGGCGCGTCTTTCTCGAAGATCTCGCTCCCGTGTTCCGCGGAGGCCGCCGAAGGCACCAAGGGTCGCAGGCGGCCGCCCGAAACTCCTCGGTAGTCCGGGCGGCGCACCGGGCGCTGAGCCGCAAGCGTCAGCGCGCGGAGGACACCTGCCCCGCGCAGTGACGGTCAGGGAGCCGAGCAAGGACTCACCTGGACCCCTCGCCGACACCGGTCCCGGTCACCGCCAGGGCTCGTGTCCTCCCCGCGCTGACGCTTGGGGCTCCGTACCGCCCCTCCCTCGCCGATCGAGCGCCGAGCCCTGCGAGGCTCGGAGCCCGGTCGAGGCAGAAGTTTGAAGCAGGCAACCTTGGGATGGGTCAGGCGGCGGGCTCAGTCGATGGGCGCCGAGGCCGCCGCGAGCGTGTGCGCCACGACGCTGAAGTCGACGCCCAGCTTGGTGGAGATGGAGCGCAGCGCCTCGAGCTCCAGGTCGTCCACGCTGCCGTCGGCGCCCGCGATGATCGTCAGGTGCTGCATCAGCTGGGCGCGGCGCAGCAGCGGGACGTTGCTCTCGACCACGGCCTTGATGCGGCCGTCGAGGTCCTTCTTGGCGGTGTCCACGCGCTGGGCGAGGTTCTCGACCTCCTCGTTGCCTAGCAGGGTGCCGAGCGCCTCGACCTCCGAGTCCTCGACGACGCCGTTGGCCGCGGCCACGACCGCGCCGGCGCTGAAGAGCAGGCGGCGCAAGAGGTCGCTCTGCTCGTTCTTCTCCTCGAGGTAGCCGGGGTCCATCAGCTGCATGTCCTTGCCGACCATCTCCTCGAGCTGCTCGTCGGTGAGGGTGCCGGCGCCGCGGTCGACGGCCTTCTTGTAAATCTGGCTCTGCGAGAAGGCGTAGATGGCGCGCACGCGCACCGGGCTGTACGGGTGCGTGGAGAAGCAGTCCAGGTCGTCGCGGCTGGCGTCGTACTCCTTGTCGCGGGCCAGCGGCACGCTGCCCAGCGCGGTGACCTGCGCGGCATACGAGGCGAGGTCCGGCCGCACGCGCGGGGTGGACGTGCCCGAGGCCAGCTTGAAGAACCCGCTGGCGGCGGCGTCCGGGTCCTGCGCGCAGACCAGGCCCACGCGGTCGGCGGACAGCTCGGCGGCTCGGGCCCAGGCGTACAGCTGCAGCGCGACCGGGCGGCTGACCAGCGGCACCGCGGCGCGCTCGACCAGCGTCAGCGCGGGCATCGGCAGCCGGAAGTGATCGAAGACGGCGTGGCCCAGCTCGTGGCCGAGGACGAACTGCAGCTCCTCGGGGGTGAAGCACTCGACCAGGCGCGAGGAGAGCACGATGACCAGCGGCCCGCTCGCGTTCTTCATGCAGGTCGCCTGGAACATCGGATCCGGCTTGATGTAGAGCTCGATGGGCCGGTCGAACTTCAACAGCTCGCGGCAGCGGGCGACGCTGTCGGCGATCTCCGGGCTCATCGAGCGGGTGAGGCGCAGCGAGTGGGTCAAGAGCGCGCGCCGGGGGCCGAAGCCGCGGCCGCTCCACATCTCGTGGATCTTGGCGACGCCCTTCTTGACGTCCTGGCGTGAAGACAGCTCGTCCTGGAGGGCCTTCTCGCGCTTGACCTGCAGGCTCTTGGCGTCGACCACGGCGCACCTCGCTGCGGCAGGATGGTTCGAAATGGAGGGGCCCCGGCTCCACGAAGGACGCCGGGGCCCGGGATGGCAGGTGCGGCGTCTGCGCTCAGACCTTCTGGTACTTCATGTTCAGGACCTCGAGGACCTTGCTGGCGGTCTCGTCGTCCACGTTGAGCACGCGCTGCATGCTCTCGAGGATCTCGTCCTCGGCCTCGTCCACGTCGCCGCTGGCCATGGCGATGTCGGCGGCGAGCACGAACATCTTCCTCTTCAGGATGGGCGAGGACAGATCGGCCAGGGACTTCACGCTCTCGGGCATCGAGGGGCAGCGCGCCAGGATCTTCTTGGCGGCGAACAGGACCTCCTGGAAGTCCTTGCCCTCGAACTCCGGCAACTGCATGAAGTAGCCCTCGACGGTCGCGATCTCGGCGTCCTCGATCGTCCCGTCGGCGCCGGCCATGCACATCATGCCGTGGAGCAACAGCGCGTCGTCGGCCGGCTTCTTCTGCGGCGTGGTGGCCTTCGTCAGCTTGCTCAGCAGACCCATGGTGTTCCTCCCACTTTTTGCTTCGTTAGGTGCTGCGTTGGAACTCCGAACCGCTAACTAGCGCGCGGCCTTCTTCTTCTTGGTCACGCCCTTCGCCTTCGTCGCGCGGACGGGCTTCTTGGCCGCCTTCTTCTTCGTCGTCCAGCTGTCGAGGCTGGCGGTCTTCTTCGTCGCCCACGACTTGGTCGAGGCCTTCGCCTTGTAGGCTCCGAGCTGCGACTTCTCGGCCTTGGCGCGCGACGGTTCCGCCACCCGCTTGCCGTACTCCTTGATCAGCCGCTTCACTTGAACCCCCCTGCCGCAGTCGCCTGGGGACCCCATCCGTGGGGCCCGGCGACTGAACGGTCCGAGCACAATAACGGCCCCGGGATGCGCCGCTCAACTCCGTCGGCCCGACAACCCGCGGCGCTGGCTTGCGCGGTCGCGTGCACCCCGGCGCGACCGGGTGTAGTGGATGACCCGCCGCGTCATCACCAACCCGTCGATCCTGGAGGTCCACCCATGAAGCTCTCGCCCGTGACCGTCGCCGTGGTCGTCAAGAACCTGAAGGCCGCCCGGAAGTTCTACACGCAGAAGCTGGGGTTGAAGGTCCTCGACGACATGGAGCACTGGCTCACCGTCGGCGCCGACAAGAACGGCATGCGCATCCACCTGTGCGAGATGAAGCCGCAGGAGAAGGGCAACACCGGCATCCTCTTCGCGGTGGACGAGAAGACCGACAAGGCCTACGCCGCGCTGAAGAAGAAGGGCGTGAAGTTCACCGTCCCGCCGACGCAGCACGAGTGGGGCATGGAGTGCCGCTTCGTCGACCCGGACGGCAACGAGTTCTGGCTGATGGGGAAGTAGCCTCCGACACCCCGAGCCCGTCGAGGGGCCAGAGTTCGGTCTGGGTGAACTCTGGCCCAATTTGCGTCCGCACCTCGAACTTGGACCGCCGCGTCCACACGGATTGATCTCCGGCCCCTCGACGAGCTCGGGGTGCCGGGCCGCGTCCACACGGATTTGAGCTCTGGCCCCTCGACGAGCTCGGGGTGTCGTGAGTTCCCCGCTTGCGCGCCGCCGCGTTTGCCGCTGACCGCGCGGCGGGCCACAATCGCCGGGCATGTCCAACCCGGCCGCACCGATCGACCTCCCCGTCCGCCGCCACCGGCTGTACCAGTGGCTGCGCCGAGCGTCGCTCCTCGGCTCCTGGCTGTTCATCCTCGGCGTGCCGCTGTGGCATCTGCGGGCTGCCGGCGCGGCGAGCGCCTTCTCGGCCGAGGGCCGCTGGTACCAGTGGGCGGCCTGGCTCGGGCTGCCCGCCTCGCCGCCCCCGTTCTCCGGCGCGCCGTGGACCCTCCGCCTCTTCGGCATCGAGTTCTTGGATCCGCTGGCCGGTCTGGGCGTCCTCTTCGCTCTCTCGCCCGGGGTGACGACGCTCCTGGGCCTGGTGCCCACGGTCGTGCTCGTCGCGCTGCTCGGCCGGTTCTTCTGCGGCTGGATGTGCCCGTACCGCACCGTGCTCGCCATCTCCAACGCCGCTCGCACGCTGCTGGCGAAGCTCGGCTTCCCCCCGCGCGACCGGCCGATGCCGCGCCGGCTCTCCTTCCTCGTCCTCGGCGGGGTGCTGGTGATCGCGCTGCTCGCCGGGACGCAGGTGGCGCCGGTCTTCTATCCCCCCGCCGTCGTCGGCCGGTCCGTCCTGCGCGCGGTGGTGCTGGGATCGCTGGGCCTGGGCTCCCTCGCCGTCCTCGCGGCCTTCCTCTTCGACACCTTCTTCGCCCGCGCCGGCTTCTGCCGCTACCTGTGCCCCGGCGGCGCGCTGATGAGCGTCCTCGGCGCGGTCTCGCCGATTCGCGTCGAGCGCGCCGCGCCCAAGTGCACCGACTGCGGCCTGTGCAACCAGGTCTGCAACCTCCTGCAGGATCCGGCGGCCGGGAAGGTCGGCGCCGGCTGCGAGCGCTGCGGGCTGTGCATCGCCGCCTGCGCTCCCGGCGCGCTCTCCTTCAAGCTCGGCAAGCCGACGATCGCTCCCATCGAGAAGCCGACCGAGCCCGAGCGCAGGCTCCTGCTCGGCGCGGTCCCGGCGCTGGCCATCGTCGCCGTCTGGGGCCGTGACCGGGCCACGGCCCCGCGGCTGCGCCCGCCGCGCGCCCACCGCGACTTCGCGGCGCGCTGCATCCGCTGCCAGCGCTGCGCCCAGGTCTGCCCGCCCAAGGCCATCCGCTTCGACGCCTCGCTGGACCTGCGGGGCACCGACACGCCCTTCGTCGCCGCGCGCGAGAGCGCCTGCACGCTGTGCATGCGCTGCACCGAGGCCTGCCCCACCGGCGCGCTGATCCCGACGCCCGCCGGCGACCTCGCAGCCCTCCAGCCGCTGGTGAAGATGGGCAGGCCCGAGCTGGACAAGAAGAAGTGCCTGCCCTGGACCGGCGACGGCATCTGCCGGCTCTGCTACTACGCCTGCCCCTACCCGGACAGCGCCATCGAGCTGACCGGGCCTTCGCTCGCGCCGAACTTCAGGGAAGACCGGTGCGTCGGGTGCGGGCGCTGCGAAGAGGTCTGCCCGGAGCGTGCGCGGGCCGTCGTCGTCAAGCCCACGGAGGCGGCGTGACCGAGGACCGCAAACCGACGCGCGCCGTCGAGCGCCTGCGCCTGACCCGGCGCGACCTGCTCAAGGCCTTGCAGGTCACCGGCTTCGGTGCGGCCGCGGCCGGCGTGGGCGCGGTGGGCAGCGCCTCGGTCTCGACCAAGACGCGCAGCCTCTCCGGGACCTGCCGCATCTGCACCGCCTACTGCGGCTTCGTGGCCACCGTGCGCGACGGGCGCATCCTCAAGGTCGAAGGAGACGCCAAGTCGCCGACTCGCGGCTTCCTCTGCCAGCACGGCCACGCCCTGCCGGAGATCGTCCACGCCGAGGACCGCATCCGCCGGCCGCTGAAGCGAGAGGGCAGCCGCTTCCGGGAGATCCCCTGGTCGCAGGCCATCCCGGAGATCGCCGAACGCCTGCTGGCGGTGAAGAAGAAGCACGGCGGTCCGGCGATGGCGCTGCACACCGGCTGGCCGTTCGTGCGCCACCCGGCCATCGGCTACCTGCAGCGGTTCTGCTACGCCTTCGGCTCGCCCAACCTGTCGACGGTCGCCAGCCTCTGCGAGGCCGCGCTGCGGATGGGCAAGGCGCTCACCGTCGGCTCCGGCTACTTCCCGGACCTGCCCAAGGCGCGGACGCTGGTGCTCTGGGGCGCCAACCCGCACCACTCGATGCCGCCGTTCGCGCACCAGGTGGCCAGCAAGTCCGGCGAAGGCCGCAACCTCATCGTCATCGACCCGGTCCGCACCCACCACACCAAGGGCTCGACCCTGCACCTGCAGATCCTGCCGGGGACCGACGGCGCGCTGGCGCTGGGCATGCTGCGCCTGCTGCTGGACGAGCGCCTCGTCGACGCCCGGATCGCCGCCGAGGAGACGGTCGGCCTCGAGGAGCTGAAGGCGCTGGTGTCGGAGTGGACGCTGGAGCGGACCTCGCAGGTCACGACCGTGCCCGCGGAGCTGATCGCCAAGGCGGCGCGGACGATGGCCGGCCAGGGGCCGACGGCCATCTGGGACGGCCTGGGCGTCGAGCACCACGAGAACGGCATCCAGACCATCCGCGCCATCGCGGCCATCCAGGCGCTGCTCGGCGGCGTCGACGCTCCGGGCGGGGTGGCCCTGTTCGAGAAGGCCGGGCCGAACTTCGCCAACGAGATCCTCCCGCAGCTCTACCGCCTGCGGACCGCGCTCCCCGTGCCGCCGACGCCGGCGAAGAAGCCCATCGGCTACGACGAGTATCCGCTCTACGAGGTCTTCAACCGCCAGGCGCAGGCGAACCTCTACCCGCGGGCGATCCTCGAGGACCAGCCCTACCCGCTGCGCGCGCTCCTCTTCTTCGGCTGCAACGCCTCGGTGACCTGGGCCGGTTCGGCCAGGCTCAAGCAGGCGCTCTCGAAGCTCGAGCTGTTGGTCTCGGTGGACCCGTTCCTGACCGCGACCGGGGAGCTGTCCGACTACGTGCTCCCGGCCGCGACCTTCGCCGAGTCGGCGGCGACCGCCTTCGACCCCGAGTTCCGCTCCAGCATCGTCAAGGAGCAGCACGAGGCCTGGCCCGACTGGAAGATCGTCTTCGAGCTGGCCAAGGCGTGTGGCCTGGGCGAGTACTTCCCCTGGCCGAGCTTCCAGAAGGCCATCGGCGCGCCGAAGGTGCCCTGGATGCTCGACCCGGCGCACCAGCCCACGCCGACCGCCACCGGCACGCCGCGCTACCCGACGACCACCGGGAAGATCGAGCTCAAGAGCCCGCTGCTCGAGAGGTTCGGCCAGGAGCCGCTGCCGCGCTGGGTTGCCCCGGCCCGGCAGCCGACCGCCGAGTTCCCGCTGTGGCTCGTCAGCGGGCCGCGCGGGCGCAACCACATCAATTCCCAGTTCCACAACATCCACTCCATCGCCACCAACTCGCCCGAGCCCTTCGTCGAGCTGCACCCCGACGCGGCGGCGGCGGCGAAGCTCGCCGATGGCCGGCGGGTGGCCCTGGTATCCCCGTTTGGGCGCATCGAGATGCGGCTGCGCGTCACCGACCGCGTGCACCCTAGGGCGGCGGTGATCCCCGCGGGTTGGGCCAAGGCCAATGCGAACCTGCTGACGGACGGCGCGGCGCTGGATCCCATCTCCGGGTTCCCGGCGATGAGGTCCGGGGTGTGCCGGGTGGAACCCGCTCTCTAGAGAGTGCGTCAAGCGTTCAGTGAGCCAGACCCGCCGGAGCCCGACCCGTCGTTGCCACTGTTGGAGGCGGTCGCTACACTCGCTGCCCGAGCATGCCGCTGGCCCACGAAGAGCTCCGAGACCGTTTCCGCGCAACCTTGCTGGGTGGCGCGATCGGGGATGCTTTGGGCTTTCCGTTCGAGGGCGCGACGCCGGAGTCCATCGCGCGCATCCCCACCATCGCCGAGGACTTCGTCCTGCGCCCGCGCGGCCGCTTCCAGAAGGGCCAGTACACCGACGACACGCAGATGACCCTCGCAGTGGCCGAGGCCATCGTCGCCGAGGGCAAGGTGGACGGGCGGGCCATCGCCCAGCGCATCGCGCTGCTCTGGCGCGACGGCACCATCCTCGCCGCCGGCGCCGCCTGCACCGAGGCCGTCGAGCGGCTGCTGCAGGGCGTTCCGTGGATGAGCGCCGGCGCCGCCATCGGCCATGCCGGCAACGGCGCCGCGGTCCGCGCCTCGCCGCTGGGCCTGCTCCACTTCGACGCCCTCGCCCGCATCCCGCGCGACGCCGAGCTGCAGGGCGTCATCACCCACAAGGATCGGCGCGCCCAGGCGGGCGGCGCCGCCATCGCCGCGGCGGTGGCGCTGAACCTCGACGAGCCGCTGCCTCTGGACATCTACTGCTACAAGATCGCGCAGGTCGTCGCCGCGTTGGACGCGGATCTCGCCCGCGAGATCGAACGGCTGCCGCAGCTCTCGCGCTTCGAACCCGCCGCCGCCGCCCGGGTCATCGCCCGCGCCGGGCTGGCCCCGCTGCAGCAGAGCGACTGGCCGGGCATCAGCCCGTTCGTGGTGCCCAGCGTGCTGATGGCGCTCTACGCCTTCCTGCGCGAGCCCGAGGACTTCCGGGCCTGCATGAACGTCGCGCTGCGCGCGGGCGGCGACGCCGATTCGGTGGCGGCCATGGCGGGCGCCATCAGCGGCGCGCACCTGGGCTACGACGGCCTGCCGGCCCGGCTGCGCCGCGGCGTGCTCAACGGCGACCGGCTGGTCGCGGTGGCCGACAAGCTGTTCGACCTGAAGATGGCCCAGCGCGAGGCGGCCGCCTACGCGCGCGTCGGCGCCCCGGCCTACACGACGCGAAAAAGGTAGCCGAGGAAGCCGGCGCGGAGGCCGGTCCCTACTAGCCCCTCGAGGACACTCGGGGTGCCTGGAGAAGAGACGAGATGATTCGCGCCGTCGTCACCGACATGGACAACACCCTCTACTCGTGGGTGGACTACATCGTCCCCTGCCTCGAGGCGATGGTGGACAGCCTGTGCCGCACGACCGGCTACCCGCGCATCAAGGTGGTGCAGGCGCTCAAGGAGGTCTACGAGCGCTACGAGTCGAACGAGTACCCGTTCGCCGTCCAGGAGTCCTCGCTCTTCCAGGCCTTCCCCGAGTTCAACTCCTTCGACAACCTGGTCATCACCCCGGCCCGCGAGGCGTTCAGCGCGGCGCGCCAGCGCTACCTGCGCCCGTACAAGCACGTGGTGGAGACCCTGACCGAGCTCAAGGCGCTGGGCGTCCCGGTCATCGCCCTCACCGACGCGCCGCGCAACCCGGTGGAGCGCCGGGTGCTGAAGATGAAGCTCGACGGGCTGCTCACGGCCCTCTACACGCTGCCCGCCTTCCCGTTCCCGCACACCGGCGTGGCCAAGGAGATCCTCGAGCGGCAGAAGTCGGGCGGGGTCCAGCTCGCCTGCCCGGTCGTCGAGCTGCCGAAGGACTACGAGAAGCCCGACCCGCGGGGCCTGCTGCGGATCTGCGCGGACTTCAAGCTGGACCCGAAGGACGTGGTGGTGGTCGGGGACAGCCAGACCAAGGACGTGAAGATCGCGCAGGTCACCGGCGCGCTCGACGCGTGGGCCGAGTACGGCACCTACATCTCGGTGGAGTACCGGGAGCGGCTCAACATCATCTCCGCGGACTCGGCGACGCGGCGGCACCTGCAGCACGCGCAGGCGGCGGACGCGCGGCCGCCGTCGGTGCGCCTGTCCGGCTTCGACCAGGTGCTCAAGCTGGTGCTCGAGTCGCGCCAGCGGGTGTCGGCCGTCGCCTGATCTGCTTCAGGGCCCTAGCCACTCCGGGTGTTGCCAGGTGCCGTCGAAGTGGTGGCTCGTCTTGTACTTCTCGTTCGCGCCGTCCTTGGCTGTCGCCGCGGTCTTGGCCAGCAGCGGGCGGATCTCCTCCTCCGAGAACGGCTGGAAGCCGCGGCCGACCGCGAGCGCCTGGTCGAGGATCGGCTGGGAGTCGATGCCGGTGATGACGACGCTCGTCGGCAGGCTCAGCGCGTAGCGCAGGCACTCCGGCGCGGTCGCCGCCTTGGCGTCGAGGATGAAGCGGTCGCCCATGGGCTTCATGCCCAGCACACCGATCTTCTCGCGCACCAGGACCGGCAAGACCTTCTGCTCGAAGCTCTCGAAGTGGGCGTCGAGGACGTTGAGCGGCATCTGCACCGTGTCGAAGCGGAAGCCCTGCGCTCGCGCGGTCTCCAGCATCTTCAGGTGGTAGTCGGGCGACTTGTGGCCGGTGAAGCCGAGGAAGCGCGCCTTGCCAGCCTTCCTGGCCGCGACCATCGCCTCGATCGCCCCGCCGGGCCCGAAGGCGCGGGAGGGATCGTCCGGGCGGATGACCTCGTGCAACTGCAACAGGTCGAGGCGGTCGGTCTGCAGGCGACGAAGCGACTCGTCAATCTGCTGGGCGGCGGTCTTCTGATCCCGCCCATCGATCTTGGTCATGAGGAACGCCTGCTCCCGGTAGCCGTCGCGCAGCGCCTTGCCCATGCGCAGCTCGCTCTGGCCCAGATGGTAGTCCCAGCAGTTGTCGAGGAAGGTGATGCCGCCGTCCACGGCTCGGCGAATGAGCCCGATGCTCTCCTGCTCGGTCTTCTGGATGCCGATGTGCGCGCCGCCCAGCCCGAGGATGGACACCTCCACCCCGGTGGTCCCCAGGCGCCGCCGGGGTATGGCCCGAGTGGACTGCGCGCCCGCCGAGCCCGCGGCCTGCGCGGTGCCGCTCACGGTCAAGGCCACCGCCGCTTCCAGGAACTCTCGCCTCGTCATGGATCCCCTCCCTGCGTTCGAAGTCGGGCAGCGTGCGGCCGGCCGGCCTCGCCGGGCAACGCAGGAGGGTTCTCGTGGGCGAGCATCGTCGGCCGCGCCACGAAGTCTTGGAGTGCGAACCGTTGGCCGCGTCGGATTCGTCGGGCCGGGAGAGGGGGCCCACCGGAGGCTGACTCAGCTGCGGCGACCGGCCAGCTGCCCGCACGCGGCGTCGATGTCCTCACCGCGCGAGGAGCGCAGCAGGCACCGCACACCGCCCTCGTGGACGATCTTCTGGAACGCGAGGATCCGCTCCCTCTTCGCCGGCCCGTAGCCGCAGCCCTCGAAGGCGTTGTGCGGGATGAGGTTCACCCGCGCGCGGATCCCCTGCAGGAGCTCCACCAGCCGGCGCGCGTCGTCGTCCGCGTCGTTGAAGCCGTCGAGGATGACGTACTCGACGAAGAAGAGCCGGTCGGAGCCCTCGCAGGAGCGCCGCAGCAGGCCCATGAGCTCCGCGATGGGCCATTGCCTGGTCTGCGGCATCAGCTCGGCGCGCTGCGCGTCGGTCGTGGCGTTCAGCGAGAGCGCCAGGTGCGCCTGGCACTCGCGCAGGAAGCGCTCCATCCCCGGCAGCACGCCCGAGGTCGAAACCGTGACGTGACTTGCGCCGAGTGAAGGCGCGGGCGGCTGGGTCAGGATCTCCACCGCTCGCAGGACCTCGTCGAGGTTGTCGAAGGGCTCGCCCATGCCCATGAAGACCACGTTGCGCAGCGGGGATCCCTGGGGCGCGTCGGACTTCGCCAGCAGGAACTGCGCGACGATCTCCCCTGCCGTGAGGTTCCTGGTAAGCCCGAGGCGCGCGGTCGCACAGAACGCGCAGCGACGACTGCAGCCGGCCTGGCTCGAGACGCAGAGCGTGCTTCGTCCGTCGGCGGGGATGAGCACCGACTCGAAGCGCGCAGCGTCAGCAGCAGCCTCGAAGGCGTATTTCACGGTGCCGTCCGAGGCGGCCTGTCGAACGGCAATGCGCGGGAGCGAAAGCTCGCACGCCTCGCGAACCTTCGCCCAAGCCTCCGGCGCCACGCCCGGGATTCGCTCGGGCAGCGAGGTTGGCACGGGCTCGGACTCGTGCAGCCAGCGCAGCGCGGCCAGGGCGCGCGCGCGGCTGTCGAGCAGGCCGGTGAGCTCGGCCAGGGTCAGTCCGGTGAGCTGTCGCTTCGAGGCGGGCATCAGCCCGCAAACTACCCGAGAACGCGCCTCGGCTACTCAAGGACCAGCATGACCAGTTCGGTCTGGACATGGCACTCGTCCCTCTTCACGACCACTGTCTTTTCGGCCCTCTTGGTGCCGTCGGCGCTCGTGGCCACGATGACGAAGGTCCCGGAGTCCTCCAACCCGGCGTGCCACTTGTCGCACATGTTCGCGTAGGTACCCTGGCACTCCGCCTTCTGCTCCACGCCGCCGTCCACCCGGAACGTGACCTTCGCGTCGGTCACTACCTTCTCTGCGGCGTCCACGACGGTCACCACCACCGAAGCTCGCGCCTCTGCGGTGCAGGTCGTCACACAGGCAGACGTCCCCGCGGCCACGACGATGACGCACGCCATCGCGATGATTGCCGACCTCATTGGGCTTTCCTCTTTCTTCAGAGACCCTCGGCCCTTCGAGTCCCCACTCCGAATGCGGCGCCGCTCATTCAAACACTTTGGGTGCACAGCGGCAAGACGAGCGAGACCCCGGCCTCAGAGCACGCGCCGAAGGCCCGGCAGCCTTCTCAGTCCCTCCGCGGCGAGCCAGCTCGTCGTCAGGCTCGCGGCGACGACCGCCAGATACTTGGCCACCGGATGCCACGGCGCCTCCACGAGGAGGGCTCCGTACGCCAGGACCGGCCCGTAGTGCACGAGGTAGATGCCGTAGCTGGACGCCACCAGCGATCGACCGAGCCCGGCGGGCCGGCCTGCACGCAGCCGGATCCACTCGTCGATCATCACCAGCGCGCTGACCGCCACGGTCGCATGCAGCAGTCCGTCGGCGACCTTCAACGCCGCCAGCGGAGGCGGCCGCCCGAGCCAGGCCACGAAGATCAGCCCCGCGGAGGAGAGCATCGCGACGAGCGTGGCCACCCGCGCACGCCTGCGGCTGGCAGGCGCCTCGTGCCACCGGCCGAACGTCGACGCCAGGCCGAGCAGGAAGAACCCGACGTTGAAGGGCACGCGGGAGGGCTGGACGTTGAGCAGCAGGGAGTCGAGCCAGGTCTGGTCGTCGGTGACCAGGAGCAGCGCGGCCTTGGCCAGGCCGACGCCCAAGGCGAACGTCGCGAGCATCCCGGCGCCGGGCGGCCGGGGCTCGGAGGCCAGCGCCGCGTCGAACGCGCGGGGCCGCCATCGCGCCGCCAGCGCCGCCGCCGCCGAGAGCACGAAGAGATAGGGCAGGAACCACAGGTGCCCGTGGTTCAGGTCCCAGCTCCAGTAGTGAGGCCAGTGCTGGAGGAACCCCACCGGCCCCGAGTGCCGGCAGGCCCGCAGCCAGTCCGCCATCGCCACGAAGCTCGCCAGGCCCAGCGGCAGGGGTACGAGCAGCCGCAGGGCCCGCGAGCGGACGAAGGAGGCCAGTCCCCGCCGGGCCAGCGAGGCGGGCAGGACGGCGCCGGCGACGAAGAAGAGCAGCGGGATGCAGACGGCCTCCGAGACGAGGCCGAGGCCGTCGAAGGCGAACCAGCGCCGCAGGTCGAGCACGTACCAGTCGGGAGCGTGCTCCATGTAGGGGACGATGGCGTGCGAGGCGAGGATGGCGACGACCCCCGCCGTCCTCATCCAGTCGAGGTGGGCGTCGCGCCCGCCGTCTGTCGTCCTCTCGCGTTCCACGCACGCCGGACTCTACGGCCTCCCGGCGGCCCCACCCAAGGCGACGGCCCCGGCGATCGCTCGCCGGGGCCGTCGATGAATCCTGCGCGCCTCTCGGCGCAGTGGACCGCTACGCCTTCTTCGGTTCCACCTTGAGGAAGTCCTTGAGCAGGGCGTTCCACTTGTCCGCGGGAACCGAGTCGACGGAGTGGATGGACACCTCGCCGCCGTCCGCCGCGGCCAGGCCCAGCTCGCGCTCGGCGAAGCCGACCAGGCGCCCCGCCTCCGAGGTCAGCCACTCGCGCGCCGCCTCGCCGCGGGGGAGCGACTTGTAGGCGTCGCCCGCGGGCTCCAGCTCCACCAGCCAGTTCTTCTTCAGGTCGCTCGCGCCGTCGTCGTTGGCCGCGGTCACCTTGCCGTTGATCGGCGAGGGGATGGAGACCTCGACCGAGCCGAGCCTGAGGACGAAGAGCGTCTCGCCGGCGGCGACCGACCTGCCGGCCTCGGCGCCCTTCACCGAGGCGACGTTGGGGAGCAGCCGTAGCGCCAGGTCGTCGAGGCCCACGCGCATCCGCTCGCCGCTCTGCTTGAGCCAGGTGTGCCCGGGGGCGTACGCCAGCTCGGGGTCGAAGGCGAGCCAGCTGGCCATGGGCGCGACCTGCTCCTTGTAGCCGGTGAGCTTCGCGAACAGGGCGATGACGCCGAGCATCAGCGCCATGGCGATCGGAATCGCGAAGACGAACCCGAACCACACGCCCAATCCAAGGAAGAACCCCGCGACGCTATCCATGACCAGCTCCCTTCCGACCGCAGACCGACGACTTGGAACGACTTACGAGCCTGAACTTACGACCGACGACCCTCTCACCGATAGCCCGGCGACGACCGCTACTCCTCCGAAGCGTGGCACTTCTCGCAGTCCTCGAGGTTGAACGCGGCCTTCCCCTCGGCGTGGCACTTGCCGCACAGCTCGCCCTTGTTCATCGACTTGTGCTTGATCTCCGGCTTCTTGGCGCCGGGCTTCATCGGCCAGTCCTTGGGATGGCAGGCCGTGCAGTCGGCGGACTCCGCCTTGACGTGGGTCGTGTGCTTGAAGGTCACGACTCCGGGGCTCTTGGCGGCCTTGGGCAGCGGGATGTCCTTGGGCAGCTTGGGCAGCTCGGCGGCCAGGGCGACCGCGGCGACGAGCAGCGCGAGGGCGGCAAGGATTCCGGGGACGGTGCGGCGCGGGGTCATGACTTCGTCTCCTAGGTGAGGAAGTGCTTCTTGACGATGGCCAGCCAGCCGTTGGCGTCGATGCCCTTGGCGATGCCGTCCACCGGGGCGCCGCCGTCCTGCATGGCGAGGCCGAGCTGGGGGTCGAGGCGGCTGCGCAGCTCCAGCCAGGCGTCCTCGATGTGCCGCTTGGCGGCCTTGAAGGAGAGCAGGTGCTTGGCGTTGGCCGCGGCGCGCTGCGACTCGATCTTGAGCAGCCAGCCCTCGCCGTAGGGGTCGGTCTTGGCCAGCTGCGGGTTGGCGAGGACCTTGTCGTTGACGGCGACCACCTTGCCGTCCACCGGCGAGAGCATCTCCACGTCGTGGCCGTCGATCTGCAGGGCCCAGCCCTTCTCGCCCTGGCCGACCCGCTCGCCGGGCGCCGGGACCTTGATGGCCTGGATGGAGCCGACCAGCTTCTGGGCGAAGTCGCTCATGCCCACCAGCGCGGTGGCGCCCTCGAAGCGGGCCCAGGCGTGCCCGGGGTGGAAGAGCAGCGCCTCGGGCAGCGCGAAGCCGATCTCGTGCTCCACCGCCGGCTTGGGCAGGCTGGCGCGGTGCTCGAGCTGCTTGCCGCCGTTGACGAAGCGCCAGAAGGGGATAAAGCAGAGCAGGAAGCTGATGGCGATGGCGTATTCGGCCAGCTTGATGTCGTAGGAAGCCAGGAAGTCGTGGGGCATGGTGGGCTCCTCAGTAGTGGCCGGCCTCTGTGCCGGCCTCCTGGATTAGTGTTCGCCGCCGCGGAAGTCGGGGTGTTCGCGGAGGATCGGCATGCGGTTGACGATCCAGCGGAAGATGAGGACGCCGAGGGTGATGATGGTCAGGCTGATCATCACCTCCATCCAGTGCGGCACGTAGCGGTCGGGCTGGTCCCAGCGGAAGGCGACGAAGCTGACGTTGAAGCGGTTGAGGACGATGCCCAGCACGGTCCAGGCCCCGGTGACGCGCACCAGCTTCACGTTGCGGGTGCGGGCCGCCCAGGCGTAGGCGAAGCAGGGCACCAGCACGAAGCCGATGAGCTCCACCAGGAACCAGCCGCCGAACGGCGTCGACAGCAGCGACCAGGAGGTGGACTCGGCGATGCCCAAGAGCTTGCCGAAGAAGTAGGCGAACAGGACCACCGAGGCGGCCTTGCCCAGGCCCAGGGTGATCTCGTCCATGTCGTGGTGCGGCTCGCCGACGAGCTGGGTGCGGAAGGCCTTGTGGCTCAGCCCGCTCTCCACGATGACCATCGACAGGCCGGCGGCGATGGAGGAGACGAAGAAGTAGATGGGGATGAAGGGCGAGTACCAGAGCGGGTGCAGCTTGCCCTTCATCAGCAGGAACAGGCTGCCCAGCGAGGACTGGTGCATGGTGGAGAGCACGACGCCGAAGACGGTCAGCGCCAGCGCGATGCGCACCGCCCAGGCGCGCGCCTTCTTCATGCCCAGCCACTCGAAGACCGCCGGGCTGAACTCCAGCGCCAGCACGGTGGCGTACATGATGACGCACCAGGCGACCTCGAACATGACCGAGGTGAGGCCGTGCGAGCCGATGACCGGGACCCAGAGGTTCCAGGGGCGGCCCAGGTCGGCGACCAGGCCGATGACCACGAAGACGTAGCCCAGGAAGCCGGTGAGGATGGCCGGGCGGGCCACCGGCTTGTACTTCTTCAGGCCGAAGATGTAGACGGCGCTCGCCACCGTGTAGCCGCCGGCCGCCAGGGCGACGCCGCTCGCCACGTCCAGGCCGATCCAGATGCCCCAGGGGTTGGTCTGGGACAGGTTGGACACCGCGCCGATGCCGGCGGCGAAGCGGTAGACGATGGTGGGCAGGCCGACGATCAGGATCAGCGCGGCGATGACGTTGAAGGGCGTGATCAGGGTCTTGAGGTAGGCCTTCAGGCCCAGGCCCATGAAGAGCTTCTCGGCGAGCCAGGCGCTCTTGCTCGTGGCTCCCCCGGGCTGCGTCGAGGGGTTGGTGCTCTCGCTATTCATGCTTGGCCTCGCGGGAGTCGGCGCCCTTCTCGGCGGCGACCTTCTCCTCGCGCTCCTTGGCGAAGGTGTAGATGCCCATCAGCAGCGGCGGCCAGAGCGTCATCACGAAGGGGAGGACGCCGAGCACGCCGGAGGTGAGCTCGGGGTAGCCGCGGTCGCCCAGCTTCTCCGGCGACTTGAGCCCGAGCTTCTCGAAGGCGACGTCGGCCAGGTACAGCACGCTGGTGCCGCCGGCCTCGTGCTCGCCGTAGACGTGGTGCAGGTACTTGTCGGGGTTCTGGTAGATGCGCTCCTTGGCGATCTCGATGAGCTCGGCGCGCTTGCCGTACTGCAGCGTCCCCGAGGGGCACGCCTCGGCGCAGGCGGGGCCGCCGGGCCGGTCGTGGCAGGCCTGGCACTTCCGGATGACCGGGATGGCCTTGTCGTACTCGAAGCGCGGCAGCTCGAACGGGCAGGCCATCATGCAGTAGCGGCAGCCCAGGCAGCGCTCGGGGTGGTAGACGACCGGGCCTTCCGGGGTCTTGTCCAGCGCGCGGGCCAGGCACGCCGAGGCGCACGCCGGCTCCAGGCAGTGCATGCACTGGGTCTTGACGTAGCGCGGCTGGCCGTCCCGGCCCGGCGCGTCGGCGCGGTTGACGGTCATGTACTGATCGGTCGTGGTCTTGCGCTTGTGGTCGAAGATCGACCGGTCGCCGGCGGCCTCGAGCTTGGTGCCGTTCTGCTCGGAGCAGGCGATCTCGCAGCCGCGGCAGCCGACGCACTTGGTGGTGTCGATGAGCAGGCCGAACGGCTCGACGCCGCCGGCGGTGGAGGCCAGCGCGGTGCCCGGGCTGCCGACCGCCGCCGCGGCGCCGGTCAGACCCGCGAGCTGGAGGAAACCTCTTCGACTGATCGTCATGGACGCACTCCACTCCCTCGGGGGATGCACGAGGCATCCCCGCCTGACTCCGCCTTCGGAGCTGATCAGGGTCTTGCTGCCGAACCTGCCGCCGCTACTTGCCTGCCCAAATCGCCGCCAGCTCAGTGGAGCCGATGAGGGCCAGGGCGAGCGGCATCAAGAAGAACGCGATGATCATGACCGCTCCTTTCCTTCCTTGGTTACTTCGTCTTCAGAGGCCCGCTTCAGCCTCGCCATCGCCTCCAGGAAGAGCGGGCAGCGCTGGAAGTCACCCTGCGCGCACGGCCCTGAAGGGACCAACCGGTTCACGGGCAGCGGCTTCTTGCATGCGCAGGCGTCGCAGAACGCCATCACGACTTCCTTCAAGAAGGGGCAGCCCGAGTTCACGCCCGCCTATGGAGCAAGGCTCGGGCCAACCTCTAAGTGCCCGGAATCACTAGGCGCAATCCAGGCAACGTCGAGAATCTCGGCACCCCAAACGGGGCTTCGACCTATCGTTCCAGAGTGAAACGAACGGGAAGCTCCCGGTTGTGGGATTTCTCGGCGCACTGTCGAGTATTTCTACAGCGACTTACCCATTCGGGCCCTCTGCACCACGCAGAACCGGGCGATCAGCCGGTCGGAGTCGGACGGTTGGACCGGCATGGGCGAGGGCTATCGGGCAGGCCTCCCTGCCAGGGGTTGTCTCCGGCGCCGCGTCTTCACTGAGTTTGCCTCAGGTGGCCAAGCCGATGACCGACGGGCCGGATGACGAGGTGACGCCATGGTGAGGACTCTCCTCTGGGTCGGGTTGGCTTGGTGGGCCTTGGCCTCTCCCGAGGCTCGCGCCGCCGCGGCGACCGCGCCCGCCCCGCCCGCTCAGGAGGAGAAGGCCAAGCCCGCCCAGGCGCAGACCACGGCCACCCAGTCCGCGCCGGAACAGCCCGCCCCCACCGCGCTGCCACCGTCGCCCCCCGAGACCATGGCCCCGGCGGACCAGCCCGCCGCCGCCTCGCAGCCTGCGCCCGCCCCGCCGCCCCCGGGCGCCTCGGAGAGCGCCGAGCCGGACCAGACCCAGACCACCGCCCCCGAAGGCCAGTGGGTCTACACCTACCAGTACGGCTGGATCTGGATGCCCTACGCCCAGGCCTACACCTACGTCACGCCGGGCGGCTATCCGTACACGTACGGCTTCGGAGTCTCCGTCGGCTGGCGCTGGCTCTACGCTCCATGGGTCTTCGGCTGGGGCCCCGTCCCGTACTGGGGCATCCACGGGCACGACCACTTCGCCTGGCACGCCCATCCGTGGTTCCACCAGCCCGAGTACCGCGGACGCGTCGTCCACCACGGAGGACGGCACCCGGCCGCACCCGCCAGGCCCCGCGGCCGCCGCTGAGACGGCCTCCGATTCACTACGGTTCGGGCCGGCTCCAGCCACCGCCGATGGCCTTGACCAGTAGCACGGTGGCGGCCCATCGCCGGCTGCGGATGTCGAGGGCGACGCGCTCGGCGCTCAGGGTCGAGGTCTCGCTGACGAGCACGTCCAGGTAGCCGACGGTCCCCGCCCGGTACTGGTTGCTCACGATCTCGGTCGCCTGCCTGGCCGCCTGCAGAGCCCGGTCCTGGACCTGCGCTTCTTCCTCGAGGATGCGCAGCGTGGCGAGGTTGTCCTCCACCTCCTGGAAGGCGACGAGCGCCGTCTGGCGATAGGAGGCCACCGTGGCGTCGTAGCCCGCGCGCACCTGCTCCTCCTGGGCGCTGCGCAGACCGCCCTCGAAGAGGGTCTGCGCCAGGGCCGGTCCGACCGACCAGAACAGGCTCGGCCACGTCAGCCAGCTCCCGAGACTCGAGCTCAGGAACCCGCCCGACGCGCCGATCGTGATCCGCGGGAACCAGGCCGCGTGGGCGACCCCAATCTGCGCGTTCGCCGCGGCCATCCGCCGCTCGGCGGCCGCCACGTCCGGGCGACGCTCCAGCAGCTCCGAGGGAAGGACCGCCGGGACGAGGGGAGGCTCGGCGGTCAGCGTCCGCGGCGGCAGCGAGAAGCTCGAGGCGTTCTTGCCCAGGAGCACCGCGACCGCGTGCTCGACCTGCGCGCGCTGGACCCCCAGGTCGATGGCCTGCGCCCGGGTCACCTCGAGCTGCGACTGGACCTGCAGCAGGTCCGAGCGCGCCGCCACGCCCTGCTCGTACCGGTTGCGCGTCACCTCTACCGTCTTCTCGTAGTCCCGCTCCGCCGCGCGCAGGAGCTGCACCCCCGTGTCGAGCGCCTGCACCAGGAGGACGTCCTGCACCAGCGCCGCCTGCGCGCTCAGCCGCGCCGACTCCAGGTCCGCCGCGCTCGCCTGGGCGCCGCCCTCGCTCGCCTCGACCAGCCGGGCGACGCGGCCCCACAGGTCCAGCTCCCACGTCAGGTCGACCGGGAGCGAGTAGGTCGTCGAGTCCCCTCGGCTCGCAGCCGCCGCGGAGGCGACCGAGCTCGACGGCCCCAGGTGGTGCGCGCGGGTGGCCCCGAGGTTCGCGGTGACGGTGGGGAAGGCGCCGGCCCGAGCCACGCCGACGGCCGCCCGGGACTGCCGGTACTGCGCCTCGGCCGACTTCAGGCTCTGGTTGGAGGCATCGAGCTGCGCGATCAACGGATCCAGCTCCGGCTGGCCGAAGAGCTTCCACCAGGCGTCGCGCCGCAGCGCGTCCTGCGGCTGCGCCACCTTCCAGTTTCCTGCCTCCTTGAAGCTCGCCGGCGGCGGCTCGGCCGGCGGCGGCCGGACATAGTCCGGGCCGACCTTGCAGCCCCACAGCCCGAGCACGCCCACGACAGCCAGGACGCTAGCCCGCGTTCGCACCTTGAGCTCCCTTCAGCCTGCTCTCGCGCAGGCGGGCCCCCCAGAGGCGCAGCCGGTCCAGGTACAGGTAGATGACCGGCGTGGTGTACAGCGTCAGAAGCTGGGAGACGAGCAGCCCGCCGACGATGGCGATGCCCAGCGGCCGGCGGATCTCGGCCCCCTCGCCCATCCCCAGGGCCAGCGGCAGCGCACCGAAGAGCGCCGCCAGCGTCGTCATCATGATGGGCCGGAAGCGCAGCAGGCAGGCCTGGCGGATGGCCTCCACCGACGCCTTGCCCTCGGCCCGCTCCGCCTCCAGCGCGAAGTCCACCATCATGATCCCGTTCTTCTTCACGATCCCGATGAGCAGGACGATGCCGATCAGCGAGACGACGTCGAGCTGCGCTCCGGCGACCAGCAACGCCAGCAGCGCCCCCATCCCCGCCGAGGGCAGCGTTGACAAGATGGTGAGCGGGTGGACGTAGCTCTCGTAGAGGATGCCCAGCACCACGTACACGGCGAGGAGCGCGGCGAGGATGAGCAGCGGCTCGGTGGCCAACGACTCCCGAAACGCCTGCGCCGTCCCCGAGAACCGCGTGCGGATCCCCGCGGGGATTCCGATCTCCGCGGCGGCTTGCTCCACCTGCGCCACCGCGCCGCCGAGCGAGGCCCCCGGCGCCAGGTTGAACGAGAGCGTGACCGCCGCCACCTGGCCCCGGTGGTTGACCGACAGCGCGGTCGCCGACGGCGAGTCCCGGGCGACCGCGGCGAGCGGGACGCGCCCTCCGGTGGACGAGGCGAGGTAGAGGTCGCCCAGGCTCTCCGGCGACTGCCAGAACCGCGGCGCGACCTCCATCACCACGTGGTACTGGTTCAGCGCCGTGTAGATCGTCGAGACCTGCCGCTGGCCGAAGGCGTCGTACAGCGCGTCGTCGATCGCAGCCGTGGTGATGCCCAGCCGGGCAGCGGTGGCGCGGTCGATCTCCACCAGCGACTGCAGGCCCTTGGTCTGCAAGTCGCTGTTCACGTCGACGATCTCCGGCAGGCCCCGCAGCCGCTGCTCCACCTGCGGCGCGAAGGCGTTCAGGGCCGCCAGGTCGTCGCCCTCGAGCGTGAACTGGTACTGGGCCGCGCTCGCCATGCCGCCGACGCGCAGGTCCTGCACCGCCTGCAGGAAGGTCGGCGCCCCCGGCACCTGCGAGAGCTTGCCGCGCAGCCGCGCGATGACCTGGTCGGCGCTCACCTTGCGCTCGGCGAGCGGCTTGAGCGCGATGAACATCCGCCCGCCGCTGCGCGACCCTCCGCCGCCGACGAAGGCGCTGACGCTGTCCACCGCGGGGTCGGCCTGGATGAGGTCCACGATGCGCACGAGCTTCTGCCGCAACGCCTGGAAGGAGATGTTCTGGTCGGCCTGGATGGCGCCGCCGAGCCGCCCGGTGTCCTGCTGGGGGAAGAAGCCCTTCGGGACCACGACGTAGAGCGCGACGTTGGCGGCCAGGGCCAGCAGCGTCAGGGCGAGCATCAGGCCGGAGTGGCGCAGGGCCCAGCCGAGGCTCGCCTGGTATCCGGACTGGAGCTTGGCGAAGGCCCGCTCGCTCGCCCGGTAGAGGCGGCCGTGGGCGCGCTCCTCCACCGGTTTGAGCAGGAGCGCGCACATCATCGGCGTGGTCGTCAGCGACAGCACCAGCGAGAGGAGGATCGCCGTGGCCAGCACCACCGCGAACTCGCGGAACAGGCGCCCCAGCATGCCGCCCATCAGCAGGATCGGCAGGAACACCGCCACCAGCGAGAGGGTCATCGACACCACGGTGAAGGAGATCTCCTTCGCGCCGCGCAGCGCCGCCCGGAGCGGGGACATCCCCGCCTCGAGGTGCCGCGAGACGTTCTCCAGGACGACGATGGCGTCGTCGACGACGAACCCGGTGGCGATGGTCAGCGCCATCAGCGACAGGTTGTCGAGGCTGTAGCCGGCCAGGTACATGACCGCGAAGGTCCCGATGAGCGAGACCGGGACCGCCACCGCGGGGATCAGCGTCGCGCGCAGGCTGCGCAGGAAGACGAAGACCACCAGGACCACCAGCACCGCGGCCACCGCCAGGGTCCGCTCCACGTCGCGCAGCGAGGCACGGATGGGCGGGGTCCGGTCGAGGACCACCGAGAGCTCGACGGAACCGGGGACCGAGGAGGACAGCTCCGGCAGCAAGTCGCGGACGCGGTCGACCGTGGCGATCACGTTGGCGCCCGGCTGGCGGAAGACGATCAGCATCACCGCCGGCTTGCCGTTCACCAGCCCGGCGTTGCGCAGGTCCTCCTGGGAGTCGACCACCTCGCCCACGTCCTGCAGGCGCACCGCGGCGCCGTTGCGAAAGGTCACCACCAGCGGCCGGTAGTCCTCCGCCTTGCGCAGCTGGTCGTTGGCCGCGAGCGAGCGCGCTGTCGTCTCGTCCGAGAGGTCCCCCTTGGGACGGTTGGCGTTGGTGGCCGCGAGCATGGCGCGCACCTGGTCGAGGCCCACGCCGCGGGCGCTCAACGCCGCCGGGTCGAGCTCCACGCGCACCGCGGGGAGCGAGCTGCCGCCGACGATGACCTGGCCCACGCCGTCGACCTGCGCCAGGCGCTGCTGCAGCACCGTCGAGGCCAGGTCGTACATCTGCGGCGTGCTCACCGACTCCGAGGTCAGCGCCAGGATGAGGATGGGGGCCTCGGAGGGGTTCACCTTGCGGTAGGTCGGCTGGTTCGGCAGGGCCGTGGGGAGGAAGGCGCGCGCGGCGTTGATGGCGGCCTGCACGTCGCGCGCGGCCCCGTCGATGTCCCGGTCGAGGTCGAACTGGAGGACCACGCTCGTCGAGCCGAGCTGGCTCGTGGAGGTCATCTCGGTGACGCCGGCGATGCGCCCGAACTGGCGCTCGAGCGGCGCCGCGACCGACGAGGCCATCGTCTCCGGGCTCGCGCCGGGCAGCCCCGCGGAGACGGAGATGGTCGGGAACTCCACCTGGGGAAGCTGCGAGACCGGGAGCAGGCCGTAGGCGACCGCGCCCGCCAGAGCCAGCCCGGCCGTCAGCAGCGTCGTCGCCACCGGCCGGCGGATGAAGACTCCCGACAGGCTCATGGCGTCTCGCCCGCCGGTCCGCCGATGCGCGCCCGCCCGCGCGCGGGGGCCAGGCGCGCCGAGAGGCGGTCGAACCACAGGTAGATGACGGGCGTCGTGTAGAGGGTGAGCAACTGGCTCACCAGCAGCCCGCCCACGATGGTGATGCCCAGTGGCCGGCGCAGCTCCGAGCCCACCCCGCGGCCGAGCGCCAGCGGCAGCGCGCCCAGCAGCGCCGCCAGCGTCGTCATCAGGATGGGCCGGAAGCGCAGCAGGCACGCCTGGTAGATGGCGTCGACCGGGGCCTTGCCTTCCCGCCGCTCCGCCTCGAGCGCGAAGTCGACCATCATGATGGCGTTCTTCTTCACGATGCCGATGAGCAGGATGATCCCGATGAGGGAGACCACGTCGAGCTCGGCCCGGAACAGCAGCAGCGCCAGCAGCGCGCCGACGCCCGCCGAGGGCAGCGTCGAGAGGATCGTGACCGGGTGGACGAAGCTCTCGTAGAGCACGCCGAGCACGATGTAGACGGCCAGGAGCGCCGCGAGGATCAGCAGCGGCTCGCTCGTCAACGACGCGAGGAACGCCAGCGCCGAGCCCTGGAAGCCACGGCGGATGCTCGCGGGCGGGCCCAGCTCCTGGATCGCGCGCTCGACCTCCTTCAGCGCCTTCCCCAGCGAGACGCCGGGCGCGAGGTTGAAGGACAGGTTCACCGCGGGGAACTGCCCGAGCCGGCTGATCGCCAACGCTCCGGTCGACTCGGCGGCCCGGGTCACCGTCGCCAGCGGGACCTGCGGGCCTGCCGGAGTGCCGACGTACAGCGCGGCCAGGGAGGCGGGATTGCGCGCGAACTCCGGGGCGACCTCCAAGATGACCCGGTACTGGTTCGACTGCGTGAAGATGGTCGAGACCTGCCGCTCGCCGTAGGCGTCGTAGAGCGTGTCGTCGAGGAGCTGCGGGGTGATGCCCAGCCGGGCGGCGGTCGCGCGGTCGTAGACGAGCGACGACTGCAGCCCGGCGTCGGCCTGGTCGCTGGTCACGTCCCAGAGCTGCGGCAGGGCGCCCAGGCTCTGCACCACCCGCGGCGCCCACGCGTAGAGCCGCGCCGCGTCCGGGTCCTCGAGGCTGTACTGGTACTGGGTGCGGGTCACCCGGGCGTCGACGGTCAGGTCCTGCACCGGCTGCAGGTACAGCGTGAGCTCCGCGCTCCGCCCCAACTTCCCTCGCAGCCGCTCCATCACCTGCTGCGCCGAGTCCGACCGTTGCTCGTGCGGCTTGAGGCCGATGAGCAGCCGCCCGGTGTTCAGGGTCGCGTTGACCCCGTCGATCCCCACGAACGAGGAGAGGCTCTCGACGGCCGGGTCTTTCAGGATCTCGCGGGCGAGCGCGCGCTGGGCGGCCGACATCGCCTCGAAGGAGATGGAGGGACGCGCCACGGTGACGGCCTGGAGGGCGCCGGAGTCCTGGCTGGGGAAGAAGCCCTTCGGCGCGACGAGGTAGAGCCCCACCGTCAGCACCAGCGTCGCCAGGGCCACCACGAGGGTGAGCCGCTGGTGCCGCAGGACCACGGAGAGCGTCCGCCCATAGAAGCCGATGATGCGGTCGAAGGCGCGCTGCGAGACCCGGTAGATGCGGCCCTGCTGCTCCTCGGGCGTGTGGCGCAGCAGGCGCGCGCACATCATCGGGGTCAGGGTCAGCGAGACCACCGCCGAGATGAGGATGGTCACGCCGAGCGTGACGGCGAACTCGCGGAAGAGCCGGCCCACGATGTCGCTCATGAACAGCAGCGGGATGAGCACGGCGATGAGCGAGACGGTCAGCGAGAGGATGGTGAAGGCGATCTGCGCCGAGCCGCGCAGCGCCGCCTGCAACGGTTTCTCCCCGGCCTCGATGTAGCGGCTGACGTTCTCGATCATCACGATGGCGTCGTCGACCACGAAGCCGGTGCTGATGGTGAGCGCCATCAAGGTGAGGTTGTTCAGGCTGTAGCCCAGCAGGTACATCGCCCCGAAGGCGCCCACGAGCGAGACCGGCACCGCGGCGCTGGGGATGAGCGTGGCCTTCAGGCTTCGCAGGAACAGCAGGATCACCAGGACGACCAGCACCACCGCCAGCACCAGCTCGACCTGCACGTCCCGCACCGAGGCGCGGATGCTCGTCGTCCGGTCGGAGAGCAGCTTCACCTCCACCGCGGGCGGGAGGACGGTCTGCAGCTGGGGCAGCAGCTTCTTGATCCGGTCGGCGACGGCGATGACGTTGGCGCCCGGCTGGCGCTGGACGTTGACGATGATCGCCGGGGTGTCGTTCATCCACGCGGCCAGGCTGGCGTTCTCCACGCCGTCGACGACCTCGGCCACGTCCCCCAGCCGCACCGCTGCGCCGTTGCGGTAGGCGATCACCAGGTCGCGGTAGCCCGCGCTGGCGGTGAGCTGATCGTTGGCGTTGATGACGTAGGCGAGCCGGGGGCCGTCGAAGCTGCCCTTGGCGCGGTTGACGCTGGCGGCGACGACCGCGGTGCGCACGTCCTCGAGCGACAGGCCCCGCGACGCCAAGGCGGTGGGGTTGGCGCGGATGCGCACCGCGGGCCGCTGTCCCCCCGAGACCGAGACGAGCCCGACTCCCGGGAGCTGGGAGATCCGCTGCGCGAAGCGCGTGTCCGCCAGGTCCTCCACCTCGCGCAGCGAGAGGGTCTTCGACGTCAGCGCCAGGGTCAGGATGGGCGCGTCGGCGGGGTTGACCTTGCTGTAGACCGGCGGCGTCGGCAGGTCGCGCGGCAGCAGCGCCGTCGCGGAGTTGATGGCCGCCTGCACCTCCTGCTCGGCGACGTCGAGGCTGAGGTCCAGGCTGAACTGCAGGATGATGACCGAGCTGGTGCTCGAGGAGGTCGACGACAGCTGTGCCAGCCCCGGCATCTGGCCGAACTGGCGCTCGAGCGGGGCCGTCACCGTCGCCGCCATGACGTCGGCGCTCGCGCCCGGGTAGCCGGTCACCACCTGGATGGTGGGGTAGTCGACCTCGGGCAGCGCCGAGACCGCCAGCTCGTGATAGGCGAGCAGCCCCCCGAGCACGATCGCCACCATCAGCAGCGTCGTCGCCACCGGCCGCAAGACGAACAGCCGCGACGGGTTCAAGGCGCCCCTCCGGGGGCCCCGCTTCCTCCCTGCGCCCGCAGCTGGACCTTGCTGCCTTCGCGCAGCCGGTCCGCGCCGTCCACCACCACCAACTCTCCGGGCGCCAAGCCTCGCTCGACGGCCACCCGGTCGCCCTCGGACGCACCGGTCTCGACGCTGCGGGCGGCGACGCTGTGGTCGGGCTTCACGACGTAGACGAAGGTGGCCTGGGCCCCGCGCTGCAGCGCCGCGGCCGGCACCAGCGTCTTGTCGCGCTCGGTGGCCACCAGCAGCCGGGCGTTCACGAACTGACCCGGGAAGAGCGCGGAGTCGGCGTTCGCGAAGCGGGCCTTGAGCTTCACGGTGCCGGTGGTCGGATCGATCTGGCTGTCGGTCGCCAGGAGCTGACCCGAGGCCAACCGCCGGCTGAGCCCGCGGTCGAAGGCGTCGACCCGCAGGGATTCTCCCGCACGCAGCCGCCCGAGCACCGACGGCAGGTCGTCCTGGGCGATGGAGAAGACGACGGCAATGGGCTGGTGCTGCACCAGGGTGACCAGGCCTGTGGCGTCGCTGGCGTGGACGATGTTCCCCGGGTCCACTAGGCGCAGCCCCACGCGGCCGCTGATCGGCGAGGTGATGCGCGTGTAGGAGAGCTGCAGCTTCGCGTTGTCGACGTTGCCCTGATCCGTCTGGACCGTGCCCTCGAGCTGCTTCACGAGCGAGCGCTGGGTGTCGTACTGCTGCCGGGAGATGGAGTCCTGCCGGTCGAGCGCGGCGTAGCGCCTGAGGTCGCGGCGGGCATTGGCGAGCAGCGCGCGATCCCGCGAGAGCTGGCCTTGGGCGAGATCGAGCTGCGCTTGGAAGGGCCGCGGGTCTATCTGCGCCAGCAGCTGGCCCTGGGCGACGGGCTGGCCCTCACTGAAGCCCACGCTCACCAGCTCGCCGTCGACCCGCGGGCGCACGGCGATGGTGGAGAAGGACACGACGGTGCCGAGGCCCGAGAGCCAGACCCCCACGTCGCCGCGGGTGGCCTCGGCGGCGACGACCGGGACCGGCGGCGCCGCAGGCCTCGCAGCCCCTGCCCCAGGCGCGCCCTTCTTGGCGGGTGCGGCGCCGAACGCCAGAGGCACCAGGCGCGCCGCGCCCAACCCCGCCAATGCGACCGCGGGGATCCAGAGCCAACTTCGCCGCCACCCTCGAAGGGGCGCTCCGCCCGGGACGGCTGGCGGAAGCTGGCGTGCTGCGCACATGCCGGACGCCCCTACCCGGCCTCCCAGAGGCAGGCCGGGTCGTCCGGTCTAGGTAGTGCTCCGGGCAGGCGAGCAGACGCGCCCGCTTGGGATCGCGGACGGGTGCCGCGAAGTCCGCGGGCTCGATCAGGGCTCTTCGGCCTCGGCCTCGTCCTTGCGCAGCCCGTATTTTTGTCTATCCTCACTCAAAGACCTTCGGTCTGGGTTCCTCCAAGATGCCGCTGGAGTTCTTCGAAGAACGCCACGCAGAAGTACTGCAGCTGCACCGAGATCACAGCGTCCTTGGCCGTGCAGCCAAGGTGGATCGCGGTCTCTTCGTCGCCGACCCACTTCGTGCTCAACTCGAGAGCGCCGAGCGCGATTGCGGTGGCCTTGTCCGCGACACCTCGCATGGCCGGCTGTCTCCAATTCTCGGACTCGTCCGCTGGCGCGCCGTACTTGGCGATGAGGCCCTTCTTCACGTCTTCGAAGAACTTGAGCCTCTCGGCCAGGAAGGTTCCGTCTTGGAAGATGAGTGCGACTCCCGCCAGCGAACCATCCAGGAACAGAAAGCCGAGCTGCGCGTCGTGACCGGCAGCCTTGCCCTTCGTCACCACCATTTCCCCGGCTTCCACCGCTCCGGGATACAGGGCCTTGACCTGCTTCGGAGTCATTCCCCAACGAGTCTGCTGGTAGCCGTTCTTGCTTCGCCAGGTCTTGAGCGGCGTTGCCCGGAGCTTCGCCTTCGCGGCCGAGGTGGCCTCGCTCTGCGCCTTGGCGTCATAGGCCTTGAGGATCTGGGCGACCGTCGATGCCATCGGATGGGTGGGCGCCAGCCGCAGGAACTCTCGATAGTGAAGTGCGGCTTGGTCAGCCCTATTGGTCTTTGCGTAGGACGTGCCCAGGTACATGCGGGCCTCGGCATGAGCCGGATCGATCTTCGGTGTCCCCGCTCGAAGCGCTCCGCCGCCACTTCGTACTTCCTGTCCGCGAAGAACTTCATCCCCTCGTCGTACCAATGCACCGCGGCCGCGGCCGGCGCGGGCTCCATCGGCGGCGGAGGAGGCGGCAGCGTCTGCGTGAGTAGCATGGCGGCGAGGACGGCCAGCATCGTGAGAACCTCCGGTCTCCGAAGGGCAGCCTCCAACAGCACGGCAAGTGAGGCTTTGCCAAGCCTCTGCTGATTGCGACGGTCGTGGCCTAGTCTGACTTCTGCTTCGCAGGCGTACACCCACGCAGGCACTCGACATCAGTCGGGCGCCGCACCGGGTCCTCCCGCGGACTCGCGCTCCCGGGTGGCTGCGCCTCGAGATCGTCTGTCCTCACTGCCTGTTCGAGCCGGCGGCACGGCATCGGGCCTTGCCGCCTGGCCTCGCGGGTGGGCTCCTTCTGCCGGCTCGGTTACCTGGGTTCCTACTGCTTTCCGGCTTCGATTTTCCAGGGCGCAGTGCCCGGGCCACGCTCGCCGTCACGGCCCCTTCGGCTTCCCGAGCATCTCGTGCGGCGCGTCCACCCGCGACTCGATGTCGCCCGCCACACCTTGGGTCGCCGGTCGCTGGTGCGAGCCCTGGCTCCAGCTCCATGAGCCGTCTACTTTCCAGGCCAGCCCACGGCGCGCCACAGGTCGGGCCTTTTTGGGCCTACACTCGAACCCGGTGCTCGCTTGGTCGTGCCGGCGCGGGTGGCACCTGACAGCCGAATTCGGAGGGTCCCATGACCCGCATCGATGCCCGCGTCATCGTCCTGGCCGCAGTCGCCGCCGTCCTCGCGCCGGGTTGCTCCTGCTCGGGCAACCCCGCCGGCTGCGGCAACCCTGGCGAGCCTTGTTGCCAGACCGCCACGCCCTGTAACCAGCGGGCCGCCTGCCGCGGCAGCGTGTGCGCCGAGTGCGGCGGCCCCGGCCAGGCGTGCTGCGAGCTGGGCACCTGCAGCGGCGGCTGCTGCCTGAACGACACCTGCGTCAGCCCCGGCGCGACGTGCCCGGGCTTCGGCCAGTGCGGCAACGGGAGCTGCGGCGGCTGCGGCGCCGCCGGCCAGGCCTGCTGCGGCGGGCGCTGCACCGCCCCGGGCGCGGGGTGCGACAACGGCTCCTGCGTCGCCTGCGGCCAGTCGGGGCAGCCCTGCTGCGCGGGCAGCGGCTGCGGCGGCGCCGGCCTCGGCTGCTCCGGCGGCGTGTGCGCCCCGTGCGGAGCCGCGGGGCAGCCCTGCTGCAACAACGCCACCTGCGGCGGCAGCGACCTCGCTTGCCGCCGCGGCGTCTGCGCGATCTGCGGCGGCCCTGGCCAGCCCTGCTGCCCCGGGAGCCTGTGCGCCGGCGGCGGCTGCTGCGACCAGAACTCCGACGTCTGCGTCGGGAACGGCTCGGCGTGCGCCACCAGACAGGGGACCTGCGCCGGCGGCGGCTGCCAGGGCGGCCAGTGCGGCCTGGCGGGCAAGGCCTGCTGCGGCGACGGCGTGGGCTGCACCAGCGCGTACACCGACTGCCGCGGCGGCGTGTGCGCCGCCTGCGGCGACGTGGGCCAGGGCTGCTGCCCCGGCGACGTCTGCCAGCCCGGGCGCACCTGCAACCGGGCGACCGATAGCTGCCAGTGACCTCTCGGCGAGCGCTGCCGTCGCGCGGGCGAACACCGTCTACGGCGTCCCGCCCCGCGAGGCGTTCCCCGCTGCCGTGACCCGCTGCCCGGCGGGACTCGCCAGGGCCTCTAGTGCGCGGGCAGCGGCGGCAAGGTGACGGCCACCTGCACCGGCGGCGGCAAGGTCCTCAAGATCGGGGCCTATCGCGACAGCGACAACTATCAGCCCTCGTGGACGTGACCCTCGCCGACGCCCACGACTGCACCTCGGCCTGTCCGACGTCCACGCCCGCGGCGTTCAAGGTCGACATTTCGATTACCCGCCCCCTCGACGCAAAGGGGACGGCGGGCTCGAACGTCACCGAGGACCTCAAGGATGTCATCGGCACTGATCCGGGGCCGCGCACTGGCACCTACGAGTAGGGCCAGCGGGCAACGCCGCCTCCGTCCGTGTGACGCCGGATCATGTCTTGGTCAGCGCAGCAGCCGCCGGAACACGTCCAGCCCGCAACCCTGCTGGCGTACCACCGACCCGTCGACGCCGAGGGTCAGCAGGGTGTCGGCGCTGCAGCCGCCGGCAGGGGTGAGATCGAGCGTCCCGCACTCGCCTCCTTCAGGATCGAACACCTCGATCGCGCAGGAGCCGGCCTCGTGGATTGCATACCCACGCTGGCTCGGCAGCCAGCGCACCTCGGCACTCGGGCGGCGCGCCAGCCAGTCCGGGACCGGCAGCGGCACCGGAACCTCCGGCCGATAGAGCGCGCGCGGGCCGCCGAACGGTTCGACAAGCACGATGCCGCCTCCTCGCGATCCGCCCGACGACCTTGGCCACGTCCTCGTCGTTGGGCCGCAGCGGGTGGAAGGCGAGCTTGCCCACGGCGAACACGCCGTCGGGGATCACCGCGTGGAAGTGCGGGTACAAGAGCAGCTTGGAGGAGAAGCGTTGGGTGAAGACCACGGCGCCGGTGAGGGCGTCGGGCACTCCGAGCGCCCGCGCCTTCCGGCGCAGCCAGGCGCGCACCGAGCGCACGAAGATGACCCGCAGCTTGGTGAGGAGCGCCTCGTTGCGGACCACAGGCCGGGGACCCACCCCGACGCCCGCGCCTTCGCGGCGATGGCCTTCGACGCGACCCGCCAGCAGGTCCTGCTGCACGCCGGGGCGACGGAGCTGCCGCTGGTGCCGGACACGCTCGCCGGCGCCTACTTCGCGGACACCTGGGCGTGGGACGGCTCTTCGTGGGTCAAGGTGGCCGATGGTGGCCCGGCGCGGGCCTTCCACGCCATCGCCCATGATGCCGCTCGGGGGAGACGCTGCTCTTCGGCGGCGTGGGGATCGCCATCGACGACACGCAAAGCCTGACGGGCACCTTCAGGCTGGACGGCACGACCTGGACCGACGTGACGCCCAGCGGCGACGCTCCTGGGAGATACAGCTCGCCCGTCGGCATGGCCTGGAACCCCGTGCGCGGGCGCCTGGTGGTCCAGTCGGACGCCCTCTGGGAGTGGGACGGCCAAACCTGGACCCAGCGGGCGGCGACCCCGACCGGCCTCGCCGCCTCCCTCACCCAGTCGCTGGTCTGCGACGCGAAGGGCCGAGTGCTCGACTTCGGCGAGGCGGGCACCTGGACGACGAGCAAGGATTCGGTGCGCGCAGGCATCGTTGGGCGCTTCCCCATCGACAAGGCCTGGAAGCCGACCGCGGCTGTCCAAGAGGTCGACCTCCTCGCTGCGGGCGGCGGTGGGATCTCAACCGGCGCCGCCACGCTTCCTGGAGCCACGCTGGCGGGCTGGTCCTACGCGAGCGGGGGCTGGCAAAGCCTCGCGGCGAACACCAGCCCGGACGCTGCGCCATCGGTCTTGCACTTCCAGACCGGGTCGGCGCTCGACGCCGCCCGGCTGGTCGACCCTCTCAGCCAGAGCATCGAGGTCGGCCTCTTCCCACTCCAAGGTCCGGGCACTGCCTCGAGCGTCTCGATGGATCACCTGGAACTGACGGTCCGGTACCTAGCGCCGTAAATCGGAAGCCATCACCGCAGCGTTAGCCTGGGACGGCGACGCCATCCAGGTGCCCCCTGCTCGACTGGGTGCGGGTCGGTGCCGTGCCCCGCCCGCGGACGAGCAACTCGACGACAACAGGGAGGTCGTCGCGCAGTTCGTCCGCCCCCCGTTCACGCGACGGGAGCAGGGCGGGCGCAGGCGCGAGTGGGGCCTCGATCCAGATGCTGGCTCGCTCCCGAGGCCGAGGCGCTCCGGGGTCTCGCGGATCTTCTCCCGCTCGGTGACCTGCCCGGACCTTGCGCAGGCCGCCGCAGGGCACTGGAGCACCTCGATGCCGTGCACCTTGCGCATCTGGTCAGCCCCGCGGACGTAGCGCTCGGCGGCTCGCCGTCGTCGGCGTCGAAGAGTGGGCCGACCTCTCGCGGCACGCTGGAGACCTTCTCGCCGGGTTCCTCCAGGCCTGGATGGTGGAGGCAACAGTCGCGGTCGTTGCACCTTCTCCACGTACTTGGGCAACCCTCGTTGCTCGGGGTCGCCGGAGCGCACCTGGGCGAGGAACGTCTCGAGGTTCTCTCGGACGACCTTGTGCAACAGGGACTTGTCTGGCTCGCGCCGCACATAGCTGCGGCCCAGTGCGCTGCCCCTGCCCATGGTTGGCTGCTCCCTCCCTGCGGCCCTGCAGGCAGACTACCCGGCGCCTCCGACACTCCGGCCCGTTCAGTAGCTTCATCTTCGGGGGCCGGCCCCTCTCGGCGCGGCTCGGCCTGCTACGCGGTAGCAGGCTCCTCCCTCCCCGGCGCAGCTCGGCCTGCTACGCGGTAGCAGGCCCCTCTCCGGCGCAGCTCGGCCTGCTACGCGGTAGCAGGCCCCTCCCCGGCGCAACCCGGCCCCACCGGCGCCTGCTCCCACCCCACCCCACGCCACCCCGGCCACTGCCTTGACCCGCACCCCGAGTGAGTGCTACCAAGCCATCGCTTCTGGTTGAGGGGCCTTCGAGCAGTCGCACCTGGGATGGATGGGCACCGCGCGCCTCGTCCGAACGCACCGCTCGGCGGCGGCGCTGCGTTCGCCCCGCGCCGCCCGAGAGGAATCCATGCCCGAGAACGCAACCACGGCTCCGGCCCCGGCCGCCACCGAGGCGCGCCCGGTCGTTTCGAACGAGGTCATCCGCCGGATCGTCGGCCGCCTCAGCAAAGTGCAGCGCGACTCCCGCTTCGCGGAGATCTTCGACACCTTCAACGTCATCCTCGAAGAGCTCTTCGACGGAGACGTCAACGTCTACCGCTCGCGCGGTGAACGCGACCCTTCCATCCGCAAGGTCGCTGAACAGGAGGACCTGCCGATCGCCGGCTCGACCCTCTACCTCTACATGCGCCTGGGCGAGCTGTCCGAGCGCCTCGGCGGGGTCGCCCAGTACCCGAACCTGGACCCGACCCACCTGCGCGAGGTGCTCGGCCTTCCGACCGAGCAGCAGAAGGCGCTGTTGCGCCAGGCCAACGACGAGCGCTGGCCCGCCTACCGGCTTCGACAGACGACCTCGGTCCAGCGGATCAAGACCGAGCGCGACGAGGTCCGCTACGTCGGCCGCGAGCTCGACTCCGACCTCAGAGAGCTCGCCCGGCTCGGCGCCGACGCCGACGGCCTGCTCGCCGACCTCAAGCGCGCCAAGGCCTCGCCGGAGCGCGTCGTGCGCGTCGGCAAGCTCCTCGAGGATTTGCGCCAGGAGGTCCAGGCCGTCCACGACGAGGCCGAGGCGCAGCAGAAGTCCAAGAAGGCGTGAACCCGCTGCCGCTCACGGAGGACGGATGATCTGCAGAAAGTGCGGAGCGTCGATCGCGAAGTCCGATTCGGGCTGTGGGAGCTGCGGGACCCCTGTGGCCGCCAGCGCCGCGCCGGTGGTGCCGGCGAGCCACCCCGGAGGCACGGCGGAGCCCGCAGCGGCAACCAGCCGGCAACCGACAGCTCGCCCCGACGAAGAGCCGCCCGCACCGGCCCTCACCGCCGCTGCTCCTCCAGCCGAGCCGAGCGCGCGGCCCGACGCCGGGCCCCAGCGCGCGGCAGAGACCGCCGCGCCGATGTCCCAGGCCGCCGCCGGGCCTGCGCCAAGACGGCTCCGCCCCGGGACTGTGACCGCCATCGCGCTCGCCGCCGCCTTGGCAATCCTGGCGGGATGGGCCTTGACCTCGGGCTCTGGCGGCGGCGCGCCGTCCGCGGGCGCGGGTTCCTCTGATGCGGGGAGGCGCGATGGCGGGCGCTGAGTGCCCAAGTGAGCGACTCGGGCAGGACGCCCAACACCGCCACGCTTGGCGGAGAGGAAGGCCTACTCCTCCGCCTCGCCCCCGCCCTCGTCCTTGCGCAGCCCGTACTTCTTGATCTTGTTGTAGAGCGTCGCGCGGTCGATGCCGAGGGTCTTGGCGGCCTTGCTGACGTTGCCCTCCAGCTGCTGCAGCACGAAGGCGATGTGGCGCTTCTCGACTTCCTCCAGCGTCGCCATCGCCTGGTCCGCCGGCTGGACCGCGGTCGGCGCCGCCAGGCCGAGGTTCGCGGCCTGGATGACGGCGGTGGTGGCCACGACCGCTCCGCGCTCGAGCACGTTGCGCAGTTCGCGCAGGTTGCCGGGCCAGGCGTGGGCCATCAGCAGGCTCATCGCCTCGCCGGAGACGCCGTCCAGCCGCTTCTGCAGTGTGGCGCTGAGCTGCTCGAGGAAGTGATCGACCAGCAGCGGGATGTCCTCGCGGCGGTCGCGCAGCGGGGGCAGCGTGATGGGGATGACGTTGAGCCGGTAGAAGAGGTCCTCGCGGAAGCTGCCGTCGGCGACCGCCTTCTTGAGGTCGCGGTTGGTGGCCGCGACGATGCGCACGTCCACCTCGATGTTCTCGTTGCCGCCCAGGCGGTGGAACTTGCGGTCCTCCAGCACGCGCAGCAGGTCGAGCTGCAGCTTGGCGGTGATGTCGCCGACCTCGTCGAGGAAGAGCGTGCCGCCGTGGGCCGCCTCGAACTTGCCGATCCGGCGCGCGCTCGCTCCGGTGAAGGCGCCCTTCTCGTGGCCGAACAGCTCGCTCTCGAGCAGGCTCTCGGTGAGCGCGGCGCAGCTGACGGCGACGAACGGGCCGCCGGCGCGCGGGCTCTCCTCGTGGATGGCGCGGGCGAGCACCTCCTTGCCGGTGCCGCTCTCGCCCAGGACGAGCACCGTCGAGGCGCTCTTGGACGCGGCGCGGGCCAGCTCGAAGGTGGCCTGCATCGCCGCGTTCTTGCTCACCAGGTCGTGGAACTTCAGGCCCCGCTTGAGGACCTTGCGCAGCACCTCGTTCTCGCGGACCAGCGCCTGCTGGGCGGCGATCTTCTCCACCATCAGCGACAGCTCTTCCGGGTCGAAGGGCTTGACCAGGTAGTCGAAGGCGCCTTCCTTCATCGCCTGCACCGCGGTGTCCACGGTGGCGTAGGCGGTCATGATGACGATGGTCAGGTCGGGCTGGATCTTCTTGGCCTCGGAGAGCAGCTGCAGGCCGTCCATCCCCGGCATCTTGAGGTCGGAGATGAGGATGGCGCGCTTGTCGGCGCGCAGCTTCTCCAGCGCCTTGGGGCCGTCCTCGGCGACGTCGAGGGTGTAGCCGTCCTTCTCGAGCCAGCCCGAGAGCGACTCGCGGACGATCTCCTCGTCGTCGGCAATCAGGATCTTGATGCGATCCCTGTTCATGGAAGTGCGCTTCCTCTCTGCCGCTGCTTGAAGTCCTGCATCCTCGCGCGGCAGTCCGCGCAGAAGAGCCCCTCCTTGCCGTCCACGTCCATCACGCTCGCCGAGCGCCCCATGACGCAGCGGGGCCGGTCGCAGTGCCGCAGCGAATAGGCGTGCCCCAGCTCGTGGGCGCACTCCTTGGCCAGCCTGGAGCGCAGCAGGTTCGCGGCCCTGGGCGCCGTCGGAGGCGGCCGCAGACGGGCGATGGAGACCACCGCCGTCCGGCCGCCGAGCTGAGCCTCGCCGAAGACGAAGGTGAGGATGGGGATGAACAGGTCGCGCCCGGTGACCCCCAACACGCGCCGGTCCTCGGACGTGCCGGAGGCATCCTCCTGTGCCATCCAGCCGAGCAGCCGGCCCGACAGGTGCTGGTCGCGGCGCGGGTCATAGGCATCGGCGGGCGCGCCGGGATGCACCTCGAGCGCCACTTCGTCGCCGAAGGCGGTCGCCAGGTGTGCCCGCGCGTGCTCCATCAGTCCCTCGTCTGCTGGCCGGTCGTCTAACCACCAGAGCCGGATGCCCATCGACGCCCCGTCACGCCGTCATCGCCGATGCCGGCGCCTGCCGCGGCAGTGCGATGGTGATGCTGGTCCCCTGCCCCACGGTGCTCTTAACGTCGACCTTGCCTCCGTGCCTTTGCACGATTCCGAAGACCACCGACAAACCCAGGCCCGTGCCCTTCTCCTTGGTCGTGAAGAACGGGTCGAAGATCTTCTGCAGGTGCTCGGGTGCGATGCCGGCCCCGGTGTCCGACATCTCCACCTCGACCTTGTCCCCGGAGAGCCGCGAGACGACCTTGAGCGTCCCGCCCTTGCCCATGGCGTCGATGCCGTTGAGCGCGATGTTCAGGAAGGCCTGCCGCAGCTGGCCCAGGTCGGCCTGCACGGTGGGCACGGTGCCCAGCTGCTTGTCGACGCGCACGCCCTGGATGGCCGCCTGGTTGGCGCTGACCGAGAGCGCCTCCTCGATGGCCGCGTTGACGTCCACGTCCTTGAGCGCCAGCGGCCGCTGGCGGGCGAAGTCGAGCAGGTTGCGCACGATGGCGCTGCAGCGCTCGGTCTCGCGCTGCACCATGCGCAGCTGCCGCAGGCTCGCGTCGCGCGGCTTGCTCGCGGGCTCGCCCTCGGCGATGCGCACCAGCAGCTTGGCGGTCGTCAGGATGCCCATCAGCGGGTTGTTGATCTCGTGGGCGATGGACGCCGACAGCTTGCCCAGCGAGGACATCTTCTCGGACTGCACCAGCTGGTCCTGGGCCTGGCGCAGCGCCGCGGTGCGCTCCTGGACCTGCTTCTCCAGATTCTCCATCAGCGCCTGCAGCTGGTCGCCGGTCATCCGCAGCGAGCCGGTCATGTCGTTGAAGCTGCGCGCCAGCACCGCCAGCTCGTCCCGGGAGCGGATGGGGATCTCCCCGGCGAGGTTGCCCTCCGCCACGCGGCGCGTGCCGTCCACCAGGTCCTTGATGGGCCGCATCACCGAGGCGCGCACGAAGAGCAGCACCGCGACCACGAGCAGGATGATCGACCCGGCGGCGATGGCCAGCGTCTGCCGCTCGAGCGAGAGGATGCCCTGATCGGCCTCCTCCAGCGAGACGCCCATGTCCAGGACCCCCAGCACCTTCTTGACCTCGGGGTGGGCGTGGCAGGCGGCGGTCCAGCAGCTCTTCTCGTTGAGGATGGGCGTCGCCACGCCCAGCACCCGGTGGCCGTCGGGGGCGTCCTCGATGCGCTGGTCGGAGATCATCGTCGGCAGCGGGCCCGGGCCGGAGGCGGCGTGGCAGCCGGCGCAGGCGGTGGCCTTGCGGTCCACCACCACCCCCACCTCGGCCACGTGCTTGCTGAAGGTGATGCGACCGGTGGCGTTGTACATGCGCACCGAGTCGATGCCCTTCTGCCGGCCGATGGTCTCCATGGTCAGGTAGGCCGTCTGCCGCTCGTCGGCCAACATGTGGTGGTAGATGCTGCTCTTGATGGTCTCGATGAGCTGCACCGAGCCGCGCTCCAGCTCCGCGACCGCGTACTGGCGCTGCGCGCGGATGGCCATCAGGGCGAAGAAGCCCACGACGACCAGCGTGAGAAGGGCGATCAGGGCCGCGAGCTTCGAGCCGAGGCGGCGGACCCAGGGAATGGAGCGGTTCATGGACGGGAAAAGCTGGGCTAATGGTCCCATCCCGTCCCGCATGGGTCAACCGCTCCGTTCGGTCCCGGACACGGTCGGCAGCTCCACATCCCCCAGACGGGCTGAGAATCGCGGCCCACCCCGCCCGCTCCGCCAGTTTCCAGCAGGGCATCCCCACGCTTGCAGGCCCTAGGGAGTGCGCTACGCTTGGCAAGTCGTTCGGAGGCCCTGCATGCCCGACTCCTCGAACCGCCGCCGCGCCGACCGCCGCATCGTCGTCGTCCCCGTCCAGATCGACTCCGCGCAGCGCAAGGAGCGGCTCGGCGTGACGCGGGATGTCAGCCAGTCGGGAACGCTGTTCCTCTCCAACAGCAAGTTCGCGGTGGGCGAGAAGCTGGCGGTCACCTTCTTCGTCTCGGCCGAGGCCCAGACCGGGCACAAGACCGAGGGCGAGGTGGTGCGGGTCGAGCAGCTGCAGTCCGGGCTGCAGTGGCGCTACGCGATGGCGCTGCGCTTCTCCCAGCCGCTGCCCGAGGCCGACAGCGAGATCGCCGCGCTGGAAGAGCGCGAGTAGCGCCCGCTCAGGGGCGGCCCGCCTTCTGGCAGTTCTCCAGGTGGTGCTCGCGCATGCCGGGGACGTCCTGCGCCCGCGGGAGCGGGACCGCTCTCGCCGCCTCCTCGGTACTGGCGAGCGCCAGCGCCTCCAGGTAGCGCCGGTCCTCGTCGAGGATGCGCTGAGCTTGGGCGCGGCCAAGCCTCGGCCCATGGCCGGGGAGGACCTCGTCGACGCCCGGCAGCACCCGGGCGAGCCGATCGAGCGTCGACCGGTAGGCGTCCAAGTCGTCGACGAAGGGGATCTCGCAGGGCGAAAGGTGGTCGCCCACCACGAGCAGCCGCTCGGCCGAAGCGAGCAGTCCCAGTCCGTCGGGGCTGTGTCCCGGAAGCTCGAGCGCCTCGAGCTCGAGCGTCCCCACCCGGAGCCGTTCGCCCTCACTGAGCCCGCGCACCCGGCTCGGCCACGCCAGCGGCTCCGGGCGCGGGACGTACCAGCGGCCGTCGAAGTCGCGGGCCTCCGCCAGGTTCTTCCGGGCCAGCTCGCCGTCCGAGGCGATCGATTCGGCCAGCGTGCGGCTCGCCCAGACCTCGGCTCCCGGGAAGGCCGGCCAGCCGACGAAGTGGTCCCAATGCCCGTGGGTGAAGGCCACCGCGGCGACGCGGCCCATCCCCGCCGCGGCGCGGGCCAGGGCGTCGATCTCGCGAGGGAAGTAGCCGGGGTCGACCACCAGGCAGACCTCGCCGCCCGAGAGCGCCAAAGCGTTGAGCTGCCAGATGCCGCTCTGCAGGACCTCGATCTTCACGGCGTTCCGGCCGCGGTCACTTCGGCGCGGTGAGCGAGAGGACGACCTTCTTGAGCGCCACCGGAGTCTGGTTGCCGGCCCGGGCGATCTTTCCGACCAGCTCGCAGCCCTTGATCACCTCTCCGAAGATCGTGTGGCGGCCGTCGAGGTGGCGCGTGGGCACCTCGGTGATGAAGAACTGGCTGCCGTTGGTGTTGGGGCCCGAGTTGGCCATCGCCAGCAGGCAGGGCTTGTCGAACTTGCGCCCGCTCTTGAACTCGTCCTCGAACTCGTAGCCGGGGCCGCCCGTGCCGTCGCCGCGGGGGTCGCCGCCCTGGATCATGAAGTTGGGGATCACGCGGTGGAACGTCGTCCCGTCGTAGAGCGGAGCGTCCATCTTCTGGCTGGTGCGCGGGTGGACCCACTGGCGCTCGCCGGTCGCCAGCGCCACGAAGTTCTCCACCGTCTTGGGCGCGTCCTTGGTGAAGAGCTTCAGGGTGATGTCGCCCATCGAGGTCTGCATCGTGGCGTAGATGGTCTCGCCGGACTTGGCCTGCTCCGACCACTTCTTGGCCGGCGGGGCGACGGGCTTGGCGTCCTGCTTGCCCGGCTCGGCGGCGCCCGGCTTGGCCTCCTGCTTGGTCTCCTGCTTCGCCGGCTGCGCAGCAGCCTTGGCGGGTTCCGCCTTGGCGGGCTCGGCGGCGAGGGCAAGAGACGGGAGGGCGAGGGCGGCGAGGAGGATGGGCAGGTGGCGCATGGGTTCACCTCGAGTGTTTGAGGGCAGCGAGGTTAGCCTCCCCCGCGGACCTGGGACAAGCCCGCGGCGACCCGTGCACCGGAGCGATCGGTCAAACCGGGTCGGGTTGGCTACAGGGGCTCGAGCGGGTGCTGGGCGAGCGTGTGCGTGGAAAGAGGCGTGGATTGGGGCGCCTGCTCCTCCGCCATCAACTCCGCCACCGAGCGTGGACGCAGCCGCTCCGGAGTCCAGTCCGTCCCCAGCGCGCCTTCCTCCAACCAGAGCGCCTCGCCGTCGAGCACGCCCCGCGCCAGGCGGGTCTTCGCCACGTCGTCGTTGCGGGCGAGGTCCTGGAAGAGCCTGCGGATCGTGCGGCGAGAGCCGCGGCAGAAGAGGTCCGCCAGGCCGGCAGCCTCGCTCGCCTCCGGGTGACGCCGCTCCGCCAGCGCCCGCGCGCGAGCGATGGTCGCGCTCATCGCGAAGAGCTCCATGGCGACGTCGACGAGCCGGAAGAGGAAGGCCTGCCGCCGCTGCGCCCCGGCGCCGAAGCGCACCATTCCGTGGAAGGACGCGCGGGCGAGCTTGCGGCTCATCCGCTCCACGAAGCGCAGGTGGACCGCCAGCGCGCCGAACGCCGAGAAGCGCGGCCAGCGGCCCCAGCCCAGCCAGCGTGTCGGGTACCAGCGGCCGTAGAAGGCGGCGATGCCCGGGAGCGCCGCCCAGCGCTCGTCCCGGCGGTCGGGATCCACCAGCGCCCCGGCGACCTGCAGGTGCTTGTCCACCGCCTCGCGGGCCATGAACAAGTGCATGATCTCGCTCGAGCCCTCGAAGATGCGGTTGATGCGCGAGTCGCGCAGCCAGCGCTCGACGCCCACCGCCGCCTCGCCGCGCGCCGCCAGCGACCCCTCGGTCTCGAAGCCCCGCCCTCCGCGGATCTGCAGCGTGTCGTCGACGATCTTCCAGGCCTGGACGGTGTTCCACTCCTTGGCCGCCGCCGCCTCCAGGCGGATGTCGTGGTGCGGCGAGTCGGCCATGGCCGCGACGAGGTCGCTGACCGCCTCCATGGCGAAGGTGGTGGCGGCGATGTCGGCGATCTTGTGGGCGACGGCCTCGTGGCGCCCGATGGGCACGCCCCACTGCACCCGCGTCTGCGCCCAGGTGCGGCACAGCGACAGGCAGCGCTTGGCCAGGCCCACCGTCGCGGCGGGGAGCGCCAGCCGGCCGGTGTTGAGCGTGGTGAGCGCGACCTTCAGGCCCTTCCCCTCCTGCCCGATGAGGTTCTCCCGCGGCACGCGCACGTCGCGGAAGGTGAGCGCCGCGTTGGCCAGCGCCTTGAGTCCCATGAAGCGGCAGCGGTGGGTGACGGCGACTCCGGGCCAGGCGGTCTCGACGACGAAGGCGCTGATGGCGCCGCTCTTGGGGTCGCGGGCCATGACGACGAGCAGATCCGCCAGGGTGCCGTTGGTGCACCACAGCTTGGCCCCGTTGAGCACGAACGCCGCTCCGTCGGCGGTGGGCTCGGCGGTGGTGGCGATGTGCGCCGGGTCCGAGCCCGCCTCGGTCTCGGTCAGGGCGAAGGCGGAGATGGCCCCCGCGGCACAACGCGGCAGGTACTTGCGCTTGAGCGCCTCGCTGCCGAACAGCGCCAGCGGGCGGGGCACCCCGATCGACTGGTGCGCCGAGAGCAGGGCCGTCACGTTGCCGTCCCAGCTGCCGACGAGCTTCATGGCGTCGGTGTACTCGGCCGCCGACAGCCCCAACCCGCCGTACTCCCTGGGGACCTTCATCCCGAAGGCGCCCAGCGCGCGCAGGCCTTGGATGACCCGCGCCGGGTACTCGCCGCGCCGGTCAATCTCCGCCGGGTCGACCTGGGCCTGCAGGAACTCGCTCAGGCGCTCGCGGAAGGCCAGGTACTCCGGCCTCAGCTCCGCCAGCGGGTACGGCACCACCAACTCGAGCCTCAGGCGGCCGAGGAAGAGGTCGCGCAGGAAGCTGCCCTGCCTCCACTCGGCCTCTCGCGAAGCCTCGGCCAACTCCAGCGACCGGCGCTCTTCTCGTGTGGCCATGGCCCCTGGAAGTTAGGAACGGCTGCGGCGGCAAGGCGCGGTAGTCTTCCAGCCCGGGGAGAAGCGAGGAGCAGCGACGTGAGCGCGACGGCGAGGCTTTGGACGGCGGCGGCCTTGGCCTGGGCCCTGGCGGGCTGCTCGGCGATAGGCGGGCCCCGCGACGCGCTGGACTACGACGAGCCGAGCGACGCGGGCCAGCCCGAGTTCACGTCCCCGGGCTGCGCGAACGAGGACGGCCCGACGTGCCCGCGCTCGGCGACGGCACACTGTGCTGTCGACCTGGCGGCCCAGGGGCAGATGTTCTGCCTCGAGGATTACGACTGCGAGCTCGTTTGGCTCACCCCTCGCTGCCTGGACATCTGCGAGCCGATCGGGCTCCAGTTCGACGAGCTCGTCGTCTCCAAGGCCGCCAAGCAGGCGCAGATCGACCGCTACTGCGGCATGGGCCCCTGCGCCGAGGCCCCGTGCGTGGATGCAGGCGGCAGCTGGGTCGCCACGTGCGCGATGGGCTTCTGCGCGGCGGTGCATCCCGACGCGGCCGTGGACCTCGATGCCGGTGATGCAGGCGTGGACCTCGATGCCGGTGATGCGGGCGAGGACCTGGACGCCGGCATCCCGGACGCCTGAGAGAGGTCCGTCAGCGCTTTCGCCCGACGGTGATCCGGATCGAGTCGAAGGCGCCGAACTCCCGGCGCTCGTCGATCGCCAGCCCTGCCGCAGCGAAGAGCGCCGCCTCGTCGCGCAGCTGATCGCCGAAGCGTTCCCACTGGCGCCCGAGCCACGTCGCGACCCGGTTCCCCGAAGCTGGCACGCAGGCGTCCACGAGGATGGCCCGCCCGCCGCTCTTCAAGACCCGCGCTAGCTCGCGCACCACGTCCTCGCCCTCGGGGATGGCGCTGAAGACGAAGGTCAGGACGACGGCATCGAGGCTCGCGCTGGCGAGCGGCAGGGCGGTGGCGTCGGCGTGGATCAGGTTGGCTTCCGACCCCAGCCGCTGCCGGACTCGCACGAGCATCCCCGCCGAGAGATCGAGCGCGAACAGGTTCCGCCCGGGCGCATGCATCTTCCGCTGGAGGAGCCCCGGGCCGGGGCCGATCTCCAGGACCGCCCCGGACTCGGGCAGGAAGCGCAGCGCCTCCTCGGCGTACCGCCGCCACGGCGGGACCATCGCCTGGCCGAGCGCGTAGAAGGGCGCCATCCGGTCGTACAGCCGCCGATAGCGCTCGTGGTCAGCCATCGCGTACGTCGACCTGGAGCCTGAAGGTCTGGGACCCGGCTACGCCGCGTCCTGCAGCCCGTGGCAGCGCTTGTACTTCTTTCCCGAGCCGCAGGGGCACGGGTCGTTGGGCCGGACCTTGGGGCCTTCGCGCGTGACGGTCTGCTGCTTGCCGGGGGCGGGGGCGGCGCCCGCCATGACCTCGCCGCGGCCTTCCCTCATGTTGGCGGGCAGCCGCTTCTTCGAGAGGTCGAACTCCTCCACGGACTCGCGCGCTTCCTTGGCCTTCTGCGCGGCCTCGGCGTCGGCGGCCTCCTGGGCGGCCTGGTCCTCGGGGCGGCGCAGCTCGGCGCGCAACAGGGTCGACACGACGTTCGAGGTGATGGCGCTCATCATCTGAACGAACATCGAGTAGCCCTCTTTTTTGTACTCCTGCTTCGGGTCCTTCTGGCCGTAGCCGCGCAGGCCGATGCCCTGGCGCAGGTGGTCCATGGCCAGCAGGTGGTCCTTCCAGAGGGCGTCGATGGTGGACAGGTAGACGTACTGCTCGAAGCGCCGGAAGTTGTCGTTGCCGAAGGCCTCTTCCTTGCCCTCGTACTTCTTCTTGATGACGTTCCAGACCTGCTCCTCGAGCTCCTCGCGGGTGCCGACCTTGGTGTTGGCGACGCTCATCGAGAAGCCGAGCTGCTCCTTGAGGGCGTGCTCGAGCCCGGCCAGGTCCCAGCCGGTGGGGCTGCGCGAGCCGGCGAAGGCGTCGCACAGGGTGAAGATGACGTCCTCGACCAGGTCCAGCACGCGCTCGCGGGCGTCGTCCCAGCTGACCGAGGTCTCGACGCGGCTCTTCTTCTTGGTCTTGAGGTCCTCCTCGTACTCGACCAGCGGGAAGCCCGCGCCCGCCGCCAGCACCCGGCGCCGGAGCTTGTAGACGCTCTTGCGCTGCTGGTTCATCACGTCGTCGTAGTCGAGCAGGTTCTTGCGGATGTCGAAGTTGTGGGCCTCGACCTTCTTCTGCGCGCCCTCGATGGAGCGGGTCAGCCAGCGGTGCTCGATGGGCTCGCCGTCCTCCATGCCCAACGTCTCCATCAGGCCCTTGATGCGGTCGGATCCGAAGATCCGCATCAGGTCATCCTCGAGGGAGAGGTAGAAGCGGCTGGTGCCGGGGTCGCCCTGGCGGCCGGCGCGGCCGCGCAGCTGGTTGTCGATGCGGCGGGACTCGTGCCGCTCGGTGCCCAGGATGAAGAGGCCGCCCTGGCGGATGACCTCCTCGTGCTCCTCGGAGCACTGCTTCTGGAACTTGGCCAGCGCCAGCTCGTAGTCGAGCTTGTGCTTGGCCACCGCCTCCTGGTGCGCCTTGACCTGGTCGGGGGACGGCGGACCGTCGCTCTCCGGCATCTCCGGGACCGGGCCCACGTCCCGCTTGGCCAGGAACTCCGAGTTGCCGCCCAGGAGGATGTCGGTGCCGCGGCCGGCCATGTTGGTGGCGATGGTCACGCCCTTGAGCCGGCCGGCCTGCGCGACGATCTCCGCCTCGCGCTCGTGGTGCTTGGCGTTGAGGACGTTGTGCTCGATGCCGCGCTTCTTGAGGATGGAGGCGATGGCCTCGCTCTTGGCCACCGAGACCGTGCCCACCAGCACCGGCTGGCCGCGGCCGTAGAGGCTCTCGATCTCGTCGGCGACCGCCTTGAACTTCTCGCGCTCGGTCTTGTAGACGACGTCCTCGTGGTCGGTGCGGATCATCGGCTTGTTGGTCGGCACGACCAGCACGTCGAGGTTGTAGATCTTGGCGAACTCCGCGGCCTCGGTGTCGGCGGTGCCGGTCATGCCCGAGAGCTTGGAGTACATGCGGAAGTAGTTCTGGAAGGAGATGGTCGCGAGCGTCTGCGTCTCGCTCTCGATGACCACGCCCTCCTTGGCCTCGATGGCCTGGTGCAGGCCGTCGGACCAGCGCCGCCCCGGCAGGATGCGGCCGGTGTGCTCGTCGACGATGAGCACCTGGCCCTCGCGGACCACGTAGTCGACGTCGCGCTTGAAGATGGTGTGCGCGCGCAGCGCCTGCTCGACGTGGTGCAGCTGGTCCACGTTCTCCGGCGCGTAGAGGTTGTGGATGCCCAGCCGGCCTTCCACCTTCTCGACGCCCTGGTCGGTGAGCATGACCGAGCGGTTCTTCTCGTCGAGGCTGTAGTCCTGGTCGGGCATCATGCCGGGCATGACCCGGTCGATCTTGTAGTAGAGCTCGGTCGACTCCTCGGACTGGCCGGAGATGATGAGCGGGGTGCGCGCCTCGTCGATGAGGATGGAGTCGACCTCGTCGACCACCGCGAAGTTCAGCTCGCGCTGCACGTAGTCCTGCAGGCGGAACTTCATGTTGTCGCGCAGGTAGTCGAAGCCGAACTCGTTGTTCTGGCCGTAGGTGATGTCCGAGCGGTAGGCGATCTGGCGCTCGCGGTCGGTCAGGTCGTGCACGATGCAGCCGACGGTCAGGCCCAGGAACTTGTGCAGGCGGCCCATCCACTCGCTGTCGCGGCGGGCCAGGTAGTCGTTGACGGTGACCACGTGCACGCCGCGGCCGGACAGGGCGTTCAGGTAACAGGGCAGCGTGGCGGTGAGGGTCTTGCCTTCGCCGGTGCGCATCTCGGCGATGGTGCCCTTGTGCAGGATCATCCCGCCGATCATCTGCACGTCGAAGTGGCGCTGGCCCAGCGCGCGGATGCCCGCCTCGCGCGTCAGCGCGAAGGCCTCGGGCAGGAGGTCGTCGAGGGTGCGGCCCTTCTGCACCTCTTCCTTCCACTGCGCGGTCAGGCGGGGGAAGTCCTCGTCCTTGAGCGCCTTCATCTTCGGCTCGAGCTCGTTGATGCGCGCCACCAGGGGCCACATCCTCTTGAGCTCGCGCTGGTTCTTGGTGCCGACGACCTTCTTGATAATTGCGCTGAACATGGACTCCTGCCTGGCGAGCGGCGCCCTGGTGAACTGCTTCGAGTGCGCCGGCCCGTCTGCTCGACCCTTCGAGAGGGTACGCTCCCGGGAGGATGGTCGCGGGGGCACCTTAAGTGGCCGCCGCTCCTTCGGAAAAACGCGGCCGGGCACTGTAGCACCCGAGCCCTCGCTCTCCAAAGCAATCCTGCCGACTATGTGGCTCCGATCTCCGATGTCAACATGGAGCCAGCCACCCGCGATTTCTCGGAGCCCTGCAAACGGGTCCGATGGCCCGGAAACACGAAGGGCCGCCGGAGAGGCGGCCCTTCGCTTCGCCAGCCTTCCAGGCCAGCAATGGTCCGCCCCCGGTCCGGGATCACTCCAGGATGAACTTGCGGGGGTTCTCGGGCATGCCGTTGACGCGCACCTCGTAGTGCAGGTGCGGGCCGGTCGAGCGGCCGGTGTTGCCCACCGCGCCGATCTTCGCGCCGCGGGGAACCCGGTCTCCGACCTTGACGTCGATGGCCGACAGGTGGGCGTAGCGCGTCTTGACGCCGTAGCCGTGGTCCAGGACGAGGACCTTGCCGTAGCCCGACTCCATCCCGGCGAAGATGACCGTGCCGTCGGACGGGGCGGCGACCGGCGCGCCGTGGCTGGTCGCGATGTCGAGGCCCTTGTGCATGATGCGGTCGGCGGTGAAGGGGTCGAGCCGGTGGCCGAAGTCGCTGGTCACCCAGCCGCGGGTCGGCCAGACGGAGGGCGTGGAAGCGAGCAGCGACTTCTGGTCGTCGAAGTACGCCTGCAGCTCCTGGAGGCTGGCCTCCTGGCGGGCGGCCTCGGCGGACAAGGCGTCGAGCTTGCTGCGCAGGGCCAGCGGGTCCTCCGTCTCGCCGGCGAGCATCGCCTGGGCGGAGGGGCTCTCCTGGTCCTCGGCATCCACCGCGCCCACCGGGCCGATGGCCAGGTGGCGCTCGGGGTCGGACAGCAGGGTGATCGCGCGCAGCTTCTGGTCGAAGCGCTCCACGCGGTCGAGGGTCGAGGAGATGTGCGCCACGCGCTCGCGGATGCGTTTCAGGTCGTTGCGCAGCTGGACGTTCTCGTCCCGGAGGATCTTGTTCTCAGTCACTTCCCCGACGATGTTGAAGTAGTGGACCGAAGCGCCCACCCCGGCGAGCAGCAACACTGCGAGGGCCACCACCGACCGGGTCAGGACCCAGTGCGGCACGCGCAGCTTGCGTGTCTTCGGCGAGTTGTCGGGGACGATGAGGACTGTGTAGTACTTGTGGCTCAAGCGCTACCCCGTCGTCTCTCTTGTTCTTGCTGCAGAAAACAGGTGCCGACCGGGGCCAATATTGCCCGGAGGGCAGGCAAGCGGAGATAAAACCGAATATCCTTCCCTCCTAGTCCCGGTCAAGAGCCGTCTGTGGCCTCCCCGACATCCCGTAGCGGCCTGTAGCGGCCCTGATGCCCGACTGCACGACAGGGGGCAGAGGCTGCCGCTGCCCCCCTTGCCTGGCTCAAGGTTGACAGCGGCGGGACCGTCCGCAACCCTTCCTCCCGACCGTGCTCTCCCTACGCTATGGAACGCAGACCCTGCCCCTCCCGCCCTCCGTGGAGGGGCTTGTAGCGCTCACCCGCGAGGAACCTGCGCCCCTGGGCGATCCTCTGGCCGCGCTCCGAGAGGCGCTGACCCGGCCCGTCGCGGGCCCTTCACTTGCCGAGCACGTCGCCGGGCGGCGCAAGGTCGGAGTCATCCTCCCCGACGGCACCCGGCCGCTGCCGACGATGCTGGTCGAGGGCCTGCTCGACGCGCTCGGCGCCGTCCCGAAGGTCGTCCGGATCGCCAACGGCACGCACCGCCGAACCACCCCCGCCGAGCACCAGTCCATGCTCGGACGACACTTCTCGAAGGTGGAGGTGGGCGACCGCGCGACCGACGACCCGGCAGGCCACGTGGCGCTGCCCGGATCGGACCGGTCGATCGACCGGGTGGCTGCGGAGTGCGACGCGCTGGTCCTGATGGGGCCGATGGCCTTCCACTACCTCGCCGGGTTTGGCGGAGGCGGCAAGCTCGTCGCCCCCGGCCTGTCCGACCGCGCGACCGCCGAGTTCGTGCACTCCGCCTGCCTCGCCCCCGAGGGTGGCCGGCACCCGCTGGCCAAGGCGGGGGTCGTCGAGGGCAACCCGCTGCGCGAGCGGCTCGAGGCCGTCTGCCGAGCAGCGCCGCCCCAGTTCTATGTCATCCCGCTGCTGGACTCGGCCTACCGCCCGGTGGCCTTCTTCACGGGCGAGCGCAACGCCGCGTTCCAAGCTGCGGCCCGGGCGCTCTCCGATTCCTATGGCGTCAGTTGCGCGCGCCACTCGACGGTGATCGCCTGCGCGGGGGGCCACCCGTACGACATCGACTTCGTCCAGGCGCACAAGGCCTGGGAGATGGCCAACGCCGCGTGCAAGCCTGGGGGGACCATCCTCTGGATCGCCCGCTGCCCAGAAGGCTTGCCCAACAGGCACCGGGCCTTCCTGGAGAAGCACCGCACCGCTCGGGAGATGGAGAAGGCGCTGCGCGAGCGGTTCGACATCGCGGCGCACACCGTCTGGGCCGCCCGGGCCAAGGCCGAGCAGCAGCGGGTGCTGGCCCTGACGGAGATGCCTCGCGAGGTCGTGACGGCGCTGGGAATGGAGAAGGTGGAGGGGCTGGACGCAGCGCTGCGCTCGATGTCGCTTGAGGACGCCGTGCTGCTGCCGCTCGGCTCGCGCTTCCTGCCGGTGGCCCGGCAGGCAAATCTGGAAATTCGGGGGGCCCGGTTAAGGAATCTTTAAGCGCTTGAGTTCAATATTGTTTAACCGCCATTTCTTCCCAGCGACAATCATTGGGGATTTTGGCTGGCACACCGCTCGCTATGGCTCGGACCCGTGGTTGTCCTGGCGACGCAGGACGCCATGCAGTTCGCCGGGAGCGTGCTGGTCACACGCTCTCAGGCTGTCTCGGAAAGCCGAAAGGGCGCGCCCTCCCTCCGCGAGCTCCTTCTTGGCCCACGAGACCTCGAGGTGAAGTTGCTTCGAGTGTTTGAGCCGGGCCGCTTCGCGGCCCGGCTCAACTTTTTGCGGGACTCGATCGAGCGCCAGCTAGGCGATCGGCGGCGCCAGGTTCCGCAGGCCCTCGGCGATGCCCCGGACGACGTTCGCCACGAGGTCCCACTTGGCGTTCACGACGTAGAGGTGCGGGGTGACGGCCCACAGTTCGCGCACCAGCTTGCGAGGCGCCGGCAGGGGGCCGCGGCGCTCGAGCTCCGCGGCGATCATCGGCAGGACCTTGTCGGAGAGGCGCAGCGAGGTGTCCAGCACCAGCAGGCCGACGTCGGGCCGCAGCGCCCGGACGCGGTCGAGCCAGCTGGCCACTTCGCCGGTGGTCAGGTGCTTGGGCGGCCCGGACTTGAGCTCGAGATAGACCAGCCGTCCGTCGGCCACCGCCACCACGTCGAGGTCGCCTCCCACGCCCTTGGCGCGCCACGCCAGCGCGGTGGCCACCTCGAATCCCAGCCGCCGCTTCAGCTCGCGCGCGACGTACCACTCCAGTGTCCCGCCGAAGCTCCGGGCCGGATGGACGAGCCGGTAGCGACCGCCCGGGAGCTTCCTGGCGAGCCCGAGGCCGACCAGCTCGCCGGCAAACTCGCTCGCCTGCTCGAGGTCGAGGTAGCGCGTCGCCTGGGCCGGCGTGAAGCCATTGGGGTTGAGGATGGCGCCGCGCAGGAAGAGCCGGAACGCGTAGCTGTCCAGCCGCTGGGCCACGCGCTCCTCCGCCTCGGCGTCGAAGCCCGGCGGGAAGGGCAGGTCCGGTTCGGTCACCTTCACCTCCAGCCCACGGCGCAGCAGGAACGCCTGAACGGGATCGAGGGGCGCGGTCCGCTGCGCCCGCGGCGCGCGTCGAGAGGCCATCGCCGCTTCCAGCTGCCGGGCCGAGGGAAGCTTCTTCTTGCCCACCGGGCCACCCTGCCCCGCGCCCCGCGCCCGGCGCCGTCAGCGCCGGGGCGTGCGAGCCTGCGGCTGGGCCTTGGGAGGCCCCTTCTTCTTCTTGAGCGCCTCCGCGGCCTGGTCCAGCGGGCTCTCCTTCTGCGCGCTGGTGTTGGGCGGCACGTTCTTAAAGCCCCGCTCCAGCCCCGCGACGAACGCGTTGCGGACGACCCCGAGGATCGTCGGCCACGGCTGCGCGTTCGGGTCGTCGACCGTGCCCTTGATGGGGACGATGGTCGCCACCTCCTTGGCCTGCGGCGCCTCGGGGTCCTGGTCCTTCTTGCCCAGGACGTCGATCGCCGCGTCGGCGAGCCAGGTCTTCACCTGCGTCCACAGGTCCTTGCGGCCCGGCGCCAGCTCGAGGTTCTCGGCCAGCACCTTGACGCCGCCGTTCAGCTTGCCGTCGCGGGCCTGGAAATCCGCGTACAGGTCGATGCTTCCCTGCGTCGGCTTCAGGTCGGTGTCGGAGACGAGCAGCGCGTCGATGTCCGGCGCGGCGAGATGGCGCAGCTCCACCCGACCGTTGAACGTCAGCCCCTTGGCCCACGGATCGGCCTCGACGTGCGCCATGACCTTGCCGGTGTGCTGCAGGGTCGCGGTCGCATCCAGCGTGGTCGGCCGGCCGCGCGAGAGCGCCTCCCGGGTGGCGATGTCGCGCACCTCGCCATTGATCCCGTGCAGCCAGATCTCCGGGGGAGGCGACCGGGTCGGGTCCACGAAGTCCGCGGCGCCGTCCCGGATGCGCACCACGTCGACGCGCACCCGCGCCATCTTCTCGAGCGACTCGCCCAGGTTCGGCAGGCGCCTCGGTTCCCGCGTCCCGCGCTCCTGCTTCAGGTCGATCTTCGGGCGATCGAGCGAGACGTCGGCGACCAGGTCACCCCGCAGGAGCTTTCGCCACACGACCTGGACGTCGACGTTGGGCACGAAGAGGAGGGGCTCCTGGCGGCCCTGGACCGGCTTCTCGACGATCGACAGGCCCTGCAGGTGGTAGCGCAGCGGGATGAGCGAGGCCCGGACGTCGTAGACGGTGGCCTCATAGCCCTGCAGCTGGCCCAGCTCGCGGCGGGTGTACCAGCGCGCCACCGGCGTCGCGAGCAGCTGCGCGGCGACGACCAGCAAGAGCAGCACGGCGACGACGACGGCGGCGACCCGCAAGCCTCGCATGTCCCAGAACGTAGGGACCGGCCGCCAGCGGAGCTTTCAGGCCTGCTTGTCGGTCGGGTACATCGCCCGCGTGGACGCCGAGTAGAAGGAGACGATCGTCTTGCGAGGCAGCAGCCGCTGGGTGAAGAAGCTCGCCAGCCGATTGGAGAGGCCGGGGATGACGGTCGGCTGCTTGCCCAGCGCGGCCAGGGCCTGCGCCACCACCGCGTCGGGCTGCATCACCGGGACCGGCATCCAGGCCGGGTGGCGCGGCTGGCTGCGCACGAAGGTGGGCGTGTCGACCTGCCCGGCGACGCAGGCCAACGCGTGGACGCCGTGCGGCCGCAGCTCTTCCCACAAACCCTCGGCCAGGACGCGCAGGTAGGCCTTGCTGGCTGCGTAATGGACGACCTGGGCGGTGCCCTGGAAGCCCGCCATCGACGAGACGAAGACGAGGCCGCCGCGGCGCCGCTCGCGCATGAGCTTGCCGAACACGCAGGCGAGGTGGGAGGCGGCGTGGCAGTTGAGCTCGACAAGCTTGTCGTGCGTCTCCAGCGGCTGGTCGAGGAAGGGCCCCACGGGCGAGACGGCCGCGTTGCAGACGAGCAGGCCGATCTCCTTGTCCTTCAGGGCCAGGACCAGCTCGCGCTGCGCGTCCTGGTCGGCCATGTCCAGCGCGAAGGTCTGCACGCTCACCGAGAACTCGGAGGAGATCGACCTCGAGACCTCCTCGAGCAGGCTCCCGCGGCGGGCCACCAGCACGAGGTCGAGGCCTCGGGATGCCAGGGCACGGGCGAAGGCGAGGCCCAGGCCGTCGGTGCCCCCGACGACGAGGGCGGTCGGCCCGTACTGCGTACGGTAGGAAGGATCGGCGCTCATGGAGGTCTCGGTCGTTTCTTTCAGGAGGGCAGGCGCAGGCGGCAGCTGCCCGCCTCGACCTGGGTGTCGGGAGTCTGGACCTTCGCGCGCGTGGCGACGGAGCGCTTGTCCTTGGCGGCCTTCTTCTCGGCGATCATCTCGCCCTCGATCGCGAACTCCTCGAGCTTGCGGTCGCCGGACCAGAGCTCGGCGCGGCCGGCCTGGATGGCGACGCCCGCGGGCGCGACGACGCCCACGAACACCGTGCGGCCGTCCTGGAAGCGGAAGACCTTCTCGACCTTCATCTCGATGGCGGTGGAAGTGGCGGCCATGGCGTCAGCGCCCCCCGGCCTGGTCGAGCAGCTTCTGCTCTTCGACCTTCAGCTTCTGCAGGATGGCCACGTCCTCGGCGCTCAGGCCCAGCATCTTCGCGTGGCGGACCATGAAGTCCTTGATCTTCACCTCGCACGCCTGCTGCCCGTACTGGTCGAGCATCCCGAGCTTGGCCTGCGTGCCGTGGAGGAACTCCTCGAGCAAGCCGGCCTTGCTCGGGTGCGCGCGCAGGAGGATGTCGGTCATCCCCACGCCGCCGACGTTGGCTTCGGCGCCCATGTAGTCGAGGTAGCGCATCTCGTCGCTGCCGGGCTGGGCGATCTGGATGGTGCGGCCGTGCGCCTTGACCGCCTCCATCAGCGCCTGCGACGCCGGCTCGACGCCGTTGAGGCAGGACGCCGCCACCGGGCTGGTCGTCGCGGCGGGCTTGGCGGGCTCGAATGTGTCGCTCGCCTTGGGCTTGGCGGGCGTCGGCGGCTGCTTCTCCGGCGCGCGGGCGGGCTTCTTCGCGGGGGTGGTGGTCTTCGGAGCGCGGGCGGTGCGATGGGCCGACGGCCGGGTCACGACCTTGGGCATGGGAGCAGCCTCCGGCCGCGGATTATAGAGGACGGAGCGCTCGCCTCAATGGCTGCCTGCCTTGGCGAAGGCGGGGCATCGCCGAGGCGCCCTCTCGCGGCTGCGCGAGCCGGACCCTAGACGTACAGGTCGACGTACTCGTTGACGGGCAGGGCCGCGAGCCGCTTGGCGTCCAGCGAGGCGTCGAGGATGGCCTGCTGCTGCTTCGCCGAGAAGCGCCGCGCCAGGTTGGTGCGGAACTTCTGCTCGAGCAGCGGCATCCCCTCCGCCCGCCGCCGGCGGTGGCCGATGGGGTACTCGCAGACGACCTCGGGCAGCTTCGTGCCGTCGGCAAGCTCCACCGTCAGCGCGTTGGCGATCGAGCGCTTCTCCGGGTCGTGGTAGTCGCGGGTGAACTGCGGATCCTCGACGCAGGTGATCTTCGCGCGCAGCGCGTCGATGCGCGGGTCGTTGGCGATGGCGTCCTCGTAGTCGCCCGCCGTCAGCCGCCCGAAGATCATCGGCACCGCCACCATGTACTGGACGCAGTGATCGCGGTCCGCCGGGTTCGAGAGCGGGCCCTTCTTGTCGATGATGCGGATGCACGCTTCGTGGGTGCGGATGGTGACCGACTTCACGTCGTCGACGCCCTGGCCGCGCTTCTGCAACTCCTGGTGGAGCGTCATCGCGCACTCGACGGCGGTCTGGGAGTGGAACTCGGCGGGGAAGGAGATCTTGAAGAGCACGTTCTCCATCACGTAGCTGCCGTACGGTCGCTGGAACTTGAACGGCTGGCCCTTGAAGAGCACGTCGTAGAAGCCCCAGGTCTTGGCCGAGAGCGCCGTGGGGTAGCCCATCTCGCCGGTCTTGGCGATCAGCGCCAGGCGGACCGCGCGGCTGGTCGCGTCGCCCGCCGCCCAGCTCTTGCGGCTGCCGGTGTTCGGCGCGTGCCGGTAGGTGCGCAGCGCCCCGCCGTCGACGAAGGCCAGCGAGACCGCGTTGGCGATCTCCTCCTTCGTCAGCCCGAGCATGGCCGACACCACCGCGGTCGAGGCCACCCGCACCAGCAGCACGTGATCGAGGCCGACCTTGTTGAACGAGTTCTCCAGGGCCAGGCACCCCTGGATCTCGTGGGCCTTGATCATCGCGGTGAGCACGTCGCGCATGACGAGCGGCTTCTTGCCCTGCGCCACCGCGGTGCGCGACAGCCAGTCCGCCGTCGCCAGGATGCCGCCCAGGTTGTCGGACGGGTGGCCCCACTCCGCGGCGAGGAACGTGTCGTTGTAGTCGAGCCAGCGGATCATCGTCCCGAGGTTGAAGGCCGCCTGGACGGGATCGAGCTGGTAGGGCGTGCCCGGGACCCTGGCGCCGTTGGGCACGACGGTCCCGGGGACGACCGGCCCCAGCATCTTGGTGCACGCCGGGTACTCCAGCGCCTCGAGCCCGCAACCGAGGGTGTCGATGAGGCAGTTGCGGGCCGTGTCGTAGGCGAGCTCGCTCTTGATCTCGAAGCTCGCCGCGTAGTCGGCGATGTCGGTGAGCACCGGGTCCGGCAAAGGCCGGCCAGCAGTCGGGGCGCTGTGCATGTCGCGATTCCTCTTGTTCTCTTGGTTCCCTACTTGCGGTCCGAGAGAGGCACGAACTCGAGGTTCTCGGGGCCGGTGTAGATGGCGCTGGGTCGGATGATCTTGTTGTCGACGCGCTGCTCGATGATGTGCGCGCTCCAGCCGCTGGTGCGCGAGATGACGAACAGCGGGGTGAACATGGTCGTGGGCACGCCGAGCATGTGGTAGCTGACCGCGCTGAACCAGTCGAGGTTGGGGAACATCTTCTTCTCGGCCCACATCACGCTCTCCAGCCGCTCGGCGACGTCGAACATCAGCGTCGTGCCGTTCTCGACGGAGAGGCTCCTGGCCACGCGCTTGATGATGCCGTTGCGCGGGTCGCCGATGGTGTAGACGGGGTGCCCGAAGCCGAGGATGACCTCCTTGGCAGCGAGGCGCTTCTTGATGTCGGCCTCGGCCTCGTCGGGGCTCTGGTAGCGCTTCTGGATCTCGAAAGCGGCCTCGTTGGCGCCGCCGTGCTTGGGGCCGCGCAGCGCGCCGATGGCGCCGGTGAGGGCCGAGTACATGTCCGAGCCGGTCCCGGCGATGACGCGCCCGGTGAAGGTCGACGCGTTGAACTCGTGCTCGGCGTAGAGGATCAGCGAGGTGTGCATCGCCTTGACCCAGCTCGCCTTGGGCGCCCGGCCGTGCAGCAGGTGCAGGAAGTGCCCGCCGATGGAGTCGTCGTCCGTCTCCACCTCGACCCGCCGGCCGTTGTAGGACCAGTGGTACCAGTACAGGAGCATCGAGCCGACGCTCGCCATGACCCGGTCGGCGATGTCGCGGGCGCCCGCGCCGTGGTGGTCGTCCTTCTCGGGGGAGAGGCAGCCCAGCACGCTGACGCCGGTGCGCATCACGTCCATCGGGTGCGCCGAGGGCGGCAACCCCTCGAGGGCGTTGCGCACGCCCACCGGCAGGCCGCGCATGCTCTTGAGCTTCGTCTTGTAGGCCGCCAGCTCCGCCTTGTTCGGCAGCTTGCCGTGGACGAGCAGGTGGGCGACCTCCTCGAACTCGCAGGTCTCGGCGATGTCGTTGATGTCGTAGCCGCGGTAGTGCAGGTCGTTGCCGGAGCGGCCCACGGTGCACAGCGCGGTGTTGCCGGCGGGAACGCCGGACAGGGCCACGGACTTCTTGGGCTTGGCGACCGTGGCGGTCGCGGTGGCGTCTTCGTGCATCTGTTCCTCCCCTTTGCTGCGGTGACGGGTGAATCGTCCGCGCCTCAGCCCTTGCCGCCGGGCGGGCGCTGGTACAGCTCGTCGAGCTTCTTCTCGAAGTCGTGGTAGCCGATGAGCTCGTAGAGCTCGGCGCGGGTCTGCATCGAGCCGAGGACGGCCTGCTGCGTGCCGTCCTTGCGGATGGCGCCGAAGACCTGCTCGGCGGCCTTGTTCATGGCCCGGAAGGCGGACAGCGGGTAGAGGACGAGGCTCACCTCGGCGGCCCTGAGCTCATCCACCGTCCACATCGGCGTGGACCCGAACTCGGTGATGTTGGCGAGGACCGGGACCTTGGTGGCGGCGGCGAACTTGCGGTACTGGTCCAGCTCCTTGACCGCCTCGGCGAAGACCATGTCCGCGCCGGCCGCCACGTAGGCGACCGCGCGGTCGATCGCCGCGTCGAGCCCCTCGCCGGCGAGCGCGTCGGTGCGGGCCATCACCACGAACTGGGGATCCCGGCGCGCGTCGACCGCGGCCTTGACCCGGTCGACCATCTCCTCCTTGGAGACCAGCGCCTTGCCCGGGCGGTGGCCGCAGCGCTTGGCGCCGGCCTGGTCCTCGATGTGGACCGCCGCCACGCCGACCTTCTCCATCGCGCGGATGGTGCGGGCGATGTTGAACGCCGACGGCCCGAAGCCGGTGTCGACGTCGACCAGCAGCGGCAGGTCGCAGACGTCGGTGATGCGCCGCGCGTCGACGAGCACGTCCTCGAGGGTGCTGATGCCCAGGTCGGGCAGGCCGAGCGAGCCCGCGGCGACTCCGCCGCCGGACAGGTAGATGGCCTTGAAGCCCGCGCGCTGCGCGAGGCGCGCGTGCAGCGCGTTGATCGTCCCGACGACCTGAAGTGGGCGTTCCGCTTCCGCCGCTTCGCGGAAGCGCGCCCCCGCCGAACCTGAAGTCATGGGCGGGAACTAACGAGGTGCCTTTCGCCCCGCTTGGCGGCTTTCGCCCCTCACCCGAACGGGCTGGCCATTGGATGAGGCGGTAGTCGTTCTTGGGCTAGGATTGCGGCCCTCATGACCTTGCCCGGGGCCGCCGCAGCGCTGCTCGTCACCCTCCTCGCCGCCGACGAGGGACGGGCGGAGCACGTGCTGGTGGTGGCGCCGCGGCCGCCGGCGAGCCCGACCCTGGTGGCGCTGACGCAGGCCGTCACCCACCAGCTGGCGCGCTCCGGCCGGCACGTGGTGATCCCCGACTCGGTGCTGCGCAAGGCTCTCGAAGAGAGCAAGGGGCCGGCGCTCCCCGACCTCGACGACCCCGCGCAGATCGCCCTGGTGTTGCAGTTGGTGGACGCCGACTACCTCGTGTCGGTCGTCTCGCCGCGCACGCTCATCGTCCGCTCGGCAAAGCCCGGCAAGCCGTCCGGGCGGCTGGTCGCCACCATGGGAGGCGAGCCGGCGGACGTGGCGATGGATCTGATCCGCCAGCTCGACCGGCCCTTGGAGTCGCCGACCATCGCGCCGCCGCCGCCGCTGGCTCGGCTCGGCGAGCGGGTGCAGCTCGAGCTTCGGGTCTCGGGCGGCGCGGAGATGTCGGCGAAGGCCGGCGAGTACGCGGTCTCGGTGGGCTTCGAGGCGCCCTTCACGTCCCGCTGGTCCGTGGGCGGGAGCGTGGGGCTCAAGCTCGGGACGCTGTCGCTCGACCTGCGCGAGTCCACCGTCGCCGACGGCGCCGCGCTCGCCAAGGTCGACACCAACTTCCGGCTGCCCATCGCCGTCGATCTGCGCTGGGCCTTCCTCAAGGGCGGCAACTGGCTGGCGCAGGCGGCGGTGGGCATCGAGCTCGCCTACGTCGGCCTCTCCTCCGCGCGGGGAAACCCTCCGTCATGGTCGGGCACGGCTCTCGTCGAGGTCCCCGCCGAGCCCACCAGCTACGGCCTCTCCGCCGGCCCCAGCCTCGCCGTCCAGCTCGGCTACCTCATGTCGGATCGGTTCCAGGTGCGCGTCGGCGTGCGCTACGTCGCCGCCTACCTCGCGTCGCCGCCGGTGGTCACCGGCACCATCTACCGGGCGCCCGATTTCGGCGGCGAGCCCGTCGACCTCACGCCCACCAGCCGGCTTTCCCATGAGCTTCACGGCTTCCTGGCGATCGACCTGAGCCTCTAGCGGCGGATTCTTCTGAGAAAACGATGGCTTGGGCCCGAAGCCCGCCTTTCGGCTGGGTCGGAATGCCCAGTCGCTACGGCAGGTTGGCGACCGGGCTCTCGGCTCCTCGCTACCTTATATAGAGCCCGCGCCCTGCCCCGCCGCCGACCGCATCCGCTGCCTGAGCAGCAGCCGAGCCTGTACCAAGTAGGCGCCGGGGAGCGGAGCGCGGAAGCCGACGCACCCGAGTGCCGGCCACTTCGGCCACGTGTACCAAGTGGCTGGCGTGTACCAAGTGGGCGCCGGTTCCGCTGCAGACGAGCCGTCTTCAGGTTCGCCGCCCACGTCTTCAGCGCGGTCTCGAAGGGAGGCGGCTGGCTCTCCCTCAGCGGATTTCGGGCAGTCGTGCACAATGACACCTCAAGGTGACATGACACCTTGAGGTTACATTGCTTCGAAAGCCGCCAGCGCCCCACTACCACCCCCTGGGTGCTCGTCAGCAGGACTTGCGCCCGGAAGTCGCTGGAGGACTCGCCGACACCGCCACAAAAGACAAGCGGCCGCCCCTGACCTCTTCCTTATGAGCCAGCCCGCGCCCGGTTCAGCGCCCGGCTTCGTTCGAGGCACCCGCGCCAGGAGTCCATCGGCTTCTCGAACTGCTCCCGCAGCTGCCTGACCCGCTCCGCCCGCTGCTTCACGTCCATCGCGCATGCCTCCTCGTGAGTTCACGCGCGCGAATACCGCGGGCTGGCGAACGCTATGAGCCGGGGACGGGCGAGGACGAACCAAGTGGGCGCCGGGGAGCGCGCAGGCCGACGCGCAGCGGCTTCAGGCCTGGGACGCCTGCTACCCCGCCGCCGCTGACCGCATCCGCTGTCTTAGCAGCCCCGCCAGCGCCAAGAGAATCAGGGCCGACTCCGGACCGCCCGCTGCCGAGACGCCGCAGTTGCACTGGCCCGGATTCACCGGCGTGACGTGAGCGGCGTCCGGCCGCCCCGCGTCCCGACCGGCACCGGCATCCGCTCCGACTTCCTCGCCTGCGTCCGGCGCGACGACATCGCTGGCGTCGAGTCCGGCCGGGTTCGCGGCGTCGAGTCCGGGGCTGCCGGCATCGAGGCCCGGCGCCAGGCCGGCGTCCGGTCCGGCGGCGCCGATGATTCCGAAGAAGCGCGCGATGCGCTCGCTGGAGCAGATGCCCACGTCGAGCATGTACGAGCCCGCCGTCCCGCATCCGTTGTCGGGATCGACCGGCGCGCCGTGGTCCATCCCCGAGAGTTCCCAGCTCTCGACCAGCGTCTTGCCCTGGCCGTCGCGGAACTCGCGGTGCGTCGCCAGCCCGAGGGTCTCGGTGGCGTCGGAGTTGGCGTCGATGGCCTGCACGTTGGTCCACTGAGACACCAGCTCGCCGAAGTTGGCGAAGTCCACGATTGAGTCCGAGGTCCCCTGCCAGATGGAGACCCGCGGGTACTTGCCGGTGTAGCCGGAGTACGCGGCGCGGACGTAGCCGCCCCACTCCTGCGCGGAGTGGGCCTGACTGCCGCCCATGCAGGCGAAGCCCCCGTAGGCCGAGGTCGCGCAGCCCACCGGGACGCCCGCCAGCGTCGCTCCCGCCGAGAAGACGTCCGGGTAGGCCGCCAGCATCGCCGCGGCCATCGCCCCGCCCGACGAGAGCCCGGTGACGAAGACGCGCGCGCCGTCGACGGAGTAGGTGGACTTCATCTTGTCCACCATCTGCCTGATGGAGAGCGCCCCGCCGGCGCCCCGCGCGTTCTCGGTCGGATCGAACCAGTAGAAGCAACCGCTGTTCGCGGTGATCTGCGGATAGACGACGTAGAACTTGAGCCGGTCGGCGAGCGCATTCCAACCGGCGGCCTCGTAGTCGGCCGCGTCCTGGTAGCAGCCGTGCAGCGCGACCACGATCGGCGCGGGCGTGCTGGGCATGCCCGCCGGAACATAGGTGAACATCTGCAACGAGCCGGGGTTCGAACCGAAGCTCGTGACCTCGGTCAGGAGCGCCTGCCGGTGGGAGCCGATCGTCTGCTGCTGGGGGACCTCGCCGCACGCCGACAGCGCGAGCAGGGAGAGGATGGCGAGCCAGCACTTGGGCATGGCACTTCCTTTTTCAGCGATACCGGCCGGGCAGGAGAGATAGCACGACCCTCGGAATCCTGACGGTGCGGCCTTCGGAAGTCACCGTCCATCTGCGCCGCCGGACCTGATTCCGCACGGATAGCCCGCCTCGGGCCCGGCACGCCGGTTGCTGTTTCCGGGGTCGCCGCGTCTTTGCCCCGGAGACCTCCATGAAGCGCAGCTTCCGCACCAAGCGTGGTCAGGCCCCGCGCTACCCCACCCTGCACGACGGTCGAAAGCTGCTGCTCGCCGGAATCCTCGGGCTGTCCGGCTGCGGGATCACCACTCCCTACGAAGACCCGCCGACCGCGGTCGACGCCGGCCACCGGCACACCTTCGCCCCGGACGCCGGCGACCTGACGATGGGCGTCGCCCCCGGTCCGGGAATGGACGCCGAGACGACGCCGCCCCCGGGCCCGGACGCCGGCGAGATTCTCATGGGCGAGGCTCCCGGCCCCGGGCTCGACGCCTCGGTCCCGGAGCCCGGGCCCGACGCGGGCGACCTCGTCATGGGCGACATCGCCGCCCCCGAGCTCGACGCCGCGGCCCCGGCCCCCGGCCCCGACGCCAGCGACCTGATGATGGGCGGGATGGCGGCGCCGGACGACGCCGGCAACTAGCCTTCCCCGACCGAACCCGACAGACTGAACGCCCCTCGAGCCTGACGCCGAGGGGCGATTCTTTTTGGTGGCCACCGTGAAGCTCACGCTCTTCCTCGACCACGCCTGCAACCTGCGCTGCAGCTACTGCTACACCGGGCGCAAGATGCCCAAGAAGATGCCGGTGGAGGTCGCGCACAAGGCGATCGACTTCGGGCTCTCGCAGGTCGAGAAGGGCTGGCTGCTGCTGGCGCTGTTCGGCGGCGAGCCGCTGCTGGACGTCGAGCTGGCCGAGCGCGCGCTGGAGTACGCCGCGCGCAGCTGCCGCAACGCCGGGGTCCGGCTCTTCACCACGCTGGCCACCAACGGCACGCTGCTCGACGACCGGCGGGTCGAGCTGCTCAAGCGCTACAACTTCCACGTGCAGGTGAGCCTCGACGGCTCGCGCGAGGCCCAGGACGCCTGCCGCCGCTTCGCCGACGGCCGCTCGTCGCACGCCGGCATCGTCGACAACCTGGCCCGGCTGATCTCCGAGGGCTTCACCCCGCTGGTCCTGTCGGTCATCGACCCGGCCAACGTCGACCACCTCGCCGACAGCTTCGACTTCCTGCTCGCCTCCGGCGCCACCCACATCCACTTCGCGCCCAACTACACGGCCCCGTGGGACGACGCCGCCTGGGCGCGCTTCGAGGCGGCGCTGACGCGGCTGGGAGACCGGTACCTCTTCCACACCCGCGCCGGCCGCGAGTTCCGGCTCGATCCGCTGCACGGCAAGATCGTCACCCATCTGCTCCCGGGCTCGAACGAGACGGTCATCTGCAAGTTCGGGCAGGGCGACGTCGCGGTAGCCCCCAGCGGCCGCATCTATCCCTGCGAGCGGCTGGTGGGCGAGGACGACCGCGAGGCGCTGTGCATCGGCGACCTCGACCGCGGCCTGGACCTGGCCAAAGTCCAGAAGTTCCTCGCCGGCCGCGAGACCGACGATCCCGAGTGCGCGGACTGCGAGCACAAGGGCCGCTGCAAGCGCTGGTGCGGCTGCGCCAACTTCGAGACCACCGGCGACCCCAACCAGACCTCGCCGCTGGTCTGCGCGTTCGAGACCGCGTTCATCGAGGAGGCCGACCGGGTCGCGGGCGCGCTGTTTGAGGAGAAGAACCCGACCTTCCTCAAGCGCTACTACGTGCCGCGGCCGAAGGCGTCCTAGCCGGGCCCGCCTGGACAGGGCGCGCTGCTCCTCGTACAACCGGCGGCCTCCCACTCGTCGATCGCGAGGCCGCCATGTCCTGCGTGTTGCGAACCGCCCTGCTCACCCTCGCCGCCCTGGCCCTTTTCGCGACGCCAGCCGTCGCCTCCGCCTGCATGCCGGCCAGCAACCCGCAGGTCGACTTGGATTCCGACGGCCTCTGCGACGCCAGCGACAACTGCCCCACCGTCCCCAACGCCAGCCAGGCGGACTCGGACGTAGACGGGGTCGGCGACGCCTGCGACAACTGCCCGGTCCGCCCCAACGCCAATCAGCTGGACAGCGACGGCGACAAGGTCGGCGACGCCTGCGACAACTGCCCGACCGTCTCCAACTCGATGCAGCAGGACACCGACGCGGACGGCGTGGGCGACGCCTGCGACCCGGACCTCGACAACGACGCCGTCCCGAACGCCTCGGACAACTGCCCGGCCACGGTGAACCCCGACCAGGCGGACCTCGACGGCGACGGGATCGGCGACGCCTGCGACCCCGACTCCGACGGCGACGGCGTGCCGGACTTCGTCTGCGCGGGCGGCGGGGCGGTGGTCTTCAGCCTCAACGGCGCCTCGTGCACCTCCGGCACCCTGGTGGCCCAGGACAACTGCCGGACGACGAAGAACGTGGCGCAGCAGGACAACGACGGGGACGGGCTCGGCGACGCCTGCGACCCCGACTCGGACAACGACGGCGTTCCGGACTTCGCCTGCGCCAGCGGCGGGGCGGTGGTCTTCGACCTCTTCGGCGCCTCGTGCACCTCGGGCAGCCTGGCGACCCTGGACAACTGCCGGACGACGAAGAACGTGGCGCAGCAGGACAACGACGGGGACGGGCTCGGCGACGCTTGCGACCCCGACTCGGACAACGACGGCGTTCCGGACTTCGTCTGCGCCGGCGGCGGGACGGTGGTCTTCGGCCTCAACGGCGCCTCGTGCACCTCCGGCACCCTGACGGCCAGGGACGACTGCCGGTTTGTGCAGAACGTGGCGCAGCAGGACCACGACGGGGACGGGCTCGGCGACGCCTGCGACCCCGACTCCGACAACGACGGCGTTCCGGACTACCGCTGCGCCGGCGGCGGGACGGTGGTCTTCGGCCTCTCCGGCGCCCTCTGCATCTCCGGGACGTTGACCCCCCAGGACAATTGCCGGTTCGCCAGCAACACCGGCCAGGTCGACAGCGATTCGGACCTGCTGGGCGACGCCTGCGACAACTGCCCGAGCCTCTCCAACGTCGGCCAGACCGACTCGGACGCCGACGGGATCGGCGATGCCTGCGACAACTGCCCGGCCGTCGCCAACCCGGACCAGCTGGACTCCGACGCCGACGGAGCGGGTGACGTCTGCGACCCCTGCCCGTGGATCCTCGGCTGCTCCGCCTGCACCTCGGCGACGGTCTGCCCGTCCTGCGGCGCGGCCACGCCCTGGCGGAAGTCGGACGGCTCCGCCTGCGCCGCGGCCTGCTCCTCCCTCGGGCAGATCACCCCGCTCACGGGCTGGGACTGCGTCGGCACCTGCCCCGCGGGTCAGTGGGCCAACGCCGGCGCCTGCGACTGGTGCCCGGCGGGCACCGCGGGCATCGGCTGCGTGTACACCGACGCCGGCACCTGCAACGGGCACGGCACGGTCCATGACGACGGCACCTGCACCTGCCAGGCGGCCTATGCCGGCGCCACCTGCGACGGCTGCTCCGCCGACCGCTACGCCTACCCGACCTGCACCTACTGCCTCGCCTCGAGCTGCGCGGCGCCCGCCGCCTGCCGCCAGGCCGCCCACTGCGACTCCTCGGGCCAGTGCGCGTGGGCTCCCGTCGCGGACGGGTCCGCTTGCGACGACCAGGACGCCTGCACGCTCACCGACCAGTGCTCCGGCGGCGCCTGCGTCGGCTCCGGCGCTCGCACCTGCCCGGCGGCCAAGGAGTGCGAGCTCGCCCCGGTCTGCGACCCGGTGCAGGGCTGCGTCTACGCCCCGGCGCCCGACACCAAGGCCTGCGCCGACGACGGCTTCGCCTGCACGCTCGACCTCTGCGACGGCTTCGGCGCCTGCCACCACCCGGCGGCCTCCTCCGGGACCCCGTGCAGCCCGGCCTCCTGCTCGGCCGCGGGCGCGGTGAAGGCCGCGGCCTGCGACGGCTCCAGCTCGACCTGCCCGGCGGCCGAGGTGGTCTCGTGCGGCGAGTTCCAGTGCAGCCAGGCGGCGTGCCTGGCCGCCTGCGCCGCCGACGCGGACTGCGCGGCCACCGGCTTCTGCAACTCCACGAGCCACCTGTGCGAGGCCAAGCGGATCCAGGGCGGCGAATGCACCGCGACCGGCATGTGCAAGAGCGGGCCGTGCGTCGACGGCCACTGCTGCGACGGCACCTGCACCGGCCAGTGCGAGGCCTGCGACGTCGCCGGCTCCGAAGGCAGCTGCTCGCCCCTCGACGGCGCCCCGCACGGCCAGCGCACCGCGTGCGCGACCGACGGCTCGGCGTGCGGCGGCCAGTGCCAGACCAGCAAGCGCGACGGCTGCGTCTACCCGGCCTCGAGCTGCCGCGCCGCCTCCTGCGACTCCCAGACCAACGTGGCCACCCTCGCCGCGGACTGCGACGGCCAGGGCCGCTGCCCGGCGGTCCAGCCCATCGCCTGCGGCTCCTTCCGCTGCGCCGCCACGACGTGCGCGGGCAACTGCGTGATGGATGCCGACTGCGCCCCCGGCGCCTTCTGTGCCGCGGGCCTGTGCACGCCGCTGCTCGCCAGGGGCACCGCGTGCTCGCGCGACGGCCAGTGCGCCGACGGCTTCTGCGTCGACGGCGTCTGCTGCCCGAGCGCCTGCGCCGGCCAGTGCCAGGCTTGCGGCGAGTCGGGCTCCGAGGGCACCTGCGTGACCGTCGAGGGCGCGCCGCGCGGCGGCCGCAACGCCTGCGCCGGGACGCTCAGCTGCCAGGGCCGCTGCGACGGGGCGAACGCCGAAGCCTGCGCCTTCCCGGGCCAGGACACCTCGTGCCAGGCCGGCACCTGCTCCGAGGGCGTCGCGACCGCAGCGTCCCAGTGCGACGGCGCCGGATCCTGCCAGGCCGGCTCGGAGACGGGCTGCGGCGCCTACGCCTGCGGCGAGACCGCTTGCCTCACCGACTGCTCGAAGCCCGCCGACTGTGCCGACGGCTTCACCTGCGTCGCGAGCGCCTGCGCCCCGAGTCCGGATGCCGGCGTCGCCGGACCCGACGCCGCGGTCGCCGCAGCCGATGCCGGGGAGATCGTGTCGGCCCCGGACGCGGGCGGCGCATCGCTGGCGGGTGGCTGCAGCTGCGCCTCGGCCGCCGGGTTCGACCTGGGCGTCCTCGCCTTCGCGCTCTCGCTGCTCGCCGTGCGCCGCCGGCGCTAGCCGAAAGGGATCGAGGCGGCCGCGGCGCACACTGCGGCGCGTCCGCCCCGGTGCTCGCCAAGAGCTTGGCAGCGCACTACCCGCGCCGCTTCATCGGGTGAGGCGGGGCACGCGGCGGCCCGCGACGATCCATGAGTCTGGGCAGCGCCTGCCTGTCTCGCGGGCGACCGGACGAAGAGCCGCGGGTGTCCAGTCCCCCCGCCTGTTAGGATTCGGGCAGACCGTTGGCTCGTTGGTGAGAGGGATCAGGCCTGCCGCGTTGGGCGGGCCCAGGGCTCGATATGGCGGACCGGCTCGGCAGCATCTTGTTGGCAAAGCAGTTGATCACGCCTGAGCAGCTCGAGGATGCGCTCAAGGTGCAGGTCATCTACGGCGGGCGGCTGGGCACGAACCTGGTCGAGCTGGGCTACCTCGACGTGGAGACGCTCGGCAAGGCCCTGTCGGAGCAGATGCGCTTCCCGGTCGCGACCGCCAAGGAGTTCGACGCCGTCCCCGACGAGACCCTGGCCCTGCTGAAGGTGGACCTGGCCGAGAAGCACAGCGCGTTCCCGCTGCACGTCGAAGGCCGCAAGATCGTGGTGGCGATGGCCAACCCCACCGACTTCGCCGCGGTGGACGCGCTGGGTTTCAGCACCGGCCTGCGCATCGTTCCCAAGGTCGCCCCCGAGGTCCAGCTCGCCTACTACCTGGAGAAGCGCTACGGCATCGCGCGCAAGACGCGCTACATCCGCCTCATGGACGACGGGCCGCGGCGCCCCCGGCCCGCGCCCCAGCCCGTTCCGGGTCCGGCCCAGCCGGAGCCCGCCGCCCCACCAGCGAGACCCCAGCCGCAGCCCCAGCCACCGCCCCGACCGAGCCCTCAGCAGGACTCGCGCTTCCAGGGCGACGCGCCCGGCGGTCTGTTCGCGCCGTTGGCGGCAGGGCAGTTCCTCGGCAGCTACGACGACGAGGAGGTCGAAGGCCTGCAGAAGAGCGGCTCGGGCCTCGAGCCCGCGGACGGACGATTCAGCAGCTTCCCGACGGCGCGGCGCGCTCCGCCGGCAGCCGTCGCCGCGCCCGCGCCGCAGCCCGTCCCTTCCGAGCCGCCGCGCAGGCCCAGCTCGCCTTCCGGGAGCTTCCGCTCTCCGGCCGCCCCGGCAGCGCAGCCGGCTCCGTCGGGGCCACCGCACCGGCCGAGCTCGCCCTCCGGAAGCTTTCGCTCTCCGGCCGCCCAGGCAGCGCAACCCGCTCCGTCCGGACCGCCCCACCGACCGAGTTCGCCTTCCGGGAGCTTCCGCTCTCCGGCCGCCCCGGCAGCGCAGCCCGTTCCGTCCGCGCCGCCGCACCGACCGAGCTCGCCCTCTGGAAGCTTCCGCTCCCCGGCCGCCCCGGCAGCGCAGCCCGCTCCGACCGCGCCGCCGCACCGGCCGAGCTCGCCTTCCGGAAGCTTCCCCTCCCCGGCTGCCGTTTCGCCGCCCGCGCCGATCGCCACTGCTCCCGCTGCGCCGCCTGCCCCCGTGGTCCCGCCGGCGCCTCAGCCGGAGCCTGAAGCCCTGCCCGAGCTGGTCCTCGGGGTGGACGCGATCCTCGAGGAAGCACCGCCTGCCGCGCCGCCCGCCACTCCGCCCGTCGCCGAGCCTGCTGCTCCGGCTGCGATCAGCCCTCCGGCGCCGCTGTCCCCGGAGCCATTGCCTGGATCGGGCGCGGCTGCACCGGCCGACCTGAGCACCATGTCGTGGGACATGCCGGTCGCGGCGGCGCCGCTATTCCCGACCCCTGCCCCATTGCCAACGCCGGCGCCGGCACAGACGCCCCTGCCAGTACCTGCCCCCGCTCCGGCTTCGGCCGCCCCGGCTCCAGAGCCGGTCGTGGTTCCGCAGGCGCCGCTCGCGGCTCCTGCGCCGACTCCCATGGTTGCGGCGACCACTCCGGTTGAGGAAGCGGCACCGGAAATCGCTGCAGCTCCGGTCGCGCCTGCTCCGATCCCGGCACCGATTCCGATCGCCGACCAGCCGTCGGTCACCGCACCCTCTCTGGCTTCGGAACCGTCCTGGGACATCGCGGCCACTCCGGTCGCTCCTGCGCCGATTCCCGAGGCGGTCGCGGTTCCCACTCCGATTCCCGAAGCGCCACCGATCGTTCCGGTCGTTGCTCAGACTCCAGACCAGATCCCAGAGCAGTCTTGGGGCGTCGCTGCCGTCCACGTCGTTCCGCTCCCCATCCCGGAGCCGACTCCGCTTGCTCAGGCCCCGGTTGCGGAAACGCCACCCGCGCCAGTTCCAGAGCCGGCTCCGATCGTCGCTCAGGCTCCGGTTGCGGAAACGCCGCCGGTCGTCGCCGCGCCGCCCGTCGAGCCTGCTCCAGTTCCAGAGCCGGCTCCGATCGTCGCTCAGGCTCCGGTTGCGGAAACGCCGCCGGTCGCCGCCGCGCCGCCCGTCGCTCCTGCTCCAGTTCCAGAGCCGGCTCCGATCGTCGCTCAGGCTCCAGCGGCGGCTCCTGCTGAGGAACCGCCCACCGTCGCTGCAGCTCCGGTCATGCCGGCTCCTGCCCCCGCCGCGGACGCTCCTTCGCTCGCCGCGGCCGCTGCTCCCGAGCCGGCTCAGCCTGTCGCCGAACCTGCGGCCCCGCCGCCTCCGACCGGG
>DASXVQ010000061.1:0-12950 GCA_036504155.1 Myxococcales bacterium
CGCCTCGGGGTACAGCGCGTGCTCGACCGCGAGCCCCCGGCGCTCGACCTCCTCCAAACTCCCGGCGCCGCGCAGATCGACCGCGCGCTGGGCCACGATGCGCCCGGTGTCCAGCCCCTCGTCCACCAGGTGCACGGTGACCTTCGTCTCGGCGAGGCCCCGCTCGAACGCCCACTGGTAGCCGTGCAGGCCCTGGTGCTGGCGGGTGTCGGCCGGGTGGACGTTGACGATGCGCCCGGGGAAGCGGCGCACGAACACCGGCGAGAGGATCCGCAGGTAGCCGGCCAGGGCGATCCAGTCCGGCCGGTATCCCGCCAGGCGCTCGGCCAGCTCGGCGTCGAAGTCCTCGCGCTCCCGGCCCTTCGACGGCAGGCATAGCGTCGACAGCCCCAGGGTCCGGGCCTTCACCAGGGCCGGCGCGGCGGGTCGATTCGAGGCCACGACGACGATCTCCGCCAAGGGCGCGAGCAGGCCCGAGCGGACGCTCTTGGCGAGCGCCTCCAGGTTGCTGCCGCGGCCCGAGACGAGGACCGCTAGGCGCTGCCGTCGCGTTTCCATGGTCTGCGCCCGATGTCCTTTCGCACCTGCATCCCGTCGAAGCGGATCTTCGCCACCTCCTGGTAGGCGCGGTCGACCGCCGCCGAGAGCGTCTCGCCGCGCGCCACCACGTCGAGCACCCGGCCGCCGTGGGTCACCCAGCGGTCGCCCACCCGGCGCGTGCCGGCGTGGAAGACGAGCGTCTGGGGGTCGAGCAGGTCCAGCCCGGAGATCTCGCGGCCGAACTCGGGGTCTCCGGGGTACCCGCGCGCCGCCAGCACCACGCAGGCCGCGGCGCCCCGCGCCACCTCCAGCTTCACCTCGTCGAGCTTGCCCTGCAGGCAGGCCTGCGCGAGCACCGCGAGGTCGGTGTCGACCATCGGCAGCATCGCCTCGGCCTCCGGGTCGCCCAGGCGCACGTTGTACTCGAGCAGCTTGGGCCCCTCCTCGGTGAGCATCAGCCCGAAGTAGAGGAAGCCGCGGTAGTCGAACTTCTCCGCCTTCAGCCCGGCCAGCGTGGGCCTGACGATCTCGGCGTCGATGCGCCGCTTCGTCGGCTCGTCCACCTGCGGGACGGGGCAGAAGGCGCCCATGCCGCCGGTGTTGGGCCCCAGGTCGCCGTCCATCAGCGCCTTGTGATCCTGCGAGGCGGGCAGCGAGAAGATGTGCTCGCCGTCGGCCAGGGCGATGACGGACAGCTCGTTGCCCGAGAGCTTCTCCTCCACCAGGAACCCGGCCTTGGGCCCGTGGCGCGAGCGCAACTCGGAGAGCGCGGCGAAGGCCTCGTCCAGGCCGTCGCAGACCCAGACGCCCTTGCCCGCGGCCAGCCCGTCGAACTTGAGCACCAGCTGCCCGTCGAGCGCGGAGAAGGCCTCGACCGGGTCGCCGCCCTCCTCGAAGACCCAGGCCTTCGCCGTGGGGATGCCGTGCGCCAGCATGAACTTCTTGGAGAAGAGCTTGGAGCCCTCCAGCCGCGCGGCCTCGCGGGTCGGCCCCAGCGCGGCGACGCCCTGGCTGCGCAGGAAGTCCACCATGCCCTTCACCAGCGGCGCCTCCGGCCCGACGATCACCAGGCCCACGCCCTCGTCGCGGCAGTAGCGCGCCACGCCCTCGAGGTCGTCGGCGGCGATGGGCGCGGTCAGGGGCGTCCCGCCGTTGCCGGGCAGGGCGACGGCCTGGTGGCCGTGGCGGGCCAGGGCCCAGCACAGCGCGTGCTCCCGACCGCCGGATCCGAGGACGGCGACCTTCATCGGCCCAACTCCTTGCGCGCCTCGGCGACCACCTCTTCACAGATGCGCTGCGAGGCGCCGACGTATTCGGTGACCCTCAGCGCCCGGAGGCGCGTCTTGACCGCGGCGTCGACGTTCAGCGAGTCGACGAGCACGTCCAGGCCGGCGCGCGTGACCGTCTGGCCTCGCGTGGCGACCTTGAGCAGCTCGTACGGGTCCCCCACCAGGCCTGCGGCGCGCAGGATGGTCTGCATCGGCTCGGCGAGCAGCTCCGGGCTCGCCTCCAGCTCGGCGCGGCAGCGCGCCTCGTCCACCCCCAGCCGCTCGAGGCCGGCCAGCGTCTCGCCTGCCGCCAGGTGGCCGTGGCCGAGCGCCACGCCCATGTTGCGCTCCACCGTGCTGTCGGAGAGGTCGCGCTGCATCCGCGAGCGGCACAGCTTGTTGGACAGCTCGACCAGCAGCGCGTTGGCGAGCGACAGGTTGCCCTCGCTGTTCTCGAAGCGGATGGGGTTGACCTTGTGGGGCATGGTCGACGACCCCACCTCGCCCTTGACCGTCTCTTCCCGGAGCAGCCCGAGCGAGAGGTACATCCAGACGTCCTGGTCCAGGTCGAGCAGGACGTTGTTCACCTGGCGGGTGAGGTTGAAGTACTCGGCCCAGGAGTCGTGGTCTTCGATCTGGGTGGTCGCCAGGTTGAAGGCGAGGCCGCGGCGCTCCTCGACGAAGCGGCGCGCGAAGCCCAGCCAGTCGAACGCCGGGAAGACGGCGATCATCGCCGCGTGGTTGCCGGTGGCGCCGCCGAGCTTGCCGTAGAAGCGGTGCGCGGCGAGCTTGCGGCGCAGGCGGACGAGCCTCCAGAGGAAGACGCCCAGCTCCTTGCCCAACGTGCTCGGGGTCGCCCGCTGGCCATGGGTCCGCGTGGGGAACGGCACCGCCTTGAAGCGCTCGGCCAGCGCGGCCAGCCGATCCAGCAGGCGGTCGAGCTGCGGCAGCTGCTCGCGCGACCGGTAGGCCTCCAGCATCGAGGTGTAGGCGAGGTTGTTGACGTCCTCGCTGGTCAGCCCGAAGTGCAGATGGTTCGGGTGGCGCAGGGCGAGCTTCTCGCGCAGGAAGAGCTCGCAGGCCTTCACGTCGTGCCGCGTGTCCTTCTCCAGCGCCTTGATGCGCTCGTAGTCCTCGTGGCCGAAGACCTGGCGCAGCGCGTCGACCGCGGTCCGCTCGGCCGGCTCGAGCTTGGGCAGCAGGCCCGTCTCGTCGAGCGCGAGGAGGTAGTCGAGCTCCACCTCGCAGCGGGCGCGCATGAGCGCCAGCTCGGAGAAGCAGGCCGCGACCGGTTCGAGCCGGTCGCGGTAGCGCCCGTCCAGCGGGCCGAGCGCGTCTCGGGGAGCGGTCAGGGACATTCGCGGCCTCGGATGCGCTGGTCCTCGTCGCGCAGCTTCGCCTTCAGCTCGGCGATCTCGCGCAGGAACCGGTCGCGCAGGCGGTGGACGTTCAGGCTGCGCAGCGCCGCCAGCGCCGCGGCCTCGACTCCGATGACGGTGGCGGCCGGGAGCTTGGAGGGCATCATCAGCGAGGAGTTCACGTTGACCAGCAGGTCGGTCTGGTCCTTGAACGGCGGCGAGTTGAAGACCGGGATGGCCAGGTTCGCCGCCAGCGCGCCGCCCAGGCCGTTGGAGAGGCCCGCCACCGCGATGGCCGCGCCGGGCTCGACCGAGTCGTTGTACTCCTGCGCCATCCGGGCGATCTCCTCGCCGTTGCGGTGGGCGGAGACGACGCGCTGGTCGACGGCCACCTCGTACTTCTCCAGGGCCTCCTTGAGCCGGGCGCAGTGGGCCTGGTCGGAGGTGGAGCCCATGAAGATGACGACGAAGCCATCCTTGAGGATCCGCTCGCGCACCAAGTTCTTGTAGAGCCGGTCGCGGGGATCGGTCGGCGGCAGCCCCAGGGGCGAGCCGGTGACGCGCTCGTAGAGCTGGAGGTAGCGCTTGGAGGCCTCGGCGACGACGTCGTCGGGCAGGCGCGTCGGCATCGCCTCGCCGTCCTTGGTGTGGTCGAGCAGCCAGCGGCGCACGTACTCCTTGTCCATCTCCACGCAGGTCGTGGGGTCCTTGGCGAAGTCGTCGGCGCTCCAGAAGCGCGAGGAGTCCGGGGTGTGGATCTCGTCGATGAGCGTCAGCCGCCCGTCGACGGTCCCAAACTCGTACTTGGTGTCGACGAGCAGCAGGCCCTTCTGCGCCAGGAGGTCGGTGCCGGCCTTGAAGAGCTCCAGCGAGACGCGGGCCATCTCGTCGTAGGTCGGCTGGTCGGCCAGCTTGAGGTCGATGATCTCCGCCGGGGTGACCTCGCGGTCCGAGGCCTCCTTGGTGGTCGGCGTCAGGATGGGCTTGGGCAGCCGCTGGTTCTTCTTCAGGCCGTCGGGGACGGCGATGCCCGAGAAGGTGCGCTTGCCCTTCTCGTAGGCGCGCCACATGGAGCCGGTGATGTAGGCGCGCACCACCATCTCCACGCGGATGGGCCGGGCCTCGCGCACCAACATCGCCTGCGGGTCGACGGCGCCCAGGAAGTGGCTGGAGACGATGCCGCGGGTGCGCTCGAACCAGAAGCGCGAGAGCGAGTTGAGGACCGCGCCCTTGGACGGGATGGGCGTCTCCAGCTGGTGGTCGAAGGCCGAGATGCGGTCGGTGACCACGATGAGGCGGGTCTTGGCGTCGACGCGCAGGCTGTCGCGGACCTTGCCGCGGTGGAGCAGGGTCAGCTGTGGGCTCGAGAAGCGGGTCAGGCAGGCCATGGGTTCTTCTCCCCTCACTTCGGCAGTAGTGGCCGGCCTCTGCGCCGGCTCCCGTGATCCTTGGTAGTGGCCGGCCTCTGCGCCGGCTTCCGTGATCCCTAGTGCTTGAAGTGGCGGCGGCCGGTGAGGGCCATCGCCACGCCCAGCTCGTCGCACTTCGCGATGACGTCCTTGTCCTTGATCGAGCCTCCCGGCTGGTACGCCGTGCGGATGCCGGCCGCGGCGAAGATCTCCACGTTGTCGGGGAACGGGAAGAAAGCGTCGGAGACCAGTACCGCCTTCTCCAGCTGCTCGCGGAGGTATTCCTCGGAGCCCGGCTTCTCCAGCGCGAGGTTGGCGCGGGCGCGCTCGACCGCGAGGCGCGTGGAGTTGACGCGGTTCGGCTGCCCCGCGCCCATGCCCAGGAGCTGGAACGCGCCGCTCGGCGTCACGCGCACGATGGCGATGGCGTTGCTCTTGAGCTGCCGCACGGCCTTGAGGCCGAAGTCGAGCAGCCCGCGAGGATGCTCGACCGGGCGGCGCTTCGTGACGACGTCCACCCGGTCCACCAGGTCCACGTCGGAGTCGGGCGCCTGGGCCAGCAGCGCGCCGGGCAGGAAGCGCAGCTCCTGGCGCACCGCCAGCCGCGGGTCGACCTCGACGATGCGCAGGTTCTTGCTCTGCTTGAGCGCCTCGATCGCCTCGGGCTCGAAGGCCGGCGCGAGGACGACCTCCACGAACTTGCGGCGCGACTTGTCCTCGTGGCCCAGCTCGAAGAACTTGACCGCGTCGCGCCCCAGCTTGCCGTTGAAGGCGATGACCGAGCCGAACGACGACACCGGGTCGCCGGCCCAGGCCAGCTCGAGCGCCTCGCGCTGAGTCGCCGCCTCGGCGAGCCCGCAGGGATTCGAGTGCTTGACGATGGCGCAGCCGGCCCGCGCGCGATCCAGCGAGAGGGCGATCTCGAGCGCCGCCCAGGCATCCACGAGGTTGTTGTAGGAGAGCTCCTTGCCGCCGTGGAACTTCAGGTCGTGCAGCGAGACCTCGGCGCCGCGCTCGCGAAGGAAGGCGGCCTTCTGGTGCGGGTTCTCGCCGTAGCGCAGCTCGACGGGCTGGTCGTAGGCGAGGCGGAGGGAGCGCAGCCCGTGCCGCTCGTCGAGGGCGGTCGCCACCATGGCGTCGTAGTCGGCGGTGAGGCGGAAGGCGGCCCGCATCAGCACGCCCCGCGTCTCCTCGGCGAGCGCCCCGGCCCTAGCGCTCAGTTCCTGGATCAGCGCCTGGTACTGGCTGGGGTCCGTCGCCACCGCCACCCAGCGCCAGTTCTTGGCCGCCGCGCGGATCATCGTGGGCCCGCCGATGTCGATGTTCTCGACCAGCGTCGGCAGATCCGCGCCCGCGTCGCGGTGCTTCTTGAACGGATAGAGGTTGCAGACGACGAGGTCGATGGCCTGGATGCCGAGCTTCTTCGCCTCCTCGGCGTCGCGCTCGCGGTCGAAGAGCAGCGCGGACTCGATGGCGAAGGAGATGGTCTTCATCCTCCCGCCGAAGGCCTCGGGGTTGCCGGTGACCTTCCCGATCTCGGTGACGGGCAGGCCGGCGCCTTCCAGCTCCTTGCGCGTCCCGCCGGTGGAGATGAGCTCGCAGCCCTGCGCGTGGAGCGCCTTGGCCAGCCCGACCACTCCGGTCTTGTCCGAGACGCTCAGCAGCGCCCGCTTGATCGCCACGTTCATCGCTGTCCCCCCTCACCAACGTGGGTCACGAGATTGCGGAACAGCGCCAACCCCTGCCCTTCCTCGCTCTTCACCCCGGAGCGCTTGAGCTGAGGCCAGGCCGGGTCGTTGTAGAGCGTCAGCGCGGCCTCGGGGTGCGGCATGAGCCCGAAGACCTGGCCCGAGGGGTCGCTCAGCGCCGCGCAGGCCAGCTCCGCGCCATTCGGGTTCTCGGGGTAGCGCTGGGTCGGCTCGCCCTGCTCGTCGCAGTACGCCATCCCGGAGAGCGCGCGCCGGGTGATGGCCTTGCGGATGGCTTCGTCGCGGACGACGAGCTTGCCCTCGCCGTGCCGTACCGGCAGGCGCAGCCGCTCGAGGCCCTTGAGGACGGGCGAGCGCGAGGCCCCGTTCACCCTCACCTCGCACCAGCGGTCCTCGAAGCGGCCCGAGTCGTTGCGCGCGAGCGTGACCTCCTGCTCGAAGTTGCCGCCCACGTTCGGCAACAGGCCCAGCTTCACCAGCGCCTGGAAGCCGTTGCAGACCCCGAGGACGTGGCCGCCGCCCTTGAGGAAGTCGCGGATGGCGTCGAAGAGCGGAGCGCCGGCCGCGCCCTTCTTGAAGCGCAGCTTGTTCGCCAGCACCTTGCCCGAGCCCAGGTCGTCGCCGAAGGAGAAGCCGCCCGGCAGCGCCAGGATCCGGAAGTCGCCGAGCGAGACGCGGCCCAGGAACAGCTCGTTGAGGTGGGCGATGGTCGCCTCGGCGCCCGCCAGGCGGAAGCCCGCGGCCATCTCCTCCTCGCAGTTGATGCCGAAGCCGGTGACGACGAGCGCCCGGACCGGGAGGGTGGTGGTGGGGACGGGCGCGCTCATGTGAACGCCTCCAGCCCACGCCGCCAGGCCTCGTGCAGCGCCTCGACCGGCACGTCGAAGAAGCCGGCGATCCGCGCCCGGTCGCCGTAGGCCTCGCCCAGAAGCGCCGCGTCCTGGCCGAAGGCGGACTCGAACACCTCGCGGTTCTCGGGGCGCACCGAGACCAGGAAGCGGGAGTGCGACTCCGCGTATAGCTGGATCAGCGGGGAGAGGTCCGCCCGGGGCAGGGTCACGTCGAAGCCGATGCCGCCGCCGAAGGCCGCCTCCGCCAGCGCCACCACCAGGCCGCCGTCGGAGAGGTCGTGGCAGGACTCGAGCAGCCCGCGCTCGTTCGCCGTGGCCATGCGCAGGTAGCGCGCCCGGGCCACCTCCTTGCGCACCCGCGGCACGTGGACGCCCAGCTCGCCGAAGAGCCGGTAGAGCTGCGAGCCGCCCAGCTCGTCGTAGGTCTCGCCGACGAGGTAGAGGAGGTCGCCCTCGGCCTTTAGCTCGGTCGTGACCACGCGGCGAACGTCGTCGAGCCGCGCCACCATCGAGTAGAGCACCGTGGGCGGCACGGAGATCTTCACCCCGTCGGCGCGCAGGTCGTTCTTCATGCTGTCCTTGCCGCTGGTCATCGGGACGCCGAAGAACGTCGACAGGTCGAAGAGCGCCTCGCACATGCGCACGAGCTGGGCGAGCTTGAGCTTGCCGTCCGGGTTGCCGACCGGGTCGAACACCGAGTCGGGGACGCAGAAGTTGTCGTTGGCGCACCAGAACCCGGGGCCCTGGTCCTGTCCCGAGCCGGTCGAGTGACCGGGGATGCGCCCGCCCACCGCGACGATCTGCCGGATCGCCTCGTCGAAGGCGCCCGCCGACATCTCGTACGGGTCCAGGTCGACGTAGCGCGGCGCGATGCCGTGCGAGATGGCCAGGCCGACCCAGGAGTCGAAGTCCAGGCGCATCACCGCCGCGTCCTGCGGGGCCTGCCCCTTGCGTCCCATCAGCGGCTTGACGATGGTCCTTCCCTTCACCTCGTGGTCGTACTGGCGGATGACCGGCTCGCGCGAGCAGATGTCCAGGGTGCCCAGCAGCTTCAACAGCGTCTGGCCGTGGTCCTGGATCTCCAGGCGCTGCGGCTCGTGCAGCGCCGGCCGCTTCCACTCCGCGTCCAGCGTCTTGCGCGGCACGCCGTCGTGCAGGAAGGCCAGGTCGAGCTGGCCCACGGTCTGGCCGCGGTAGCGCACCAGCAGCGCGCCCGACCCGGTGAAGCGCCCGATGCTGCTGACCTCGACCTCCATCTCCTTGGCCAGCGCCTCCAGCGCCTCCAGCCGGTCCGGGTCGATGGCGAGCGTCATGCGCTCCTGCGACTCGCTGACGAAGATCTCCCAGGGCTTGAGGCCGGCGTACTTGAGCGGCACGCGGTCCAGGTCGACCTCGGCGCCGTTGCTCAAGGTCGCCAGCTCGCCGATCGAGGACGAGAGACCGCCCGCCCCGTCGTCGGTCGTGCAGCGCACCAGGCCGCGTGCGCAGGCCTTCTCCAGGAAGTCGGAGAGCAGCTTCTGGGTGATGGGGCTGCCGATCTGCACCGCCGAGCGCGGAGACTGCGGGTCGATCTCCGCCGAGGAGAAGGTCGCGCCGTGGATGCCGTCCTTGCCCACCCGGCCGCCGGCCATGACGATGGCGTCGCCCGCGCGGATCTCCTTCTCCCACGACGGCAGGCCGCCCAGCTTGTCGGGCAGGACCGCGCCCGTGCCGCAGAAGACCAGCGGCTTGCCCGCGTAGCGCTCGTCGAAGACGATGGCCCCGCCCACGGTGGGCACGCCCGACTTGTTGCCGCCGTCCTCGATGCCCTTGCGCACGCCGGCGAAGACCCGCTGCGGGTGCAGCTGGCCGGTGAGGAGCGGCTTGGCGTAGTCCGGCGGCCCGAAGCAGAGCACGTCGGTGTTGAAGAGCAGCCGCGCCCCGCCGCGCCCGGTGCCCATCGGGTCGCGGTTGACGCCGACGATGCCGGTCAGCGCCCCGCCGTACGGATCGAGCGCGGACGGCGAGTTGTGCGTCTCGACCTTGAAGACGAAGAGGCGGTCCGGGTCGATGCGCACGACGCCGGCGTTGTCGGTGAAGACCTTCACCAGCCAGCGCTGCCCCTGCGCCTCGAGCCGGGCCTGGATCTGCTCGGTGGACGCGCGGATGTAGGTCTTGAAGAGCGAGTCGATCTCGCGCTCGGCCCCGGTGTCCAGGTCCCGGTAGCGGATGAGGGCGTTGAACTCCTTGTGCTTGCAGTGCTCCGACCAGGTCTGCGCCAGCACCTCCAGCTCGCAGTCGGTGGGCGAGGCGGGCAGGCCCGCCTTGGCGCGCCTGGCCGAGACCGCCGGGACCTGGAAGTACTCGCGGATGGCCTTCATCTCCTCCAGGGAGAGCGAGAGCACGCGCTCGCGGGAGATGCGCGAGAGCTCCTCGTCGGAGACCGCGAGGGAGATCGTCTCGGTGCGCTCGTCCGCGGCGATGTGCACTTCGGGCACGTACGCGAGCTTCTCCAGCCTCGTCCCGCACTCGAAGTGGTTCACCAGCGGGTTGCCGATGAGCTCGCTGCCCAGCCGGAGCAGCTCTTCGCGGCCGAGCGCCTTCTCGAAGTAGAAGACGTCCTCGGTGAAGACCCGCTGGCCCGTCGACTCGACCCCCAACAGGTCGGCGAGCGTGCGCTGCGCCGAGGCGCCCTCGTCGTCGGTGACGCCCGGCAACCTCGCCACCACGAGGTAGGAGGCAGCCGCCGGGTCGCGCACGAAGCCGTTGACCTTCACCTCGTGCAGCATCGGGTCGCGCAGCCCCTCGTCCGCCAAGCGCCGCAGCTGCTCCTCGGACAGAGGCACCGTGATCACCACCAGCTTGCCGGTGCGCACGCGCCCGGTCGCGAGCCCCAGGTGCCGCCGCGCGCCGTCCTCGACCGACAGCCCCGCGACGTCCCTCTGGTCGGGCCGGACCATCAGCTGGATGTGGGAGACGGCGCTCACGTCAGTTCACCTCGGCTTCCACCGCCGCTTCGCCCGCCTGGGCGATGCGGATCTTGTCCCCTTCCACGACCTGGCCTGCCACCCGGGCCTCGAACCCGCGCCCACGAGCCGCGACGGCCAGCGAGCGCTCCACGTCCCCCGGAGCGAGCACCACCAACATGGCGTTGCCCATGTTCCAGTGCCGCCAGGCCACCCGAGCGGGAACCTGGCCCAGGCCCACCAGCTCCTGGACGAACGCCGGCGGCTCGAAGGGCGTCCCCAGGTATGCGCCCAGCCGCTTCACCTTGAGGACCCGGCCGAGCTTGTCCGGGATGCCCCCGCCGGTGACGTGGGCGATGCCGTGCGGGACGACGCCTTCCCCGACGAGCGCGCGCACGAGCGTGCAGCACACCCGGGAGGGGGTCAGCAGCGCCGCGCCCCAGCTCTCGCCGGTCGCCTGGCAGCGGGCCTCGTGCCAGCGCTCGCCGTGGGCCTGCGAGAGGATGGAGCGGGCGAGCGAGAAGCCGTTGCTGCGCAGCCCGTGCTCGCGGATGGCGACGATGGCGTCCCCGGGAGCGCACTGCGCCCCGTCGATCGGCCTCTCCAGCTCGTCGGGCAGGACGCCCAGGGCGGTCGCGCACCAGTTGAAGTGCATCCCGCCGCCCCACCCGCCCACCCGGCGGCCCAGCTCGGCGATCTCCCCGCCCACGACCGAGACCCCGGACTCGAGCGCCGCCTGCGACAAGCCGCGCATCAGCTCGTCGACCACCCGCTCGTCCAGCTTGTCGACGTCGAGGATGTTGGTGAGGTTGGTGGGCTCGATGCCGTTGGCCGCCAGGTCGTCGGCGACCATCGCCAAGAGGTCGTAGCCCAGCGTGGAGTAGACCCCGGTCCGCTCGGCCACCTCGACCTTGGTGCCGATGCCGTCGGAGGTCACGCCCAGGCGCTTGCCGCCCACGGAGAGGATGCTGGCGAAGGACGCGTTGAGCCCGCGGTCGACCTCGCCGGGCTTGCCGTCGCGGGCGTCGAACGTCTTGCGCGCCCAGCGGAAGGCGGCGGACGAGCAGCGCACCTTGAGGTCGATGTCCTGGCCGGGGGGCGCGCTCATGACGGGCCTCCCGGAGAAACCCTGCGCGCGATGCGACCGATGCGACCGATTGGACCGACCGACCGACCGACCCGGCACGGAGGCCGGCAGCTACTGGCTTTGTCGCCGCTCCCCATCTCGCCTCCGTGTCTTCCGAAACCGCTCCGCGTTGCCCTGGTCGACCTCCCCGTCCGGTTCAGCTCGTCGGCTCGCGAGGCGGCAGCATCACGTCGTGCACCTGGCCCTCGCGGATGGAGAGCGCGGAGACGAGCTCCAGCTCGGCGTTCTGGTGCAGGTCCTTGAGGTCGACGACGCCGCAACTGGCCATCGACGACTTCACCATCGCCAGGGTCTCGGGCAGGTTGTCGGCGAGCTTGCCGGCGTAGTCGACCAGCCCCTCGACGCCCTCGACGAAGGTCGCCTGCCCGTAGCGCGCCATCTTCCACTCGCGCGCCCGCGAGCTGCCCTCGCCCCAGTAGGCCTTCATCAGCCGGCCGTTGACGACCACCTTCTCGGAGGGCGACTCGTCCATGCGCGCGAAGTAGCGGCCCATCATCACCGTGTCGGCGCCCAGCGCCAGCGCGATGACCACGTCCTTGGCCGTCACCACGCCGCCGTCGGCGATGACCGGGACGTAGCGGCCGGTCTTCTCGAAGTAGCGGTCGCGGGCGCTGCTCACCTCCAGGATCGCCGTGCCCAGCCCGCGCCCGGTCCCCTTCTGCTCCTGGGTGATGCAGATGGTGCCGCTGCCCATGCCCACCTTCACCGCGCCCGCCCCGGCGTCGGCCAGGTAGTCGAAGCCGGCGGCGGTGACCACGTTGCCGGCCACCACCGGCAGGCCCGGGTAGCGCTCGGCCACCCAGCGCAGGGCGCGCTGCTGGTAGAAGCTGTAGCCGTCGGAGGAGTCGATGGAGAGCGCGTCGGCCCCGGCCTCGGCCAGCGCCGGCACCCGCGTCTCGAAGTCGTGCGTGTTGACCGCCCCCACGACCAGCAGGCGCTTCTTCTCGTCGTCGACCTGCAGCGGGTTCTCCACGTACTCGTGGATGTCCTTCTTGAAGACCATGGCCAGCAGGTGCCCGCCCTTGTCCACCACCGGCAGCATCGCGTGGTGACCCTCGAGCAGCAGCTCGTTGGCGGCCTTCAGGTCCTTGAGGTCCACGCCCACGTCCAGGCGGGCGCGCGGCGTCATGCGCTCGGCCACCTTGAGGTGCCCGTGGCGGGCCAGGTCGTAGTCGTCGCGGCGGATGAGGCCCAGCAGGATCTTCTGCTCGTCCACCACCGGGAAGGACGAGAAGCCGTGCTTCTTGGACAGCTCGAAGAGCTCGCGCAGCGTCATGTCCGGCGAGACGGTGCGCGGCTCGACGAAGCCGGCCTTGTGGCCCTTGACCGCCCGGACCATGGCGGCCTCCTCCTCGATCGGCTGGGAGCAGAACAGGAAGGAGACCCCGCCCTGGCGGGCCAGCGCGATGGCCATCGGCGCCCCGCTGACCGCCTGCATGGCGGCGGAGACGACCGGGACGTTCAGGAAGAGGGTCTTGCCCGTCGCGAAGCAGGTCGCCAGCGGCGCGCGCAGCGAGATCTTCTCGGGGACGGTCTGGGGCGTGGTGAGCCGGGGCAACAGTCGAAACTCAGCCAGCGCCCGGGAGGGCTGGGGGGAGATGGTTCTGGCCATGGCAACCTCGCGAGCGACGATGAAGGTCAACGGGTCTCTCGCGCGCCGTTATTCCTCCCTGCTCTTCGGACAGACGACTCCGCCCAGCGTGCGGCGGCCCGCGCTGTCCGA
>DASXVQ010000062.1:0-46348 GCA_036504155.1 Myxococcales bacterium
GGTGACCTCGGGCGGCAGCCCCCCGGCGGCCACCGGAGCCGCGGGCGGCGCTGCTGGGCGCGCGACGGCGGCGGCGGGGGCGGGCGGGGGCCTCGCCGCAGGAGGCGCTCCCGTGGGGCGGGCCGCAGCCGGCATGGCCCCGGCGGTCGGCGGCCTCGCGGCTGCGGGGACGGCGCCGGGCGCCGCGGGCCGGGCTGCGGCAGGCTGCGCAGGGCTCGCACCGGTGGGCCGCGCGCCGGCGGGCTGGGCGCCGGTCACGGGTCGTGCGACGGCAGGCTGAGCGCCGGTCACGGGGCGTGCGACGGCGGGAGCACCGGGGATTCCAGGGCGAGCGGGAGCGGCGGCAGGTGCGCCGGGAACCTGAGGTCGAGAGGCCGGGGCCGCTGCCGCAGGCGCTGGCGGCGGCCGAGCGGCCGGTGCGGGGGCGCCGGGCTGCGACGGGCGCGCGCCGGCGGGAGCGGCCGCCGGGGGACGCTGGGCGCCCGGGACTGCGGCGGGGGCGCCGGCGGGGCGCATCATCGGAGGCGCCCCAGCCGGAGCCGGCGGCCTCGCGGCAGGGGCCGCGACCGGGCGTGCGGCCGGGACGGGCCCGGTCGGGGCGCGAGGCGCGGTCGAGGTCGGTGCACCGGGCGGGGAAGGAGGACCTTTGGGCGGAGCCTGCTGGGCCATGGGTGTGCGCCGCTACCCTTCGGCGTTCTGGTCGCGGACCAGGTTGACGTCCTTGTTGGCTTCGATGCTCTCCTGGATGTCCTTCTCGGACAGGCCCGAGGACAGGCTGATCGTCGTCGAGGTCTTCTGCCCCGTCTCCAGGTCGCAGGCCGAGACGTTGACGATGCCGTTGGTGTCGATCTCGAAAGTGACCTCGACCTTCACCTCGCCGCGGTAGCCGATGCGGAAGCCGGTGAACTCGAACTCGCCGAGCAGTTCGCACTCGTCGATCTTGTTGGACTCGCCCTGGAAGACCTTGATCTTCACCTTGTCCTGGCCGTCGCGGCTGGTGGTGAAGGTCTTGGACTGCTCGATGGGGATGGGCGTGTTCTTGTCGATGATCTTCTCGGAGAAGCCGCCCACGGTGCCGATGCGCAGGGTCAGCGGAGTCACGTCCAGCAGGCGGTGCTCGGCGCCGCCCTCGGAGAGCAGCGCGTGGCCCTGGATGGCGGCGCCCAGCGCCACCACCTCGTCGGGGTCGACGCCGTCCATCGAGTCCTTCTGGAAGTAGTGCTTGACGCTCTTGCGCACGATGGGCAGCCGGGTGGGGCCGCCGACCAGGATGACCGCGTCGATTTCCGCCGCGGTCATGCGCGCGCTCTGCAGCGCCTCGTCGCAGACCTTGAAGGTGCGCTGCACCAGGTCCATGACCATCTGGTTGAACTGCTGCTCGTTGAGCGTGGCCTGCAGGTCGAGGACGTTGCCGTCGGCGTCCTGGCAGATGGACTGGCACAGGATGTTGGCGATGCCGTCGCGGCCGACCTCGATCTTGGCGCGCTCGCCGGCGTCCTTGAGCATCTGCATGCAGTACTTGCTCTGCGTCAGGTCCAGGCCGGTGCGGTCCAGGAAGTCCTTGGCCAGCCACTGCATGATGCGGTCGTCGAAGTCGTCGCCGCCCAGGTACGTGTCGCCGGCGGTGGCGAGCACCTCGAAGACGTCGGTGCCGATCTCGAGGATCGAGATGTCGAAGGTGCCGCCGCCCAGGTCGTAGACGACCACGCGCTGGTGCAGGTCCTTGCCACAGCCGAAGGCGAGCGCCGCCGCGGTCGGCTCGTTGAGGATGCGCAGCACGTCCAGGCCGGCGATGCGCCCGGCGTCCTTGGTGGCCTGCCGCTGGTTGTCGTTGAAGTAGGCGGGCACGGTGACGACGGCCTTGGTCACCTCGCGGCCGAGGTAGCTCTCGGCGATGGCCTTCATCTCCTTGAGCACCAGCGCGCTGATCTCGGGCAGCGAGTACGTCCGCCCGCGCACCTCGATGCGCACCGCGTTGTTGGGGCCCTCGACGATGGTGTAGGGCATCACCGACTGGGCCTTCTTCACCTCGTCGGAGAAGAAGTACCGGCCGATCAGGCGCTTGGCCGAGTACACCGTGTTCTCGGCGTTGGAGATGATGTTGCGCTTGGCGGCGTTGCCCACCAGCACCGAGCCGTCCTCCAAGAAGCTCACGACGGAGGCGTGCGTTCGCTCGCCCCACTCGTTGGCGATGACGGTGGGAACGCCGTTCTCCAGGAAGGCAACGCAGCTGTAGCTCGTGCCCAGGTCGATGCCGATAGCAACCTCGTCCGCCATGCCTGTTGGGCCTCGCTATGGGGCGCCCGCGAAGAAGGGTGCGGGCGCGGTTTTTCGGTCCTGCCTTGGTATCCAGGGGGTCGGTCGCTGCTGGGCCTGGAGTAGGCAACCGCTTGAAGAGACGGGCGGAATTCTAGGGGCCGCCATCGAGGGGTGTCAAACGAGTCCCCTCCCGGCGAACGCGCGGGTCCGGCCCGCGCCCACCCCGGTCGGGTCATCCCCCCGACTTGCCGGGCTAGGGGGGCAACCACACCTCTTCCAAGAGAGGTTTACCCGAGTCCCGCCATGCCGTTCACCTTCGCCTTCTACACCTCCGACTCCAGCCTCCTGGGCTGCCAGATCGACATGGTCAAGCACCGGCTTGCCCTGCCCGCGGATCCGCCTCGGGCCGTGGGGCTGGGCTACACGGAGGCGGGCGAGATCCTGCTGCGCAAGCGCCCGGGGCTGCAGGAGCGGCTCGACCTGTCGAAGGCCACCTCCGGAGTCTCCAGCGAGGCCCTGTTCCTCTTCGCGGGCCAGCCCTCGGGAAGCGGCTCGTTCGTGGACGAGGACGTGATGCCCCTGCGCTTCCGGCGCTGGATGTTCATGCACCACGGCGCGCTCGCCAGCCCCGTCCAGACCCACCAGGCGCTCGTCGAGGCGGTCCCGGCCTTCCTCGCCCGCCAGGCGCGCGGGACCACCTCCAGCGAGCTGTGCTTCCTGACCTTCGTCAACCTGATGCGCGACGGCGGGCTGTCCGAGGAGTTCGAGCTGTCGGCCCAGGTGGCCGGCTCGAGGCTGGCGGAGACCGCGCGCATCGTGGAGGGCATCGAGCGCGAGCGCGGCAAGGTCGGCGACCTGGGGTTCTACGTCACCAACGGCCGCGTGCTCGCCGCCACGCGCCTGGGCACGGCGCCCCTCCACTACGCCCTGCTCGAGGGGATCCTGCGCTGCGAGCGCTGCCACATCACCGAGTCGACCCCCGACACCCGGCCGCTGGTGCGCGCCCATCGAAGGGTGCGCGGCGTGGTCCTTTCGAGCGACGTCGTCGCCGGCAGCGGCTTCATCGAGGTGCCGGAGGCCAGCGTGGTGATGGTGGGCCAGAAGCTGGAGGTCCAGGTGGCCCCCATGGGTAAGGCGGGGCTGCGCTAGGGGGAGCTAGCTCGACTCGGGCGGCGGAGGATCGGCCGCCTCGTCTTCGGGCTCGGCGGCCCCGCGGCTCCGGCGGCGCATGCCGGCGGTGAAGGCGAAGACGACGAGCGAGGCGGCGACCAGCCCGGTGGACCAGGCGGACAGGAAGGGCAGGCCGAATCCCACCGCGGTCTGCCGGGCCACGTAGAGCCCCCCACCCAGGGTCAAGCAGGCGGCCATCTGCGGGACGATGAGCGGCGAGCGCAAGGCGTAGACGGCCAGGACCAGGGCGCCCGCGGCAGCTCCCAGCGCGCAGATGCTCATGGCCTTCTGCGGCAGGTCGCTCAGCAAGAGCTCGGTCTCCGGCAACACGCCCGGGGCGCCCTCGAAGGCGGCGAAGAGGACCGCGAAGAGCATCAGCGCGAAGGCGAGGGCCGCGGAGATGGGCCGGAAGGCGGCGCCCAGCACGTACTCGAAGACGGCGCTCGTCAGCGCCACCGCGAACAGCGTCGCGGCGAGCGGCAGGGCGTAGAGCGAGACGTACCAGGCGAAGCCGGTCTCGAGGTAGCGCGCGCAGAGGAGGGCCGCGAGGGCGCAGGCGAGCGTCAGGCCGGCGAAGATGCGCATGGCGGTCCTTTCTACCGCGACCCGAAGAAGCACGCCTCGAGGACGAGCACGGTCAGGTTCGACAGGGCGTGGAAGATCGTGCCGGGGACGATGGTCCCGGTCTTCTCGCGCAGCCAGCCGAACACCAGCGAGGGGAAGAAGACGCCCAGGCGCCAGGGGTGCGGCTCGGCGAGGTGCCCGAGCGCGAAGAGGACCTGCGTCAGCCAGAACGCCCGGCCCAGCTTGACGCCCCAGAGCACCTTGCCGTCGTCGGGCCAGGCCGCGCGCAGCCGCTGCTGCATGTACCCGCGGTAGAAGAGCTCCTCGGGCAGGGCGACCACCAGGAACTGGTCGACGACGTGGGCGAGGAAGCGGTCCGGCAGGCGGAAGTGGAACGCGGAGTCCTTGGGGTACGGCGCGAGCACGCCCTGCAGCCAGGAGGGCAGGTCCTTGAGCAGCTCGACGAAGCCGAAGAAGCCCAGCGCGAAGACGGGCAGCACCGCGAGCGAGAGCCCCAGGCCCCACGCGGCTCCGCGCTGCCAGCCCTCGAGTGTCGCGCCGTAGTCCCGGTAGTCCTGGTTGCGCCGCCAGACGACCATCCCCGGCAGGTAGAGGAAGGCGACCGCCGCCACGGCCTTGGCGTAGCCGGAGGTGAAGGGAATGGCGCGGGTGACGGCGATGGCCGCGAAGGCGGCGACCCAGAGGAGGATCGCCTCGCGGGCGGCCGCGCGGCCGGTGGGCACGGCAGGGGGCGCGGCGGGCGGCGGCGAGGAGGGAGGCGCTTCGGTCACTCGGGCCTCTTCTTCGAGAAGCGTTCGCGCAGCTCCTCGATCGCCACGGTGGCGTGCGAGCGGCCGGCGTGCACGGCCACGAGCTGGCCGCGGGTGTTGAAGAGGGCGGTGCCGGGCGGTCCGGCGACGTCGTTGCGCAGCCTTGTCACGCCCTTGACGTCGCGGGTGCCGGCGAAGTGCCCCGGCTCCGCGACCGGGCCCTTCTTGGCGTCGAACGAGAGGCCCACCAGCGCATCGCCGCGCTGCAGGTTCTTGGCCTCGCCGACGCTCGCCGCCGGGTACTCGTCGTCGGGGAGGCGCAGGAGCGCCAGGCCCAGCTCCGTGTCCCGGGTGATCAGCGTCGCCTCGCGCCGCTCGCCCTTGACCTCCACGGCCACGGTGACGGCGTCCTTGCCCAGCACCTTGTCGTCGGCGATGAGCTCGCCCTTGACCCCGACGAGCACGGCGAAGCCGGAAGGCTGGGAGACCACCTTGAGCACGCAGGGCTGCACCCGCTCGACCAGCCTCCGGAACGCGTGCGGCGTGAGCGGCTCCGGCTCGGCGAGGGCCGAGGACCAGGGCAGGGCGGAGAAGGCCAGGGCGGTGAGCCCGGCGAGCGCTGCCGGGCGGTAGAGGATCATGACGAAATCGATGGTAGCAGAGCCCTCGGGGGCCGCTAGTTTGCTCGCCGGCGCAGCGCCTTCAGGAACGCCTCCACCGGCAGGGTGTTGAGCACGTCCTCCGGCCGCACCCAGCCGCGCCGCGCCGTCGCCACGGCGTATTCGAGGTGCGACAGGCAGGCGACGCTGTGCGCGTCGGTGCTCAGGACGAGCTTCGCCCCGCGGGTGCAGGCCTGCCGGGCGCGATCCGCGGAGAGGTCCAGCCGCTCCGGGTTGCCGTTGATCTCCAGCGCCACGCCCTTCTTCGCCGCCTTCTCGAGGATGGGCTCGACCTTGACCGGGTAGGCCTCCCGCTTGCCGATGAGCCGGCCGGTGAGGTGGCCCAGCACGTGGACGTGGGGATCGTCGAGCGCGGCGAGGATGCGCCGGGTCATCGCCTCCTCGTCCATCTTGAAGCGCGAGTGGATGCTGGCGACGACCACGTCGAGCTTCTCGAGGATCTCCTCGGGGTAGTCCAGCCTGCCGTCCTCCTGGATGTCCACCTCGGAGCCCCTGAGGATGCGCACCTCGGGCACCTCTTCCTGCGCCTCGGCGATGGCGTCCCACTGGGCCTTCAGTCGATCGATGTCGAGCCCGCCCGCGTAGCCCGCCGAGCGGCTGTGATCGGTGATGGTCAGGTAGGTGCCGCCCAGCGCGCGCACGGCCTGCGCCATCTCCAGCACCGTCGCGGACCCGTCCGAGTCCTTGGTGTGGACGTGGACGAAGCCCTTCACGTCCGCCACCTCGACCACCCGCGGCAGCCGGCCCTCCCGCGCCGCCTCGACCTCGCCCTGGTCCTCGCGCATCTCCGGGGGGACGAAGGAGAGGGCGAGCGCCTGGTAGAGATCGGCCTCGGAGTGGACGGGCAACCTGGTGTGGTCGTCGAGCCGCTCGACTCCGTATTCGCTGATGGTCAGGCCCCGGTCCCGGGCGATGCCGCGCAGCTTCACGTGGTGCGCCTTGCTGCCGGTGAAGTGGTGCAGCGCCGTGGCCCAGGAGGCCTCGGGGACGACCCGAACGTCGACCTGCAGCCCATCGTGCAGGACGACCGAGCACTTGGTGTCGCCGCGGCCGAGCACCCGGGCGACCGACGGCAGGCCGACCAGCGCGTCGAAGGCGGCGTCCGGCTTCTCCGCGGCGACGATGACGTCGACGTCCGCCACGGTCTCCCGGTAACGGCGCACGCTGCCAGCGGCCTCGGCGTGGGCCACTCCTGCAACCTCTCGTAGTCTCTTGGCAATTTCCACGGCGACGGGCCGGGCGAGGCCCAGCGGCCGCCGCTCGTCTCGGGGGCGCAAGGCGGCGATGCCCTCGAGGATCTTGGCTTCGGTCTTGGCGCCGAAGCCCTTGAGCTCGCGCACCTTGCCTGCCAGACAGGCGGCGGAGAGCTCCTCGAGCGAGCCGATCTTGAGCTCCTTGAAGAGGATGCCCGCCTTCTTGGGCCCCAGCCCCTCGACCCGCAGCAGGTCGAGGAATGCGGCGGGGAACTCGGCGCGCAGCTCGTCGTAGTACGGCAGGCGGCCGGTCTCGCACAGAGTCGTGACCTTCTTGGCGATGGCCTCGCCCACGCCGGGCACGTCGTCCAGCCGGCCCTCGCGGAGCAGCTCGCCGAACTTGTCCTCGGTCAGCTCCTCGAGGTGGTTGGCGGCGGTCTCGTACGCCCTGGTCTTGAAGGGATTCTCACCTTTGATCTGAAGCAGGGTGCCGATCTCCCTGAGGATTCGGGCGACTTCGCGGCGGTCGAGCATGGCAGCCTCCGAGGGCCCGACCGTAGACGCCTGCCGGCGGGCCCGTCAACGAAGCCCGCCCCAAGCTCCAATTCGGGCCGGAACTCGTCCCGGACGCGGGTTATAAGGAGCCCCCAGCGCGAACTCCACCATGGACCTACGACTCCTCGCCTCCCAGCCCCCTGTCGATCCCACCGAGGGCCTCCCCCCGGATGCCCGGGCCATCGTGCGCGAGGAGGAGGAGCTGCTCGCCCGCGTGCAGGCGGCCCTGAGGGAGCGCGCCCCCTCGCGCCGGCGCGACGAGGGCGATCTGCTCGAGCGGCTCAAGGAGCTGCGCGAGCTGGCCTCCAAGGCCGCCGCCCACGACCTGCCCACGCTGTTCCAGGAGATGAACGTCGTCCGCTCGCTGCTCGAGCAGCCGCAGGAGGAGGCGGCGGTCGACGCGCGCTCGCCGTACTTCGCCCACCTTCGGCTCAGCGAACCGACCGGCGAGCGCGACTTCTGCCTGGGGCGGGCCAGCTTCGTCTCCACCGCGCGCGAGGTGCGAGTGGTGGACTGGCGCTTCGCCCCCATCGCGCGGCTCTACTACCGGTACCGCGAGGGCGACCCCTTCGAGGAGCAGCTGCCAGGACGGCTGGCGGAAGGCACGGTCTCCGTGCGCCGGGTGGTCGTCATCCACGCCGGCCAGCTCACCCGAATCGTCGCCGGCTCGCGGGTCCTGGTCCGCAGGCGAGAGGACGGCCGGTGGCTCGAGGAAGGCGCAGGCCTGGGCCTGGGCGGCGGGGCAGGGACCGCGGCGCGGGCCGGCAGCCTCGGCGTCGGGCAGGGCATCACCGACCGCAGCCGCCAGGCCGACGTCTCCGCCCTGCTCGACCGCGAGCAGTACGACGCCCTCTCCGCGGCCGGCGACAAGCCGCTGCTGGTGCTGGGCTCGGCCGGCAGCGGCAAGACCACCGTCGCGCTCCACCGGCTGGCGACGCTCGCCTTCCGGGAGCCGCAGAGGTATCCGGTCCCGCGCATCCAGGTGGTGGTCCCCGAGTCCGGCCTGGCGCGCCTCTCCTCCCGCCTGCTCGAGCCTCTGGGGCTGGGCGCGGTCTCGGTCAAGACGCTGGAGGCCTGGTTCCGCGAGCGGGTCCACGGCTCGTTCGGCACCCCGGTGCGGCTGTGTCCGGAGACCCCGCCGCTCATCGCGCGGCTCAAGCGCCACCCGTCGCTCTACCATTCGCTGCGCCAGCGGCTGCTGCGTCAGGGGACCGCGGGGCCGACGTCCTACGGCCCGGTGCGGCGCGAGCTGGCGGAGCTGTTCACGGACCGCACCTTCCTGGCCGCGGTGGTCGAGGGCGCCCGCGGCGGGCTGCCGACGACCTGCATCGACGAGACCGTGCGCCACACCATGTTCCAGATCCAGGCGCGGCCGGAGCGCGAGACCCGCGGCTTCGACCCGGGCTCGCTGGAGACGGTGGACGGGTTGGAGCTGTCCGAGGGCACGCCCGAGGAGTTGGCGGGCACGCTCGACGTCGAGGACCTGCCCATCTTCCTGTTCCTCAAGGCCTGGCGCTCGGCGCTGGGAGGCAGCCGGCTGGCGCACCTGGTCGTGGACGAAGCCGAGGACATCTCGCTCTTCGAGCTGTTCGTGCTCGGCAAGCTCTTGGGCGACCAGGGCGAGCGCAGCGTGACGCTGGCCGGCGACGACGCGCAGCAGACCTTCACCAGCTTCGCCGGCTGGGACCAGGCCCTCTCCGCGCTCGGCGCGCAGAACGCGGCCACCTGCCGGCTGCAGGTGACCTATCGCTGCCCGCGACCGATCGCCGAGCTCGCCCGGAGGATCCTGGGACCGCTCGCGCCCGAGGAGCCGGTGCAGGCCGGCCGCGAGGGAGCGCCGGTGGGCCGCTTCGACTTCCCCAGCGAGGCGCACGCGCACCTGTTCCTCGCCGACGCCGTGCGCGACCTCGCCGAGCGCGAGCCGCAGGCCAGCGTCGGGGTCGTCGCGCGGACCCCGGAGGCCGCCCAGGCCTTCCACCGCGTCCTGTCGGACCTCCCGGAGGCGCGGCTGGTGCTGGAGGGCGACTTCAGCTTCCAGCCCGGCATCGACGTGACCGACGTGGGCAACGTCAAGGGGCTCGAGTTCGACTACGTCATCGTCCCCGACGCCTCGGCGGCCGCCTACCCGCTGGACGACGACTCCCGCCGGGCGCTGCACGTGGCGGTGACGCGCGCCTCGCACCAGCTGTGGGTGGTGGCGGTCGGCTCGCCCTCGCCCCTGCTGGCGGGCATGAAACCCTAGGCCCGCGGGGCCCGCTCGCGGCTGGAAAGGCCGCGCCAGTTGTGGAATTCTCCGCCGGGTTCTTCGCATCGCTCACCGGAGGTCGACGTCTTGCTCCGCACCGCTCTCGCCGCCGCTGCCCTGGCCCTCCTGGCCGCCTGCTCCGAACCGAAGCCCCAGATGGACAAGGTGCTGCCGCCCGAGGTGGCCATCCAGACCATCCCCGCGAGCTGCACGGTCACCATCGACGGCGCGGACCGCGGCATCACTCCCCTGGTCCTCAAGGCCGAGGGACCGGAGGGCACCCGCAAGCTCGTCTTCAGGAAGGACGGCTTCCTGCCTGCGGAGCTCTCCCTGTCGACCGAGGAGATCAAGGCGCACACGGGCGAGGCCATCCTCTTCTACATGCGGCCCGGGAACTGGGATCCCAAGGCCAAGAACATCGACCCCAACAACGCGATCCAGCTCACGAAGGCGGGGCAGGACCTGTCGAAGGCCGGGCGCTGCCAGGAGGCGCTGCCGTACCTGAACCGCGCCCTGGAGATCGACGGCCGGCTCGCGCCGCCGCACAAGGCCCTGGGCACCTGCTACGCGAAGATGAAGAACAACGCCAAGGCCCTCGAGCACTACAAGTGGTACCTGCTCGCGGCGCCCGACGCCCCCGACGCCCCCAAGCTCCGCGCCATCGTCGACCGGGCGTCCGGGGACATCGACATGGGCGACGGCCGGGAAGAGGAATGAAGCAAGCCCGGCTCGGTCCCGCGGACCTGGCGGAAGGCCAGATCCGGGGGTTCGACCTCGGCGAGCGGATGGTGCTGGTCAGCCGCTTCGACGGCGGCTACTTCGCCATCAGCGACTGGTGCAACCACGCCGGCTGCCTGCTCTCGAAGGGCACCGTGGACGGCCGCTACGTCACCTGCCCCTGTCACGGGGCGACCTTCGACCTCCTCACCGGCACCAACGTCAACGCGCCCCACCTCTGCGGCGACCAGGACCTCTGGGAGATCGCCGTCGAAGGCGGGGAGCTGGTGGTGAGCTTCGAGGACTGAGGACCGACGACCATGCACGACCCGTCCAGGCACGGCACGCACCACGAGCACAAGTCGCAGGCCCCCGCGAGCGTGGCCTGCTTCGTCGTCACCAGCAGCGACACGCGCGACGAGCAGACCGACTCCAGCGGCGCGCTCATCTGCGAGCTGTTGACCGCCGCGGGGCACGCGGTGGCCGGCCGGGCGATCATCAAGGACGAGCCGGCACAGCTCGTCGACGTGCTGGAGAGGCAGGCCCCGGCCGCGGGAGCCCAAGCCGTGATCATCAGTGGCGGGACGGGATTGGGCCGGCGGGACACGACCGTGGAGGTGCTCGCCCCGCGGCTCGAGAAGCGGCTGGACGGCTTCGGCGAGCTCTTCCGTGCGCTCTCGTTCGCGGAGATCGGCACCCCGGCGATGATGTCCCGCGCGGTGGCCGGCTCCTTGCGCGGGATGATCGTGTTCGCGCTGCCGGGCTCGCCCGCCGCCGCGCGCCTGGCGCTCACCCGGCTCATCCTCCCCGAGTTGGGCCATGCGGTGCGCGAGATGACGCGCTAGACACCCAAAGGCAGGACGAAGAGCGATGGAAGGAAGGGAAGGGGAGAGGCCGGCGCGCCGGTTGTCTCCAGCGAGCCCATGATCCGCCTCGACCGCGCCCGCCGACTCAAGCCCGTGCTCGAAGCGCTGCTCGACCCGGCGGCGATGGCCCGGCGCGTCGAGGTCGACCCGGTCCGCTTCCCGCGGCGCTACCCGCGCCCCGCCGACGCGGAGGTGGTGGCGCTGGTCTCCGCCTGCCTGGCCTACGGACGGGCGGACCTCTTCGGCCAGCGGCTCGAGGAGCTCTGGCGACGGGTGGGCGAACGTCCGAGCGAGCTCGCCCGGAACCTCGAACCGCGCCGCGATCGGGCGCTCTTCTCCGGCATCTCCTACCGCTTCAATTCTCCGGCCGATCTTGCGGCTCTCCTGGGAGCCGCCGGGACGGTGCAGCGCGAGAGCGGGAGCCTGGGCGCCGCCTTCGCGGAATCATTCAATGAAGCCCAGGACTTGCGTGCCGCCCTGTCTGCTTTCGCGGGACGCCTGCGGCGCAGCGTCCCCCAGAAGGTCGAGGCCGCCCTCGGGCCGATGCGCGGCTTCGACCACCTGCTGCCCGAGCCCAACCGGGGCGGCGCCTGCAAGCGCCTGCTGCTCCTCCTTCGATGGCTCGTGCGCGGCGGACCGGCGGACCCCATCGACCTGGGGCTGTGGAAGGGCGTGCCCACCTCGGCGCTGCTCGTCCCCCTGGACACGCACGTGGCCCGCATCGCGCTCAACCTGGGGCTGACCCGGAGGCGCGACCTGTCCTGGGCGACCGCGCAGGACGTGACCGCCTCGCTGCGGCAGCTCGACCCGGAAGATCCCGTCCGCTACGACTTCGCCCTCTGCCACCACGGGATGAGCGGGGCCTGCCCGCGGCGGCGCTCGGCGGAGGCCTGCGGGCCCTGCGCCCTCGCCCCGCACTGCCGGTGGCTGGCCGACCCTTGATTTCAATTACGTTGGAAATCGGGCGATTCACAAACGACGCGATTGCATCGGGATTCGAATTCGCATACGAATCGGCGGCTTTCCTCCCTCTAATCGCCGACAAAGGAATCACCGAATGGCAAAGGTCGACTTGAACACGGCAATCCGCAACCTGGTGGCCGTCGAGGTCGAGCGCACGCTCGAGCCGTACCGCCAGCTGCTGGAGAGGCTGGAGCAGTTCGTCGGCGGCGCTCCCGCCCGCCGGGGCCCGGGCCGTCCGCCCAAGGCCGGCGGCCGCGGCCGTCCGGGCCGCAAGGCCGCGAAGGCTGGCACCGGCGACGCCTCGAAGTTCAAGGTCGGCCAGGCCGTCAAGTACCGCCAGGGTCGCGGCGAATTCGAGGCCACGGTGGCCGCGGTGGACACCGAGAAGAACCTCGTCAGCCTCGAGCGCAGCAAGGACGGCAAGAAGGTCGACCGCCCGGCCTCGAAGATCTACCCGGCCTGATCCCGAGGCCCCGGACGCCTTCCCCAAGTTGACGCCTGCAGTCCACGCCCGGTCCAGGCGCCTCGCCTGGCCGGGCGTTGGTCTAGACGCTGGTCCAGGCCCAGACCCAGGACGTGGCCGCGAGTCCACACCAGAAGTGGCCTCCAATCCATTGGTTGACCGTCCGGCAAGGGTTGGCGGATGATGCCGCAGCTTTAAAAAGCCTCAACGTTTTCGCCAGGGTCACGCATGCACAGGCTCCTTCAAGTCGTCGTGTGCCTCTCGCTCGTCGGGCTGCCGGCGGGCGCCTCTTTCGCGGCCGCCGCGGCCAAGAAGGAGCCTCCCAAGGAGGCCGAGCTCTCCAAGAAGGAGGCGACCAAGGTCCCGGAGCGCGACCTGGCCGGCGACATCACCCGGCGCAAGAAGGAGAAGGTCAAGGAGCGCCCCGCCCTCGACTACGACCAGTACAAGCTGGGCGTCGAGCTGCAGGTGGCCTCCAAGCGCCGCGAGCAGATTGAGACCCTGCAGCAGATCATCAAGCTGGGCCCGAACCCCGCCGAGGCCCCCGACCTCTACTTCCGCCTCGCCGAGCTGTACTGGGAAGAGTCGAAGTTCTTCTTCTTCGAGTCCAACCGCAAGTACGACGACGTGTTGAGGGCCAAGGACAAGAAGGACGATGCCGGCGCCGCCCGCGCCGAGGCCGAGCAGAAGGACATCCTCAAGAAGAGCGAGGCCTACCAGACGCTGGCCATCGACCAGTACCGCACCATCGTCAAGAAGTACCCGAAATACGCGCGCATGGACGAGGTGCTCTTCTTCCTCGGCCACAACATGTGGGAGTCGGACAAGAAGAAAGAGGCCTCGACGGTCTACCTCAAGCTCGTCAAGGACCACCCCAAGTCCAAGTACCTGCCCGACGCCTACCTGGCCATCGGCCAGTACTTCTTCGACGGCTCGAAGGGCCAGAAGGAGCCGCTGACCGAGGCGCTGGAGAACTTCAAGAAGGCCGCGACCTTCACCGAGAGCAAGACCTACGGCTTCGCCCTGTACATGGAGGGGTGGGCCTACTTCAATCTCGGCGAGTTCAAGAGCGCGATGGACATGTACCGGTCCGTCATCTACTTCGGCGAGCTGCAGGGCAAGAGCGAAGGCAAGATCCTGGCGCTCGCCAAGGAAGCCCGCAAGGACTACGTCGTCTCCTACTCGCGCATCGGCGACGTGATGGCCGCCAAGGAGGACTTCAAGAAGGTCGGCGGCGAGGACAACTGGTTCGGCATGCTCAAGGGCCTGGCCAACCTCTACTTCGAGGACGGCAAGGACCGCGAGGCCAGCGTCGTCTACAACCTGCTCATCCGCGAGCGGCCGACCTCCCCCGAGTCGCCCTTCTTCCAGGGCCGCATCGTCGACTGCGTCATCCGCGTCGGCAACAAGAAGATCATCGTCAACCAGATCCGCGAGCTGGTCCGCATCATCAAGGACGTCGAGAAGGCGGGCGTCACCAAGGCCGAGGACAAGAAGGCGTTCGACGAGGCGCGCGAGCTGGCCGAGCGCATCATGAGCAACCTGGCGGTCAACTGGCACAACGAGGCCAAGAAGACCCGCGACGAGAACGTCTTCTTCCTGGCCGCCGAGGTCTACCAGGACTACCTGGAGATCTTCTCGGACACCCAGAAGGCCTACGACCTGCGCTTCTTCTTCGCCGAGCTCCTCAACGACAACCTGAACAAGTACGACCGCGCCGCCGACGAGTACACCAAGGTCCTGCTCTGGGACATCGCCAAGATCGACCCGCCCAAGAACAAGGACGGCACCACGCCCGCGCCCGAGAAGGCCGGCCGCTGGATGGTCAACGCGGCCTACAACGCCATCCTCGCCTACGACGAGGTGGCCAAGAAGGCGGAGAAGGACGAGCAGCTGCCGAAGGACAACGACCCGAACAAGAAGCTGCCCATCCCGTCGGTGAAGAAGAACCTGCTGCTCGCCTGCGAGCGCTACATCAAGTACGTGCCCACCGGCGAGAAGTTCGTGGCCGTGCTCTACAAGGCCGCCTACATCTACTACCGCTACAACTACTTCGAGCAGTCGACCCCGCTCTTCGCCAAGATCGCCCTCGACCACGCCGACGCGCCCGACGACCTGGGCCTCACCAGCGCCAACCTGGTGCTCGACAGCTGGAACCTGCTGGGCGACTGGAGCAAGGTCAACGAGTGGGCGCGCAAGTTCTACGCGAACCCCAAGCTCGCCAAGGGCAAGTTCCGCGACGACCTGGCCAAGGTGCTCGAGCAGAGCTCGTTCAAGCTCGTCAACATCGCCGAGGAGAAGCAGGACTTCGCCGCCGCCGCCGAGGCCTACCTCTCGTTCGTGGGCGAGTTCCCCAAGTCCGAGCTCGCCGACCTGGCGCTCTTCAACGCCTCGGTCGACTACTTCAAGGCGAAGATGATCGACCGCTCGATCGAGACCCGGGCGAAGATCGTCGCCGGCTACCCGAACTCCCGCTACATGGCGCAGTGCGTCTACGCCAACGGCGAGTCGTTCGAGACCGTGGGCGACTTCGAGCTGGCCGCCGACGCCTACGAGCAGTACGCGAACAAGTGGGCCGCGGCCAACAAGAAGAAGGGCGCGCCGCCGGCCCGGGCCAAGAAGGGCGCCAAGGACGACGGCAAGGCCGCCGACGCCTCCCAGGGCACCTTCGAAGAGGGCAAGGCGCAGATCGCGCTCTTCAACGCCGGCGTGTTCCGCGAGGGCCTCGGGCAGTTCAAGGAGGCGCTCAACGACCGGTCGAAGTACGTCGAGTTCTGGCCCAACCACAAGGACGCCGAGGCCATCTTCCTGTCCATCGCCGACCTGTACCAGAAGTCCGGAGCCCTGCAGAAGGCGCTGCTGCACGTGGAGGAGTACGAGAAGAAGTACGGCAAGGACCCGGACAAGATGCTCTCGTCCGAGCTCAAGATCGCCAAGATCTACGAGAAGATGGGCAAGGCCAAGGACGTGCAGCGCATCAACGGCCGCGCCTACGACTTCTTCACGAAGAAGATGACCAAGAAGATGCAGGAGGCGCTCGGTCCGGTTTCCAAGGAGATCGTCGCCAAGGCCGCCTACCTGGACATCGAGCCGGACTTCAAGGCGTACGAGAGGCTGGGCTTCCCCAAGGACGAGAAGAAGCTCAAGAAGGCGCTCGAGGACAAGCAGAAGGCGCTCACCGAGGTGCAGAAGAAGTACACCGCGGTGGTCAACTTCAAGGCCGCCGAGCCCGCCATCTGCTCTCTCTACAAGATCGGCCTGCTCTACAAGAACTTCGCCGACACCCTCACCAACGCGCCCATCCCCGACATGCCCTTCCCCAAGGAGCAGCTCAAGAAGGCCGGCGCCGGGGCGCTCTTGCCGTACTGGGACCGCCCCTGGCCGAAGTGGCCCAAGGAGCTCAAGGAGGCGGTGCCCGAGGAGACCTTCAACGGCATCAAGCAGCAGCTGGCCGAGGCCGCCGAGCAGTTCAAGGAGGCCTACCGCGGGCAGCTGCAGACCCTGGTCGGCCCGGTCGAGGAGAAGGCCGGCGAGGCGTTCGCGCTGGCGGTCGAGAAGTCGCGCGAGCTGTCCATGTACAACGACTGCGCGGACAAGGCCCTGGACCTGCTCGCCGACAAGTACAAGCCGCAGCTGTTCCCCCGCATCGACGAGAAGCCGCTGGAGCTCAAGGTGGCGCTCGAGATGCGCGAGGGCGGCCCCATCCTGACGCAGGTGCAGGCCATCCCGGCTCCGCCCAAGGTCGCCCCCAAGCCGGTCGAGGACGCCAACGTCGACACCTCGAAGATCGGCCCCAAGGACGAGCCCAAGCCCGCCGGGAAGCCGGCCGAGAAGCCCGCGACCATCGACTCCCCGCCGGCGGACGACAAGCCGGACCGGACCGAGGACAAGCCCAAGCCCGCGCCCAGGCCCGAGTCGAAGCCGGAGCCGAAGCCCGAGCCCAAGCCGGAACCGAAGCCCGGCGCCGGCGAGCCCGACGACCCTGACCTGCTCAAGTAGCGATGACTGGTGACCCCGCGATGAAACGGTTCGAGTCCCTCCGCCCCCTCGCGTTCGGCAGCGCGCTGATGCTCGCGCTGGCGCTGGCCGGTTGCCCGCCGGCCGCGACGAAGCCGACCCCAGACGACGGCCAGAAGCCCGACGGCGCCAAGTCCGGCTCCGGGGGCGCCAACCAGGCCGACCCCAGCAAGCCGGTTCGCGCCGAGGACCTGGTCAGCGGCAAGTCGCTGCGGCTGTTCGACGACGCCAACAAGGCCTTCGCCGACCAGAAGCAGCTGCGCGTCTACGACTGGGCCCTGCTGGAGAAGAAGTACCAGGCCGTGGTCGAGGCCGACGACCGCTTCGCCGAGGCGTACTTCAACCTGGGCGTGGTCTACGAGCACCTGCGCCGGCCCGACGATGCCAAGCGCGCCTACCGGGCCGCGCTGTCCCGGAAGCCCTCCCTGCGCCAGGCCGCCGAGAACCTGGCGGTGATGGCCGAGAACGAGGGCAAGCCCGCCGAGGCCGCCGAGCAGTACCGCGAAATCCTCGGCAAGTATCCCGAGGACGGCGCCGCCCGCGCCCGCCTGGCCTCGCTCAAGCGCGAGAGCGGCGACCACGAGGGCGCCATGAAGTTCGCGCGCGAAGCGCTGATGCGCGAGCCGCAGAACCTGACCGCCTACAAGGTGATGATGCGCACCTACCTGGAGCGCAACAACCTGAACATGGCCAAGCTGGTCGCCTTGCGCGCCACCCGCCTGCAGCACGACCCGGAGCTCTTCTACACGATGGGCCAGATCGCGCTGCGCGAGAACGACGAGCAGGCCGCCATGGGCCAGTTCCGCGCCGCCCTCAAGGAGCGCGACGAGTACCTCTCCGCGCGCATCGCGCTGGCCGCCATCGCCGTCAAGCACCGCGACTGGCTCAACGCCTCCGAGCAGTACAAGAAGATCGTCCAGTACGAGCCGAAGAACTCCGCCGCCCGCGTCGACCTGGGCCTGTCGCTGCGCGGGCTGGGCCAGCCGGACAAGGCGATGGCCGAGCTCGACGCCGCGCTCAAGGCCGACCCCAAGGGCGCCGCCGACGCGCTCTACCACCTGGGCGTCATCTTCCAGAAGAACAAGGACGCCCCGGAGAAGGGGCTCGAGTACTACAAGAAGTTCCTGGAGGCGAAGGGCGGCGCAGTCGAGGGCGACCACCCGGTCTACGAGCACATCAAGCAGTGCGAGCAGATCATCCGGCAGATGCAGGAGATCAAGGCCGAGGAAGAGAAGGCCAAGCTGCAGGCCGAGCAGAACAAGAAGATCGAAGAGCAGCGCAAGAAGGAAGAAGGCGAGAAGGCCAAGGCCGACGAGGCCGCCAAGAAGCAGGCCGAGAAGGAGCAGCGCCAGAAGGAGGCCAAGGAGGCCGTCGACGGCGCGCTCAAGCAGGGCGATGGCGGCGGCCAGGCCAAGCCCGCGGATTCCCAGGGCAATCAGCCCAAGGCCGAGCCGAAGCCCGACCCCAAGCCGGAGCCGAAGGCGGAACCCAAGGCCGAGCCGAAGCCCGAGCCCAAGCCCGCAGCCAAGGGCGGCGACCTCGCGGAGCCGACGGACTGACGTTCAGAAGGAGGCCGGGCCGAAAAGGCGCGGCCGACCAGGCCATGTGGTAGGATTCTGAGTCCTGACGGAGGGTTGCGCATGATTCGCTCCATCGTCCTCGCCCTGGTGCTCCTGGCGCCGCTGGCAAGCTTCGCCGCGGACAAGAAGGACAAGGGCCCGCAGGTCATCAACTTCGAAGACGACACCATCCAGGGCGACCTGACCAAGCCTGACGGCGAGTACGTCGAGGCGCGCAAGAAGGTCAACCACACGAACCTCATCCGAATCCGTGAGGAGTTCCGAGACAAGGTCCTGCAGTCGGTCTCCGACCTGTAGGGCCACCCACCGGAACCAAGCCAGGGCGGGGGTTGTCAGAAGGGGCAGGCAGAGGTCCGTCGCCCCGGTAGCGAAACGAAAGTCGAGGAGGCCCCATGGCCGTCCCACTGAGATTGAAGGTCTTCAAGGGCGAAGAGCTGATCGCGACGAAGGATTTCGAGCGCGACATGATCAAGATCGGCCGGCTCTCGACCGCCCATCTCTGCCTCGACGACGAGAAGGCCTCCCGCATCCACTCGGTGCTCAACGTCGAGGGCGACGGCAAGCTCTCCATCGTCGACATGGGCTCGGTGGAAGGCACCTACCTGAACGGCAAGCGCGTCAACAAGGGCATCGTCGAGTTCGGCGACGAAATCCGCATCGGCGCGACGCGCATCGTGGTCGAGCGCGGCGAGGCGATGCAGGCCGCCGCCGCCGAGGTCCCCGCCCAGCCCCACGCCGCCGCCGAGGTCGCGACGCTCCCGCAGCCGGCCGCGCCCATCCCCTCGCTCGTCGTCGCTCCGGCGCTCGCCAGCGCCGCCGCCGCCGCGCCCGCCCCGGTCGCGCAGCCCGAGCCGCCTCCCGCGATGATGGCCCAGGCGCAGCCCCAGGAGTCCTACTACCCGACCCAGGCTCCGGCGTCCGACGAGCCGCCCGCGCAGGAGGAGTGGCCGGGCGAGCGCTTCCGCGAGCTCCACCTCACCCACAAGCCCTTCGGCTCCTACGTCCAGACCAAGTCCGCGCCCCGGCGCGCGCCCAAGGACGCCAAGGAGATCGGCCTGCAGATCCGCTACCTGTGGGGCGACCAGCTCCTGCAGGTCTCGCAGCACGCCAAGCCTCGCCAGGTCTTCATCGGCAGCACCAAGCGCTGCGACCTGTTCGTCGAGGCGGACCGCCTGGGCGCCACCGAGTTCGAGCTGGTGAGCCCCGCGGGCACCAGCGGCTTCGCCGTGAACCTCGGCACCGGCATGAGCGGGGAGCTCGACCGCGACGGGGAGATCACCCAGCTCAAGGGCGGCGCGCAGGAGATTCGGCCGGACGACTTCGCCTGGGTGGACCTGGGCGGCGGCCTGGTCGCCGAGCTGGCCTTCGCCACGCAGCCGCGCAAGGTGGCCGTGCCCCTGTCGGAGTCCATCGACTACCGCTTCATCAACCTCTTCCTGCTGCTGCTGTTCGTGGTCGGCGCGTTCGTCATCACCGCCTCGACGCACAGCGACGCGGACGTCGTCGCCGACGACCTGTCGTCGAGCAAGCTCGTCGTCGCCAAGTTCCTCATCAAGGAAGCCGAGCGGCCCAAGAAGAACGCGCTGCTCGACAAGCTCGCCGAGATCAAGGAGCCGCAGCCGGGCGAGAACGCCGAGCGGCACAAGGGCGGCGAGGGGAAGATGGGCAAGAAGGACGTCGCCCAGAACAAGACCAACCGCTCGGCGCCCAAGGCCATCGACATCAACGCCAAGGACCTGGTCAAGAACTCCGGCCTGCTCAAGACCCTCGGCTCGGGCGGCGGCGGCGGCGGCCTGTCGACCATCTTCGGCCAGGGCGGCCTCGGCGGCGACATCAAGGGCGCCATCGGCAACATGTTCGGCTCGCGCGTCGGCGACGCCGGCGGCTTCGGCGGCCTGGGACTGAAGGGCACCGGCACCGGCGGCGGCGGCATGGGCAACACCATCGGCATCGGCGGCATCGGCACCAAGGGGCGCGGCGGCGGCCTGTCCGGCTACGGCACGGGCGTGGCCAACCTCGACCCGAAGAAGAAGGTCGACGTCGGCATCAGCTCCGAGGACTCGGTCGTGCAGGGCTCGCTGGACAAGGAGCTCATCCGCCAGGTCATCAAGCGCAACATCGGGCAGATCCGCTACTGCTACGAGACCGAGCTGCAGACCAAGCCCGCCCTGGCCGGCAAGGTCGCCGTCCGCTTCGTCATCGCCCCCAACGGCGACGTGCAGACCGCCCGGGTGGCCGAGGGCTCGACGCTCACCGACGCCAACCTCTCCGAGTGCGTCCTGGTCCGCCTGCGCTCCTGGAAGTTCCCCAGCCCCAAGGGCGGCGGCTCGGTCATCGTCACCTATCCGTTCGTGCTGACCCAGTCCGGGTAGCCGGCGAGCAGCCCAGGAAGTGATTCCAGAAGGGGACGAGGGGAGCCTTCCCCGCGTCCCCTTCGCCGTTTTTCCAAGCCCCGAGCTTCGGGATCTTGCCATCTGACTCCGGCGCTGATTGAATCCGCCCTCCGCGTTCGATCGACCCCGAGGGAAGCGAAGACATGCGAACCGTGCTCGTCACGCTGTGTCTGTGCAGCCTGCTCCCGAGCGTCGCCCTGGCCCAGGACGCCGCGGCGCCCCTCGAGGACCGGCCCGGCGTCAAGCTCAACGAGGTCGAGCACGGCATCTTCGTGGGCGTCGAGGCCGGCGGCCTGTTCCTCTTCGGCCCGAAGGCGTCCCCCACCGCCAAGACCGGGTTCTCGCCCGGCGGCGGCTTCGCCTTCACCATCGGCGGCGACATCGGCGACATCGTCTCGCTGGGCTTGCTGGTGATGGGCTCCACCGTCAGCACCCCCAACGGCTTCGCCAGCGACGGCCCCACCGCGATGAAGGGCTCGTTCACCGCTCTCACCCTGGGCGCCATCGCCAAGGTCAGCCCTTTCGGGTTCAAGGATTCCAACGACGTCAAGCGCGCCTACGTCTATGCCCGGGTGGGGGGCGGCTACTCGATCATCGGCCCCAACAACTTCTACAAGGACGGCGACATCGCCATCCTCGGCGGTCTGGGCATCGAGTACTTCACGCACCTGCGCCACTTCTCGCTCGGGCTGACTGTCGACTTCTTCTACGGCATCCAGCACATGGGCCCGGGGCTGATGCTCACCCCGAACCTGCGCTACACCTTCTAGAGGCTCGGAAGCAGCCTCCACCGCTCGCGGTTTTCCCCCAGCGATTTCCGGGCCTTGGATGGCCGCGGAAGGCGCTCGCACGAGCTGCGAGACCGCTGCATGTGAAGGTTGCCCGTCGGCGCGCGGAACGCATATAGTTTCTGCTCTTGTTTTGAGCAGTTAGCTAGGCAAAGCCCCCCATAGAAGAGATCGGATAGGCCCGTGCAAGACCTGATCGAAAAGCACCTGGCGGCGCTGGACCGGGCGCCGGCCGACGAGGCTCCCTTCCGCGAGCTGGAGAACCTGCTTTCCGGGGCGTCCCGATGGGACGAGTTGCTCAAGCTCTACGAGCAGCGGGCCCGCCTCTTCCCCGACGCGGCGGCCGCGCCCACCCTGCTGGTGCGCGCCGCCGACCTCGTTCGCACCCGCCTGAACAACCCGGCCCGCGCCGAGGAGCTCTACCACCGCGCGCTGGTCGCCCGCCGCAACGAGCCCGCCGCGCTGGAAGGGCTCAAGGTCCTCTACGAGTCCAAGGGCGACCTCGCCTCGCTCGCGGCGGTGCTCATGCGCCGCGCCCAGGCCGCCCAGGGCGCCGACGCCGCGTCCATCCTGCTGGAGCTGGGCAACGTCTGGGAGAAGCTGGGCAAGATCGACCGCGCGGTGCTGGCCTGGCAGAAGGCCACCAAGGCCGACCCCGCCTGCCGCGGCGCCTACGAGAAGCTGCTCGCGGCGCTGATGGACCAGGCCCGCTACGCGCTGGCCGCCGACGTCGCCGACCAGCTGAAGGAGAAGCTCGGTGCGGACGGCATGGCCGAGCGCTACGTCGCCATCGCCGAGAAGCTCGCGGACGCCCCGCACGAGCAGGCGCTGGCGCAGCGGGCCATCGCCGCGGCGCTCGCCCTCGAGCCCGGGAACGCCAGGGCCCAGGCCGCCAAGAAGGCCCTGGAGAGCCTGGCGCAGACCTGGAAGGAGAAGGCCAAGGCGCTGCGCCTGGCGGCCAACGACGAGCGCGACCGCAAGAAGATGGCCGGGCAGTTCCTCGCCGTCGCGATGCTGCACGCCGCCTACGACGCGCCCGAGGAGGGCCAGAAGAAGGCCCGCGAGTTCATCGACCGCGCGCTGGTGGCCTGGCCCGGGATGCCGCAGGCGCTCGACGCGCTGGAGCGGCTCGGCGGGGACGACAAGGCGCTGGTCGCGGCGCTGGAGAAGCTCGCCGGCGAGTCCCGCGACCGCCTGGCGCAGGTCGAGGTGCTGATGCGCCTGGCCAACCTCAAGATCGGCAAGCTGAACGATCGCGAGGGCGGCCTGGCGACGCTCACCAAGGCCATCGCGCTGGACGCCTCGCGCGCCGAGGCCGTGGGCCTGGCCGTGGACTTCCTGCTCGACGAGAACCGGCCGCAGGAAGTGGTCGCGCTGCTCGAGCGGCACCTGGCGACCCTGCCCGACAAGCTGGCGCAGGTGGCCATGCACCTGCGCGTGGCCGAGCTGGCCGACTCGCAGCTGAAGAACCCCGCGGCGGCCAAGACCCACCTCGAGGCGGCCCTGCAGATCGACCCGACCTGCCTGGAGGCCGCCACGCGGCTGCTGCCGCTGTACGAGGCGGCCGGCGAGCCGGAGACCTTGGCCAAGGCCCTGGAGCTGGTCGTCCAGGCCGAGCCCGACGCGGCCAAGAAGCTGGTCGGGCTGCGCCGCCTGGCGGACCTCTACGGCGGGCGGCTGGGCCGCAGCGCCGACGCGCTGCATGCGCTCTCCCGCGCGCTCCTGCTCGACCCGCCGAACGCGGGCCTGATCCAGGCGCTCGAGGCCGCGGCCGCCCAGGCCGGCAAGTGGAACGAAGCGGTGCGCGCCCTGCGCATCGCCTCGGACGTGGCCGCGGGCCCGGCGAAGGTGGCGCTGTTGCGCCGCGCCGCCGAGCTGTCGGACCAGCCGCTGGGCAAGCTCGACGAGTCCCGCGCCCTCTACCAGCGCGTGCTCGAGCTCGCGCCCGACGACCCCGCGGCGCGCGCCGCCGTCGAGTCGCTGCTGTCGCGCACCGGCGCCCACCAGGAGCTGGCCAAGGGCTACGAGCAGCAGCTGGCCGCGGCCGCGACTGCGGAGGGGAAGAAGGAGATCCTCCTCAAGATGTCCGCGGCGCTGGAGCAGTCGGGCAGCGACCCGCGCGGCGCGCTCGAGGTCTACCGCCGCATCCTGGAGATCGCCCCCGACGACGTGGAGACCCTCAAGCGCCTGGGCGCCGCCTGCGCCGCGCTCGAGCAGTGGGACGAGGTCGCCAAGGTCGCCACCAGGCTCGCCGAGCACTGCCCGCCCGAGGAGGCCCGCGAGTGGCGCACCCGCCGCGCGCAGGTGCTCGCCGACCGGCTGGGCCAGAAGGAAGAGGCCGCCGAGGCCTACCTGGCGCTGCTCTCCGAGGAGCCCGGCAAGCCGGCGCTGCTGACGGCGCTCGAGAAGATCGCCTCGGGCGGCGTGCTCGCCAAGCGGATCGCCGAGGCGACGCTGCCCAGCTACCTGAAGGCCGCCGACCACGTCCGCGCCGCGCAGGCCCTGCAGACCCTGGTGGCCGGCACCGACGACCCGGCGAAGCGCCTGCCGCTGATGCACCAGCTGGCGCAGATCCTCGAGGACAAGCTCGCCGACCGCCGCGGCGCGTTCTCGGTGATGGAGCAGGCCCTGCGGCTGCAGCCCGGCGACGCCAAGGTGCGCGCCGAGCTGGAGCGCCTGGCCAAGGACCTGTCCGCGCACGCCGAGCTGGCCGCGCTGCTGATGGAGATCGCCGACCGGCTCGCCGACCCCGCGGTGCAGCTCGACCTGCTGCTGCGCGCCGGCGCCCTGGCCGAGGCCGGCGGCGACGCCGAGCTGGCCATCCAGGCCCTCGACCTGGCGCTCGCGCTGCCGGGCGGCCACGCCGAGGCGCCCAAGGCGCTGCAGCGCGTCGCCGTCCGCGCCGAGCGCTGGGCCGACGCCGAGCGCGCCCTGAAGGTCCGCCTGCAGGACGAGGCCGAGAAAGCCCCGCTGCTGGTCGACCTGGCCAAGGTCTGCGACCGCCAGGGCCGCCAAGCCGATGCCGCCGCCGCCCTCGAGCAGGGCCTGGCCGCCGGGGCCGGCGCCGCCGAGCTCCTGCCGCACCTGTCGCGCCTGTACGAGGCCGCCAAGGACCTGCGCGGGCTCGAGTCCTCGCTCTCGCGCGAGCTGGCCCTGGCCGAGAAGGCCGGCGACAAGGAGAAGACCGCCCGGCTGCGCCTGCGCGTCTCCAAGCTGCAGGAGCGCTCCGGAGGCGACCGCGGCAAGGCCGTCGCCAACTACGCCGCGGTGCTCGCCGAGCGCCCCAGCGACCCCGAGGCGCTGGGCGCGCTGGAGAAGATGCTGCAGAACCCCGAGCTGCGCGAGGTCGCCGCCAAGGCCCTGGTGCCGGCCTACGAGGCCACCAAGGAGTTCCGCAAGCTGGTCTTCGCCCTCGAGGTCCTGGCCGAGGCGGCCACCGAGGCCGTCGAGAAGGTCTCCGTCCTCAAGCGCATCGCCCAGGTCCACGCGGTGGACCTGCGCCACCCGCCGCTCGCCTTCGCCACCCTCGCCCGCGCCCTGCGCATCACCCCGGCCGACGCCCAGCTGCGCGTCGCCACCCGCAAGGCCGCCGAGGACGCGGACTCGATGGACGCCTACGCCGAGATCCTGGCGGAGTCCGCCTCGGCCTCGCAGGGCGCCGCCGCCATCCCGCTGTTCCGCGAGCTGGCCGAGGTCAGCGAGCGCAAGCTGGGCAACCGCGAGCAGGCCATCGCCTACCTGGCGCGCATCCTGGAGATCGACGCCGAGAACATCGACGGCCTGCGCGGGCTGCACCGGCTCCACCGGCTCAGCGAGGCCTGGCAGGAGCTGGCCGTCATCTGCCGCCGGCTCGCCAGGGTCATCTTCGACGAGCACGAGCGCAGCGCCCTCTACCGCGAGGCGGGCACGCTCTTCGAGGGCACGCTCAAGCGCCCCGACGAGGCCGCGGAGTGCTTCCGCGCCCTGTCCGAGTCCGACCCGCTCGACCGCGACAGCGCGCTCGCGCTGGACCGGCTCTACACCGGCCTGCAGCGTCCGCAGGACCTGGCCTTCGCCCTCGAGCTGCGCCGCAGCCAGGAGGCGGGCAACGCCGCCGGCCGCGAGGCCGCCTTCCGCCTGGCGGAGCTCAAGCGCAACGTCCTGAACGACCCGGCCGGCGCGCTGCAGCTCTTCGGCGCGGTGCTCTCCGAGGACCCCAACCACGCCAACGCCCGCGCGACGCTGGAGACCTGGGCCAAGTCGGGCGGCCCGGGCAGCGCCGAGGCCACCACGCTCATCGACCCGGCGCTGGAGCGCGCCGGCGAGCACGCCCGCCGGGTGACGCTGCGCGAGGCGGCGCTCTCCCAGGCCACCCCGGACGAGAAGGCCCGGCTCTGGGCCGAGATCCGCAAGATCAACGAGCTGGACATGGGCCGGCCCGAGCTGGCCTTCATGGCCGCCTGCCGCGCCTTCGCCGAGGACGTCGACCGCGAGCACGTGGGCCCCGAGCTGGAGCGGCTGGCGCGCGCCACCGACAGCTGGGAGGAGCTCGCCGACGTCTACGAGCAGGTCGCCGAGAACTCCATGCCCGGCGACGAGGTGGGGCTGTACTGCCTGCGGCGCGCCGCGCAGCTGCGCGCGCACCTGGGCGAGGCCGAGCGGGCCATCGGCCTGTGGAAGAACCTCCTGCAGGAGGTCCCCAGCGACCGCGAGGCGTTGGAGGCGCTGGCCAAGCTGCACGAGCACAGCCAGAACGCCCGCGAGCTCTCCGAGGTCTACAAGCAGCAGGCGGCGCTGGCGCAGGACCCGGCGCAGCGGGCCGCGCTGCTGTTGCAGGCCGGCACCGCCAAGGCGCAGTCCGGCGACGACGCGGCGGCGGTGGAGCTGGGCCGCGCGGCGCTGGTGCTCAACCCCAAGAGCCGCGGCGCGCTGGAGCTGCTGGACAAGGTCTACGAGCGCACCAAGAAGGACCACGAGCGCGCCGACGTGCTGCGCCTGCTGGCCGACCTGACCGAGGACATCGTGGCGCGCCGGGCGACGCTGATGAAGCGCGCCCAGCTGCTCGAGGACCAGGGCGAGCTCTCCGAGGCGGTGGAGGCCTACGCCCGCGTGCTCACCGAGAACGCCGGCGAGTCGGCGGCGGTGGCGGGCCTGGAGCGCCTGTTCCAGAAGGAGCAGGCCAAGGCGATGGTGGCCCGGGTGCTCGAGCCGTTCTACCGGTCCATCAACGACGCGCGGCACCTGGCCGACGTGCTCGAGGTGCGCGCGGCGCAGTCGGAGAAGGGGGAGCGCCAAGTGGTGCTCTTCGAGATCGCCCGGCTGCGCGAGAGCCTGGGGCAGCGCCCGATGGCCTTCGCGGCGATGCTGCGCTGCTTCCGCGACGACCCGCACGACGTCTCCATCCGCGAGGAGCTGGAGCGCCTGGCGGCCGAGACCGGCAGCTTCGAGGAGCTGGCGGCGGCCTACGAGGACGAGCTGGAGCACGAGAAGGACGAGGGCGTGCAGCTCGAGCTATGGCGGCGGCTGGGCTCGCTCTACGGCGACCGGCTGGGCCAGCCCGACCGCGCCGCGCAGGCGTGGGAAGAGGTCTACCGCCGCGCCCCCGAGGACACCTCCGTCCTGGACACGCTGTCGCGCATCTACCGGCGCACCTCGAGCCTGCGCGAGCTGGTGGCCGTGCTCTGGCGCCAGGTGGCGATGCAGCAGGACCCGGTCAAGCGGCGCGAGCACCTGGTGGAGATCGCCTCGCTCTGCGAGGAGAAGCTGGGCGACCGCGACGCCGCGGCCGCGGCGTGGAAGGAGATCCGCCGGCTCAAGGAGGACGACAGCCAGGCGCTGGCCGCCCTGCAGCGGCTGCTCGCCGAGTGCTCCCGCTTCGAGGAGCTCTCCGAGCTGCTCTCGTGGCTGGCCGACCAGGCGGTGGCCCAGGACAAGCTCGAGGAGAGCCTGGAGCTGAAGGTGGCCCTGGGCCGGCTCAAGCTCACCAAGCTCTCCGAGCCGCGCGAGGCCCTGACCATGTTCCAGGAGGTCGTGGGCAAGCGCCCCGGCCACGCCGGAGCGGTGGCGGCGATGGAGCAGATGGCCCGCGGGGAGGGCGGCCTCAAGGCCGAGGCCGCCATGGCCCTGGAGCCGGTGTTCGCCCAGGGCGGCGACTACCTCAAGCTGGTGCAGATGCTGGAGGCGCGCGCCCAGGCGGCGGCGCCCGTCGAGAAGGCGACGCTGCTGCGGCGCATCGCCGAGCTGTACGCCGGCCCGCTCGACAGCGTGGAGATGGCCTACGTGTGGGCCGCGCGCGCCCTCGAGACGCTGCCCGACGACCCCGAGTCGCTCGCCGCAGTGCTCAAGTACGCCAAGCCTGCAGGCGCCGAGGAGGAGTGCGCCTCGCTGCTGACCGAGGAGGTCGAGAAGGCCCGCTCCGACGAGGCCCGGGTCGCGCTGCAGCGCGCGCTGGCGAACCTGTTGGCGAGGCAGGGCGAGGCGGAGCAGGCCGTGCTGGCCTTCCGGCGCCTGCTCGAGCTGGCCCCCGGCGACCCCGAGGCGCTCGACGGGCTGGCCGCCTTCTACCGCGACGGCGGCCAGTGGGCGGACCTGCTCGAGGTGCTGCGCCGGCAGCTCGCCACCGCCCCCGACGGGGCGAACCGCGCCGAGCTGATGCGCCGCATCGGCGAGCTGCAGGACGAGAAGGTGGGGGACAAGACCGGGGCCATCGCCACCTTCCGGCGCCTGCTGGAGATCGTCCCCGACGACGCCCACTCCATCGAGCGGCTCGACAAGCTGTGCCAGTCGGAGGAGCGCTGGGCCGAGCTGGCCGACGTGCTGAACAGGGAGATCGTCATCGCCGAGCGGCAGGGCAAGCGCGAGCAGACGCTCACGCTCAAGTTCCGCCTGGCGCAGGTGCGCGAGCAGCGCCTGCTGGACCGCAGCGGGGCGATGACGCTCTACCGCGAAGTGCTGCAGATGCGGCCCGGGCACGTGGAGACCATCGCCCGGCTCGAGGTCGTCTTCTCCAAGGAGCCGACCTACGACGAGGCGGCCGACCTGCTGGCCGACGCCTACCGCACGGTCAACAACCACGGCAAGCTGGCCAAGCTGCTCGAGGACCGCGCCGCGGCCGGCATCGACCAGTCGTCGCGCAAGAAGCACCTGGGCGAGCTGGCGAAGATCCGCGGCCAGCACCAAGAGCGCCCGGACCTCGCCTTCATCGCGCTGTGCAAGGCCTTCCGCGAGGACCCCGGCGATCCGGCCACCCGGCAGGCGCTGGAGGTGACCGCCGACCAGGCCGAGACCCACGAGGAGCTGGCCGGAATCTACGAGGAGGAGCTGCCCCGCCTCGACGGCCGGGACGCGGCCGAGGTGTGCCTCAAGCTCGGCCAGCTCTACGAGCACAAGCTCAGCGAGAGCGAGCTGGCCATCAACTACTACGAGAAGGCTCGCGCCTTCGACCCGTCGGTCTCGCGCGCCGCGCTGCCGGCGCTGGACCGGCTGTACAAGGACGCCGAGGACTGGGGCAAGCTCGCAGAGATCCTCTCGGCCCTGGTGGCCCTGACCGAGGAGGGCGGCGAGCGCACCGCGCTGCTGTTCCGCCTGGGTCAGCTGGCCGAGGAGAAGCTGGACCCGCCCTCGCCCGACCGCGCGGCGCGCGCCTACGAGCAGATCCTCGAGACCGACCCGAACCACTTGCCGGCGGCCCGCTCGCTCGAGCGGCTCTACGAGACCGCCAAGCGCTACGACCGGCTGTACCAGACCCTGGAGCTGCAGCAGAAGCTGGTCACCGGCTCGGAGAAGGAGCGCATCACCGCGCGCATGGCCGAGGTCGCGGTCAACGGGCTCAAGGACATCGAGCGCGCCATCGCGCTCTACAACGACGTCCTGGGCCTCAACCCGCGCTCCGAGGCGGCGTTCCTGGCCCTGGAGGGCCTGTACGAGGACAGCGGCAACCTGGAGACGCTGGTCGAGCTGCTGCGGCGCCGGCTGACGATCACCGTCGATCCGCGCGAGATCACCCGGCTCTCCGACAAGGTGGGCCGCGTGCTCGGCTCGCTCAACCGCGACCAGGAGGCCATCGCCGCCTTCCGCGCCGCGCTGGAGCGCGACCCGCGCCACAAGAAGGCGCTGGAGTCGCTGCGCACCATCTACGAGAAGTACGCGCCCAGCGAGGACCTGGTCACCGTCCTGCGCCGGCTCATCCCGCTGCAGGACGACGCCGACGGCGTCAAGAAGGTCCGCCTGCGCCTGGCCGAGGCGCTCTCGGCGATGGGCAAGCGCGACGAGGCCATCGAGGCCGCCCGCCGCGTGCTCGACGTCGAGCCGCACAAGGCCGACGACCTGCTGCGCGCCGAGGAGCTGTTCCGCAGCCTGAAGGCCCATGCCGACCAGGTGCGGGCGATGGAGCCGCGGGCCCAGCTGGCCGCGGAGGCCGGCGACATCCCGCAGGCGACCTCCATCCTCTACTCGGTGGCCGAGGTCTACACCAACGCGCTCAAGAAGCGCGAGGCCGCGGCGCCCGCCTACGAGCGCCTGCTGGAGATCGCCCCCGGCGAGCGGCTCGCCTTCGACGCGCTGCGCGAGATCTACTCCGGGCAGGTCGACTGGCGCCGCTACGCCAACGCCTGCGAGCGCTTCATCCCCGGAGCGCAGTCCCCGGAAGAGCGCGTCGAGATCCTCAAGGACCTGGGCAGCGTCCAGGAAGTGAAGCTCGGCCACAAGGACCTGGCGTTCCTGTCCTTCTGCCGCGCGATGCCCGACGCCCCGGCCGACGAGCAGATTCAGCAGGCCGTGACGCGCCTGGCCGAGGAGACGGGGAGCTGGGAGGAGCTGGCCACCGTCTACGAGGACCTGGTCGAGAAGGTCGCGAAGGGCCCGCTGGCGGAGCGGCTCTACCTGGAGCTGGCCAAGGTCCACGACGCGCACCTCGACCAGCCCGAGGAGGCCGAGGCCTCGCTGCGCAAGGTGCTGGAGTTCGACCCAGCCAACCACTCCGCGCTCGATGCCCTGGCGCAGATGTTCTCGCGCCGCGGCAAGGACACCGAGTACGTCGTCAGCCTGGAGCAGAAGTACGAGGCGGCGGCCTCCATCGAGGAGCGCAAGGCGATCCTCAAGGAGATCGCGCTCACCTACCAGCTGCGGCTGCTGAAGCCCGAAGAGGCGGCCACGGCGTACCTGCGCTCGCTGGAGCTCGAGCCCGACCGCGAGACGTTCCGCACGCTGATCGACCTGTACCGCGCCGAGAAGCGGTGGATCCCGGTCACCGACGTGCTGATCCGGGCCCGCGACTTCGAGAGCGACCCCGCCGTCCGCGCGCAGCTGCAGGTCGAGGTCTCGGACGTCTACGAGCGCGAGATCCAGGACGACGAGGCGGCGGTCTCCGGCTACACGCAGGCGCTGGAGTTCGACCCCGCCAACCGCGAGGCGCTCAACGCCCTCGAGCGGCTGTACACCAAGCTCGACCGCGCGGCGGAGCTGCTGGGGGTCTACGACGCCCAGCTGCGGGCGGCCGACACCCGCGAGCGCGTGAAGATCCTCTTCAAGACCTCCGGCATCTGGGAGGACAAGTACCAGAACCTCGAGAACGCCGACGCCTGCCTGGAGGCGGTGCTCGCCGTCGACCCGGACAACCTGCAGGCCATCAAGGGCCTGGAGCGGCTGCGGCGCGCCGACGCCGAGGCCAAGCGGCCCGCGGTCGCGCGCTGGGAGGACCTGCTGCGCGCCTACGAGCGGCACCTGTCGCTCGCGCCCGACCTCACCGAGCAGGTGGAGCTGCTGGTGCTGGCCGGCGAGGTCTACTACCACGAGCTCAAGCGCATCGACCGCGCCGCGCAGATCTTCAACCAGGCCCTGGAGATCAACCCGCGCTCCCGCGAGGCGATGCACGCCCTGGGCATCCTCTTCGAGCGCAGCGGCAACTGGCCGTTCGCCCTGGACATGCTCAGCAAGGAAGCCGAGCTGCTGGGCGCCAACAAGGAGGCGGTGGAGCTGTTCCACCGCATCGGCAAGATCAACGAGGAGATGCTGCTCGACCCCGTCGCTTCCAAGGCCGCCTACCACAACGCCTTGTCGCTCGACGCCGGCTACCTGCCCAGCCTGCGGTGCCTGAAGGGCATCTACGAGTTCGAGAAGGACTGGGACAACTACCTGCAGGTCATCATCCAGGAGGCCGAGCACACCGTCGACGTGGAGGAGCGCGCCCAGGCGTGGCTGGTGGTCGCGCACTTCTACCAGGACTCCAAGGAGGACCGGGACTCCGCGGGCAAGTACTACGAGGAGGCGCTCAAGCTTCTCCCGACCTCGATGGAGGCGGCGCGGCCCCTGGCCGACATCTACGTCGCCCGCGAGGACTGGGAGCACGCCGAGCAGATGCTCGACATCGTCTCCAAGAACCTCGCCGAGGGCGCGGCGCGCGACCCGCAGGTGGGCATCGACCTGTGCCGGCAGCTGTACCGGCTGGGCTACGTCTGCGAGAAGATGAAGAAGGTGGACCGGGCGCTGTCGGCCTACGAGAAGGCCTACGGGCTCGACTCGACCTACCTGCCGAGCGCCGAGGGCTACGCGAACCTCCTGGTCGCCACCAGCAAGAACTCCGAGGCGCTGCAGGTCTACCAGGCCATCCTCATCCACCACCGCGAGGACCTCACCGACCTGGAGGTGGTCGAGTACTACTGGCAGGTCGGCGACCTGTACCGGAAGCTGGGGCAGGCCGAGCGCGCCAAGAAGGAGTTCGACAAGGCGCTGGCCATCGACTCGAACCACGAGCCGTCGCTGCGCTCGGAGATCGACCTCGCCGAGGAGATCAAGGACTGGGAGGCGGCCATCGACCACCGCGGCCGCCTGGCCGGGCTGGTCGAGGACGCGGCGCGCTTCGAGCTCTACACCTCCATCGGTTGGCTGGCGCGCGAGAAGATCAAGGACGCGTACCGGGCCATCGACGCCTACGTGATGGCGCTGGAGCTCAAGGCCGACGCGCCGGACGTGCACGAGGCGCTGCTCTCGCTCTACCGGGAGACCCGCCAGGCCAACAAGGCGGTGGAGACCGGCGAGAGGATGCTGGCGTTGCCCGAGGTGAAGAGCGACGTCGCCAAGGCGCGCAAGCTGTGGATGGCCCTGGGCGAGGTCTGCCGCGACGAGCTCAAGGACATCCCGCGGGCCGCCGACGCCTTCAACAAGGCGCTCGACCTCGACTTCCGCTTCATCCAGGCCTTCAGCTCCCTGGAGGCGATGCTGGGCCAGAACCGCCAGTGGGACCAGCTGGAGCAGAACTACGTGCGGATGATCCAGCGCCTGCCCAAGACCGATGACACCAACGCGGCGCGCATGACCCTGTGGCGCACGCTGGCCGACTTCTACGAGAAGGTGAAGAAGGACAAGAAGTCGACCAAGGCCGCCTACCAGGTCGTCATCAGGGGCAACCCCGACGACACGGCGGCGCTGGAGAAGTTCGCCGAGCTGGCGGGCGACGAGGACGGCAGCGAGAAGGAAGCGCTGGACGCCTGGCGCAAAGCGCTCAACACCACCGAGCGGCCGCAGAAGGTGGTCAACCAGCTGGTGCGCCTGTCGGCGAAGTTGAAGGACTACGACGGCGCGTACGTGGCGGCGCAGGTCGGCGCGCACCTGGTGGGGGAGTCGGGCCCGGACGAGCGGGAGATCCTCACCAAGCTGACCCCCTACGCCAAGCGCAAGGAGCAGGCGAGCAAGCAGCTGACCGGCAACCTGTGGACGTCATTGCTGTACCACCCCAAGGTCCGCGGGCCGATGGGGGACATCCTGGCGCTGGTCTACGAGAAGCTGGGCAGCTTCTACGGCAAGAAGCACGGCGTGTTCGGCGTGGACGCCCACAAGGACCGCGTCGACCTGGACTCGAGCCTCGAGCTGGCGGTGCAGAACTACAAGTACATCGTCAAGGTCCTCGACATGGAGGCCCTGGCGCTGTACTCGCCGTTCCTCATCCACACCCGCGAGCGGCTCAAGCAGAAGGGCGCCGGGCTCACTCCGCCGCCCGACAAGGAGCTGCTGCTGGAGATCCTGCACACGCACCCGGTGTCGCTGAAGGCCGGAGGCAAGCTGTTCGGAGAGCAGGCGCCCAAGGAGCTGTTCTTCTTCCTGGCCAAGACGATGGCGTTCGCGCGGCCCGAGCTGGCGCTCGCGCGCCTGTTGCCGGCGGAGAAGCTGGACGCGGTGTTCCAGGCAGCGGTCATCACCGGGGTGCCCAGCTTCCGGGCCTCGGCGGACCCGCGCGCCATCGAGGCGGAGCTGAGGGTCATCGAGCGGCTCGAGCCGCAGTTCCGCTCGACGCTGGCGCGGCTGGGGCGCGAGTACGCCCGGGTCGCGACCGGCACCGACATCCGCAACTTCATCGAGGGTGCGGAGCTGACGGCGAACCGGGTGGGGGCGCTGCTCGCCACCGATCTGGAGGCGGTGAAGAACGCGTTGGGCAAGGACCAAGGTGCGGCGGCCAAGCTGCCGCTACGGGCGCGCATCCGCGACCTGATGCTGTTCTGTCTGTCGAAGGAATACCTGGACCTGCGCAACGCTCTCGGCCTGAAGATCGAGATCAAGTTGCCGGGTGCACGCTAGACGTGCGACATCGCTGGGGTTTTCGGGGAGGCTCGGACGGGGGGCCGGGCTTCCCGCGGCATCAGATCCCGCGATGGGGCGAGACGTTGAAGAAAATGGGTGTCGGCCTCATTCTTGACCGCACCTAAGGTGAAGCCTAGAATTTTTCGAAGTCAGAATCCGCTGTCACATCAAGAATTTGGGTAAGCCTGATGGCGGAGAAAGGGGCCGGCGGCCTCCATGAAATTTGTCTGCGATAGCTGCCACGCGCAGTACTTGATCAGCGACGAGAAGGTCGGCCCGAATGGCGTGATCGTTCGCTGCAAGAAGTGCCAGCACAAGATTGTCGTCAAGCGCGCGGAGGCTCCGGAGAAGGAGGAGGCGACCGTCGTCGCCGCCGCTCCGGGCGTCGCGGCCCCGTCTTCCGCCGCACCTCCGCCCTCGCCGGCAGCGACCGACGAGAACAAGGTGCCCGAGGAGAAGTCGGGCATCGACGACGAGCTGGGCCGCGCCTTCGAGTCGGTCCTCGCCAAGCAGGGCGTCGCCCCCGGGCAGGACTCCTCTGCGTTGCCCACCGCCGCCGAGATGCCTGCGGTGGGCGGCCCGCCGCCGGATTCCTCGAGCGGCAGCAGCGAGAGCGCGCCGTCGATGGCCGCCTCGTCGGGCTCGGACGGCGGATTCCCGAACCTCCCGGACGACTCGGAGGACTCGGACCGCCAGTCGACCCGCGTGGTCAACCTGAGCCAGATGGCGAGCATGATCAAGGCGGAGGCGCAGCAGGAGGCCGCTGCCCACGTCGTGGCGCCGCCTCCCGAGGTCTTCGAGGAGAAGAAGGAGAAGCCGAAGGAGAAGAAGAACGGCAGCAACGGCGGCGCCGCCGCGGCCGCTGGCGCCGACTGGTTCGTCGCCATCAACGACGCCCAGGTCGGGCCGCTCAGCATCGATGGGGTGGGCGAGAAGTGGGAGAAGGGCGAGCTGTCGGCGGACTCCCTGTGCTGGAAGCCCGGGATGCCGGACTGGAAGCCGCTCTCGTCCGTTCCGGAGCTGGCCGAGAGGCTGGCCCCGCGCCCCGCGCCCACGCCCGAGAAGGAAGTTCCCGCCGGTGCGACCGCCACCGGAGCCATGGCCCCCGCGCCGACCCCGCTGCCTCCGCAGCAGGGCGAGCCCGGCGAGCCCGAGTGGAAGCCTTCCGCCGCCAACGCCTTGGCCTCGCTGGTCCAGGACGAGCTGGCCGCAATGGCCAAACCGCCCGAGAAGAAGGAAGAGCCGCCGCCGTCCGACGCATCCAAGCCCCGCGGTCTCCTCGACGACCTGCCCGAGGCCACCGGCAGCCGGCCCGCGCTCGCAGCGCCTTCGCCGGGCGCCGACATCCCTGCTCCGGGCGACGATCCGCACGCCCAGGCGACCCTCCCGCTGTCTTCGCGCCGCGGCAGCGCCCTGCCGGACCTCCCCGACCAGGACGACGCCGCGCCCGCGCCCGCCACGACCCCCGAGCGACGCTCGCGGCCGCCGCAGCGGGCTTCTCGTCCGCCCTACGAGGAGGACGAGCCTCAGGTCTACCGCCCGCCCAAGTCGAACACGCCGCTCATCATCGGCGGCGTCATCGGCGGCGTGGCGCTCCTGTGCGTCACGATCATCGTGGTGGTGGTGCTCTTGCGGAGTCCGGCTCAGAGCACGCAGCCAGCAACGGGAACGGGGCCAGTGGCGGCGGTGGATTCCAAGCCCGCGCCGCAGCCGGTCAACCCGACGCAGCCGACGGCGGTGGGTGCGACTCCGACCAAGCCGGTCGAGACCGTCGCCAAGCCGCCCGAGCCCACTCCGACTCCGGCCGCCGACACCAAGACGCCGGACAAGGTGGCGCAGCCCGAGCCGGCCAAGCAGCCGGACAAGGTGGAGACGGCCAAGGCCCCGGAGAAGCAGCCCGACAAGCCCGTCGCCGCCCCGAAGGAGCCTAGGGAGCCGAGGGAGCCAAGGGTCGCCAGGGCAGATCCTCCGAAGCCGAAGGACACGCCGCCCAAGGGCAAGCCCGAAGTGAAGATGGGCGACGAGCCGAAGGACACCGGCCCGGTGGCTACCAAGCCTGCGACGAACAAGGGCGTCGACGACGACTTCGACAAGATCTTCGGGCCGGACAAGGGCGGCAATCAGTCCGCAGCTCAGCCGGCGGCGAAGGAGAAGCCGAAGACGGTCTACATCCCGCCTGCAGCAGGGAGCGGCTCGGCAGCGTCGAAGGTCCAGCTCGAGCAGTCGGACATCATGGCGGTGGTCGTCGAGAACAAGAGCATGATCAAGGCCTGCGTCGACGAGACCAAGGGCAAGGACCCCGGCGCCACCGGGACCATCGTGATGCGCTGGACCATCCTGTCCAACGGCGGCGTGAGCAACATCCAGACGGTGACCGAGGAGTTCCGCAAGACCCCGCTCTCGACCTGTCTGGCGGCAGGCATCAAGAAGTTCAAGTTCCCGGCCTACTCCGGGGCGCAGATGGCGCCGGTGAACTTCCCGTTCAAGTTCTAGCGGGCTGACCGAGACGACGAGCAGTCCACGAAGGCCCGCGAGCCCTAGGTTCGCGGGCCTTCGCCTGTCCGTGTGCGCGCCGGTAGTGAAGAGGGCCGAAGGGTTTGACGTCCAAGTCGCGCTGTCGTTAAGTGGCCAGCTTCCGGAGCCCTATGCACATGCGAACGCGACTTCTCGTCGGTCTCGGCTGCCTGGCGGCGATGGTCCTCTCCTCGGCGGCGAGCGCGCAGGAGAAGGTGGAGTGCCCCCTGCCGGTCAAGCCGGGCGTCTCCATCGGCGGGGTGCGCCTGGGGATGAGCCTGGACGAGGCCAAGGCCGCCGGGAGCTTCATCGCTCCGGGCAAGGGCGAGGCACCCGTCTGGCGGCTGGTGCACCCGGCCGGCAACTGGAGCTTCAAGCTCGGCACCGACAAGCGCGTCGAGGAGGTCGCCCTCGAGACCTCCAGGCCCTGCCTCGACGACGGCCCGAAGCGCATCATCGACATGACCGAGCGCGCCGCCCAACTGTACGCGCCGCTGCCGGACTGCGGCGGCCAGGGCGGCGGCGGTGGCGGCGGCTGGAACTGCAGCGAGCACGGCACGGTCTTCTGGTGGGGCCCGTCCTCGACCAGCGTCATCATCCGCCGGCCCGGCCAGATGCAGCCCTTCAAGGAGGCGCCGCCTCCGCTGCCCAAGCCTCCGGCGAAGCCTCCGAAGGCGGCTCTGGTCACCGCGACCGTCCCCGCGTTCGCCTCGACGGCCGCGGGCGACGCGGGCGTGAAGGCTGCGGCGGTCCCCGCGAAGGCCGCCGAGCCCGAGCCCGTCGACCCCTGCACCGGCAACTGGTCTCCCGCGCCGGGCATCGCCTGCGGTTTCTTCGGCCGCTCCGACTCGCTCTCCCTCGAGTGCTATCCCACGCACCTGTGCATGGGCGCCTTCTCGCCCAAGGCCGTGGCGCACATCTGCGTCCACGGCGCCAACGGCGAGCCGTTGGGCGCCTTCACCCTGGGGCGCGGCGGACGGAGCCTGGCCTATCGCTTCGAGAAGCCCACCGCCGTCGGGACACCCGTGCGCGTCTACGTCGATCGCGACGTCCGGGTGCTGCCGCCCGCGAACTCGTACCAGGGCCCGAAGACGCCGGCCGAACCTGCGCACGATCCGAAGGTCGTCGGAGTCGCCGCTTCCTTCGTCCACGGCGGGCGGCCTGTCGCCAACGGCTGGGTCCTCGACCTGCAGGTGCCATCGTCGGCGGGGCAGCCGGCGGCGATGGTCGAAAAGAAGGTTGAGTAGGCTGGCGCTCGACGCTAATTCGTGTCCTGATCGCCCTGCCGCAGTCCGCCGGGCCGACTGGGAGGAAATCGAAGCGTAATCAATGGCTTGGGTGTGGCACTTCACTTGCCGAAAATTCGCGCGTACCGGCACCCGCGGGGCGGTTTGACTCGCCTCTCCGGCCGGGTTAACTAGCGCAACGTTCTTCACAACGAAACAGGAGGCGGAAATGCGCAAGCTCAGTTTGATCATCGCCCTGGGCACGATGGTGACGTTCCTGGCAGGCGCCGACGGCGGCTGCGGTGGCGGCGGCTCGACCAGCGACCCGGACACCGGCGGCAATACCGGCCCCGACGGCGGCGTCGTCGCGAACTACCCGAAGACCTGCACCGGCGACAGCGACTGCCTCGCCACCGAGGTCTGCCACCCGATCGGCCTGGTCTGCGTGAAGAACTGCCTGAACGACGCGACCGTCTGCGGCCAGGACTCCTGCGTCGAGACCACCTTCGGCGGCAAGACCGTCAGCGTCTGCAAGTGCGACGTGTGCGCGGCCGGCGGCGAGGTGTGCAGCAAGGACCTCGACGACGTCTGCGAGACCAAGTGCACCGCCAACGCCGACTGCAACGCCTTCATCGGCCAGACCCGTACCTGCGACACCGCCACCGGCCTCTGCAAGTTCCAGGCGCCCGGCGCCTGCGACCCGGCCTGCACCAACGGCCAGGTCTGCGATGCCAATGGGGTGTGCATCGACCCGTGCCCGACCGCCAAGGCCTGCAACCTGGCTGTGGAGCCCAAGTGCAACACGACGACCAAGCTGTGCGAACCCTGCGCCCAGGACTCTGACTGCGCGAGCGTGCCCAACGGCACCTACAAGTGCGACAAGACCGGCACCACGCCGACCTGCGTCTCCACCGCCACCACCTGCAACAGCACCGTGCTCGCCCCCGGCGCGAACAAGGGCCCGGACACCTGCAACTACGGCGACGTCTGCGCGACCGGCACCAACGTCTGCACCGCCACGCTGCCCGACGGCACCTGCGCCACCGGCTACACCTGGAACAAGGCGCTGCAGGGCCCGGTCGTCTTCTCCGTGACCGGCTACTCCTTCCAGGGCAGCAGCACGCCCTGCAGCGGCGCCACCGACAAGGACTGCTGCGCCCCCGCCACCGGAGTCACCGGCCGCGGCGGCGGCATGGCCGTGGACATCGAGTTCTACGCGCCCAACAAGATCGCCGGCGGCACCTGGACGGAGAAGAGCGGGCAGATCAAGTTCATCGACACCACCGGCGCCGTCATGTCTTCCGGCCACTTCGCCGACTTCCCGACCGCGAACGCCACCTACAGCATCAAGCCGCTCCACGCCGGCGTCTGCACCAAGAACGGCGGGACCGCGCAGATCGTCACGGACGGCTGGTCCGTCTACCTGGTCGACTCGACGGGCGCCGGCGGCAACGCCGCCTGCCTGTAGCCGAGAGCTGAAGGGCACGCCGGCCCCAAGCCGGCGCCCGAGCGCGGATACGAAGGCCCTGTCGCCCAGCCGGGCGGCGGGGCCTTCGCCTGTGTGGCGCCGATTGCCAAGCACTCGGGGGCGGGGTAAACAAGCCGCGATTGGGCTGTGCCGGCATCCGGCCGGCGACCCGGGAGAGCGAGCCTTGGCGGTCGACCAAACCAGCGCGCGGGCGGCCGCGGGAGAGCCGCGCCTGCTCGCCCTCGACCAGATGGGGCTGAAGGAGCTGGAGGCGGTCCGCCTCCTCCTCCGCGGCGGCTCGGTGGTCGACTGGCGACGGCTGGCCTTCGACGACCGCAACGAGGTCGACCAGTTCCTGCGGCTGCACCTGCTCGACCCCAGCGACCCGTCGGACCGCGCCTGCACCACGCGCATCCTCAAGGAGGCGGTGGACTACCTGCGCTCGCAGTTCCACTACCGGGTCGCGGACGCGGTCGCCGAGCCGTACGACATCGCCGACCTGTTCCTGTACGCGGCCGGGCAGCACCCGAAGTTCCCCAAGCGCTTCCAGAAGATCGCCTGCATCGTGCTCAAGGCGATGCACGTCATCCACCACATGGAGGGGCGCGAGCTGCTGTTCCGCACCCCCATCGCCTCCTCGGTGGTGCACCGCCTGGTGGACGAGCGGGTGATGGCCTGCGCGGCGCAGATGAAGGCCGCGGGCTCGCCGGTGGTGGAGTTCTCGGGCAGCGTCAAGACGCAGCACTCGGTCATCACCAAGCTGCTGGCCAAGCGCGAGACCGTGGCGGCCCAGGTCTTCGACAAGGTGCGCTACCGCATCATCGTGCGCGAGAAGGCCGACGTGCTGCCGGTGCTGGAGTACATGACGCGCACGCTATTCCCGTTCAACCTGGTGGTCCCGGACCAGACCGAGAACACCCTCATCGACTTCCAGGAGGCGGTGGAGGGCTCGCCCGCGCTGCACAAGCACGTGCCGAACCTGCACCTGCCGGTGGCGCACGAGGCGAACGAGCGGCGCAAGAAGGCCAAGAAGAGGAGCAGCAACCCGTTCTCGGCCGACACCTACAAGGTGCTCAACTTCGTGATCGACCTGCCCATCCGCATCGACTCCTACCTGGGGCCCGAGGACCCGCGGCCCGGGCGCCCGCGCATCGTCTTCAGCTGGGTGGAGTTCCAGCTGATGGACATGGCGACCGCCGCCGAGAACGAGCGCGGCGACTCGAGCCACGAGCGGTACAAGGCGCGGCAGAAGGTCAAGGTGCTGCGCCGGTTGTCCAAGGGCCTGGTGGTCCCCAAGGGCCTGCGGCTGCCCAAGCCCGAAGGCGGCGGGGGCAACGGCGGAGGCGACCCGCCCAGCTTCGGCTGAGGCGGGGATGGAGGCCGGCGCAAGAGCCGGCCCCCCTACTTCAAGCGGCGGTCCGAAGTAGAGAAGAGCAGGAGGCTCGCATGGATTCCCAGGAGACGGCCCCCAAGACGAACCCGATGGCTCCGAAGGGGCGCCAGGGCACCTGCCAGGTCTGCGGCAGGGTGGGCGGCGTCATCTTCGATCCCGAGAAGGCCCCGCCCAACCGCCTGTGCTTCCGCTGCGCGGCCGAGTACGGGATGCAGGATCAGGACGACCAGTAGCCGCGGCCGGCCTGCGCGCCGGCTTCCGGCTTTCGTCCTCGAGCCGCTCCCCTCCAGCCAGCCCAGAACCGCGAAGGGCCCGGACCTCGATGGCCGGGCCCCGCGGGCGTTGAGCCGCCGGCGCGAGGCCGGCGAGCGGGCTACCGGCGCTGCTTGCGCGCCTTCTTCTTGTTCTGCCGCTCGCGCTTGCGCTTCTCCTTGAGGGCGTCGCGCTCGTGGTCGGTCACCGACTTCACCTCGCCGGCGTCCAGCGACATCCCGGCGGCGCGCGCCTTGGCCCGCTGCACCGCGCCCATCGGCGGGGTGTAGCCCTTGGGCAGCCCCATGGCCTGCATCTGCTGCTGGACCATCGCCCGCTGCATCGCGCCGGCGTCCTCGCCGAAGACGTCGTCCATCTTCTGGCCCTTGAGCTGGCGCAGCTGCGCGAACTGCTTGAAGCCCGGGAGCATGCCAAGCAGGCCCGGCGCCGAGCCGATCTTCCCCATGACGTTGCGCATCATGAGGTAGCGCGAGACCACTTCCTTGACCGACTCGGGCTTGTGGCCGCAGCCCTTGGCGATGCGGTTGACGCGCGACTCGTTCAAGAGGTCCGAGCGCGTCCGCTCCTGCTGCGTCATCGAGTCGTGGACGGCCTCGATCTTCACGAACTCCTTGTCGTCCACCTGCAGCTGGTCGGTCATGTCCCCGAAGATCGGGAACTTCTCGAGCAGCTCCTTGATGGGGCCCATCTTGCGGACGGTCTTGATCTGCGCGACGAAGTCCCCGAACGAGAACTGGCCGCTGAGGATCTTCTCGGCGTCCTCCTCGGCCTTCTGCTCGTCGACGACGCCCTCGAAGTCCTTCATCAGGCCGACGATGTCGCCGAAGCCCAGGATGCGGCCGGCCAGGCCCTCGGGCCGGAACTCCTCGAGCTTGTCGACGCCCTCGCCCATGCCCAGGAACTTGATGGGCTTGCCGGTGACTTCCTTGATGGAGAGCGCGGCGCCGCCGCGGGCGTCGCCGTCGAGCTTGGTGAGGATGAAGCCCGAGAGGTCCAGGCGGCGGTTGAACTCGGCGGCGGTCTTCACCGCGTCCTGGCCGATCATCGCGTCGCAGACCAGCAGGATGTTCTCCGGCTTGGCGACGCGCTTGATCTCCTCGAGCTCCTTCATCATGTCTTCGTCGATCGCCAGGCGGCCGGCGGTGTCGAAGATCACGACGTCGCGCTTCTGCTTGTGCGCCTCCTCGATGGCGTCGTGGCACATCTGCGGCGGCGGGACGCCGGGGCGGTGGTAGACCGGCACCTGCAGCTTGTCGCCGAGGACCTGGAGCTGCTCGACGGCCGCGGGGCGGTAGATGTCGGCGGCCACCAGCAGCGGCTTCTTGCCCTGCTTGATGAGGTGGTGGGCGAGCTTGGAGACGGTGGTGGTCTTACCGGAGCCCTGCAGGCCGACCATCATGATGCCGGTGGGCCGGGTGTTGACCGCCGAGTAGGCGAGCTTGGTGTCGACCGGGCCCATCAGGGCCTCGAGCTCGTCGTGGCAGACCTTGATGAAGTGGTCCTGCGGGGTGACCTTGAGCTTCTGGCCCTTCTCGTCCTTGGCCTTGACCTGGACGATCTCGCCGACGGCCTTGTCCTTGACGCGGGCGACGAAGCGGCGGACCACGTCGAGGGAGACGTCGGCCTCGAGCAGCGCCACGCGGATGTCGCGCAGGGCCTCTTCGACGACGGCTTCGGTGATCTCGGCCTTGCCGGCCAGCCGGTTGCGCGCGGCCTTGAAGCCCTTGGTCAGCGTGTCGAGCATTGCTTTCTAGTCCTTTGGGACGGTCTGAAGCCTTCGCCGCCCGGGCCCCTCGGAGGGCAAGCGGGCGGGCAACGTAAGCCCGCGCGCCAACGACGGAAACAGCGAAGGGGCGGCGTTTATAGCAGAGGGGCGAAGGGGCCAGCAACGCGCTCGGAGGGGGGACGGCCGGCCCGGGTGGCCGGGGCGAAACCGGGTTCAGCGCCGGCCGCGGCGCACGCGGTCGCCCAGGTAGGCCAGCGCCTGGGCGGCGTCCGGGTGGCCCGCCAGCAAGTCGCCCAGCTTCTCCAGGTCGCCCAGGAGCCGTGGGCCGAGGCGGCGCTCCATCTCCTCGTGCCAGCGGTTGAGAGCCTGCTCCTCGCGGGAGCGGCGCTGTTGGAGGGGATCCCAGAGGACGTCCAGGGAGCCGAGCAGGTGCCGGCTCGCCAATTCGTGCCACTCGCCGGCGTCGAACCAGGTGCCGCCGCAGGCCGGGCAGCGATCGAGGGCGAAGCCGACCTCGCCCTCGAGTCGGGCTCGGCGCAGCAGGCCGTGGCCTGACGGGCACATGCCGGCCTTGGCGTCGTTGCTCTTGGCGACGGGATCCGCGGCGGGCGCGCCGGCCTCGAGGTCGGAGAAGAGGATGGCGTGGCGAGGGATCCAGATGCCGTGGCAGCCCGGACAGCGCTGCGGGGCGTCCGCGCCGGCGGCGCCGGAGTCGATCGGGCTCAGCGGGGTGGTGCGGCACTTCGGGCAGTTGGCCATGGGATGAGTCTCCGGGCCGGGAGTGTAGCAGTGCACGCGACGGGCACCGGGTTGCGAGGGCTGGGGCCAGGGCCTACCATCGCCGCGCCGCGAGCCGGAGTGGCGAAGCTGGCAGACGCAGGGGACTTAAAATCCCCTTGTCCGAAAGGACAGTGAGGGTTCGAGTCCCTCCTCCGGCAAGAGTGAAAGACTTCGACCTTCTCCATCGTTGCGGCGGGTCTTGATGAGGTCTTTCAGCGCAAGGCTGCGGCCATGCGCAACTGGCGCGCGGTCTCGCTCAGCGAAAGCTGCCGCTTCGGTCGAGCGCCGGGACTTGGGCACGCGCGCAGGACCACCTGCACCAGCGGACGAGCGGATGGCGAGGCGGAAGGGGAGGCAAGGGGCATCTTTGCCCTCGGTGCGGGAGGCGAGGCGGAGAAAGTCGGCCTAGCTCGAAGTCCTGCGGATCATCACGACCTTCGCGAAGCGCTCGTTCGGCTCGCTCGCTGGGGCCGGCGGGACGGAGGCCGCCACGGGCCGCTCTGGCAGATGGATCCAGAAGGTCGTCCCCATCCCGGGCTTGGACATCACCTCGAGCTTGCCGCCGATCTGCGCCAGCAGCTGGACCACCACCGACAGGCCGAGACCGTAGCTGTCCGGGGCCCGCAGAGGCGCGTCGGAGCCGGCGGGCAGGAACATGCGCGCCAGGTCCATCTCGGCGATTCCCCGGCCGGTGTCGGCGATCTTGATCACCAGGAAGCCGGGCAAGCCGCTGAGCTCCACCAGGATGCTGCCCCGCTCGGTGTACTTGGCCGCATTGGAGAGCAGGTTGTCCACGACCCGGTCGAAGAGCAGCTCGTCGATCTCGATGCGCTCGGGCGCCTCGCGGGCGGAGATGACGCTGGTGCGGAGGTCGCGGTGGTAGCAGAGCGCCGTGATGCGTCGCCGCAGCCGCTCCACCAGCTCCGCGACGATCAGCACCCGCGGGGCGAACTGGAGCGCCGTCGTCTCCGTGCCCAGGGCCTCCATCAGCCGCCGCACCAGCTTGGTCATGCGGTCGGAGGCCGCCGCCATGTTCTCGAGGTGACCGCGCTCCCGGGCGGGCGGCGTCTCGTCGGAATCGAGCAGGACCTCCGTGGAGAGCCGCATCATGGTGAGGGCGTTCCGGACGTCGTGCGTGAAGGACTTGGTCAGCTCGACCCGCTGGCGCTCCAGGACGCGGATCTCCTCGATCACCTTGGCCTTGATGGCGAGCCTCTCGGCGACCTGGTCCTCCATCAGGCGCACCCAGTCGCGCTGGCGCTGCTCGAACGCCAAGAGCTCCCTTCGCGCCTCGGAATCTTCCTGCGCCAGTTGGAGCATCGACTCCTGGCTCTGGAGCACCGCGCGCTGGTTCGCCCCGCTCGCCCGTTGCCATTCGTAGCCCAGGCCGGCCAGCAGACCGGTCAAGGGCAGGAGCGCGGCGGGGGTGGAGGCGGCCGGGCCGAGGAACGCGTGGAGCATGGCGAGACCCGCCGCGCCCGCGGCCAGGCCGATCGCCGGGGGGAGCCAACGCGCGGGCTCGACGAGTTGGAAGACGTACTGGCAGGAGGCGTCGCCACGGGCGATGCATTTCGGATGGTCCACGTGGACCGGCGGAAGGTTGTAGAGGGTGGGCAGGGCGGCGATCTGGGAGAGCCGCACCGTGCAGAGCAGGTGGCTCTCGGGGCCGCGGCTGACATAGCGCAGGGTGCAGCGGCTGCCGACGCGCTCGGAGAGGTCGAACTGACCGTGGTGCGCGATGGACGAGTTGATGAACTTGCACCCTGCCACGTAGCTGGCCCAGGGGGTCAGGGCGCGTCCCATGAGGAGCATCCAGCCGTAGCTGCGGTTGCGGTAGTCGTAGGCGCAAGCCGCGCGAAACGCGTCGTCGCTCGGGAACAGCGCGCGGGCCTCGCGCAGGAAACGCTCGGTCTGCTCCAGCGACACCCAGCGAGAACGCCCGTCGAAGCTCGCGGCGTCGAGCCCGGCCGCGACGGCCGCCGTCTGCAGGCGCATGAGCCCGTGCTGGTCCCGGAGGAAGTTCGCGAGCGGCTGGAGGATCCGAACGTTGAAGTCATCAGAGACTGTCGATGGATCGGCCACAGGGCACCCAGCACCGTCGCCCCCTCCCCAAGGGAGTCTGTCGGTCTGTCCGAGGGAAGACAAGAGCCTCTGAACGGGGCGGCGCATCGGAAGGCTCGCCCGGGCACGTCTCGGCAATGCGCGCGATGTGGCGCTCTTGGGTGAAGCGCTCCACTCCCCGGTCGCGTCGCGGAAGGGTGGAGCGGGGGCAGTGCACCGCCCTCATGGTGCCCCATAGGCCCGCATGGCCCGGCAGCGGGATGACCAAATGCTTTCTTCCACTTCCAGTTGCGCACGCCGCTTGTGGTTGCACCCCTGAGCGAACAAGGATTTTCAACGGCGTCCTGGCCCACCGTCAGCGGAGGGCTGGACGACCTGCCCGCCGAAGAGGCACTGACCCGCAGCGTCGTGGACGAAGAAAAGGAATGGCCGGTCGAAGGCCACGACCTGCGGAACACCTCGGATTCCGCCGAGGAAAGTGGCAGCAGCCGCCTCCGTGCCGTACTGGTCGATGCGCAACCGGACGACCTGCCTCATCTGGTTGAAGCGCACGCTCTCGCCCGGATGCAGCCGGCTCGGCCCCACGCGGCTTCCCAAGGTTTCCAGGATCCAGCCCAGGCTGTGTTCCTGGCTCAAGTCGAACTGCGGGATTCGGAAGTCGAAGTCGCGCAATACCAGCGCCCGTCGAAGGGCCGCGACGCCTTCTGGGGTCAGGAGATTGCGAACGCGCTCAAAGAACCCGACCCGGGGAGCGACGAAGAGCATGGCGCCGAGCTCGTCGCGGTAGGCGACCTCGACCGCCTGCAGTTGCTCGTCCTCGAAGAATCCATGCTCGAGCCAACCCTTTAGGAACGTGGCCTCGACGAGGGCCCCGCTCAAGAGCCGGAACAGCCCGCGGCCCGTCGTGTCGAATGGCTTCTTCCAGAGCCCTTTGAGCCACAGCGCGTTCAGGAAGAGTGCGAGGGTTTCCGCGTGAATGTCTCCGGGCGCAAGCAGGCTCGGGATGGCGCTCGATGTGGCCTCGCGGACCCATTCGTTGACCTTCGTCGTGGCGCCTCGCGGATCGCTGAACTCCGCCTCCTGGATCTGCGCGCCGACGCACCTGAGCTCGGCGAGGACCGCCGAATCGGTCGCC
>DASXVQ010000063.1:0-19861 GCA_036504155.1 Myxococcales bacterium
GTAGTTCACTGGAGCGTCCCTCGACTCCGGGCTCGCGCTGCTCGCCCTACGCTCGGGATGATGGCGACGCCCGTGCCTTCACGTTCTTCCGTGCCCTAAAACTCGTGCACCACGAGCCCGCTGCGCAGCTTGGGCTCGAACCACGTGCTCTTGGGCGGCATGATCTGCCCGGCATCCGCGATGGCGATCAGCTGCTCGATGCCGGTGGCGTACATGGAGAAGGCCACCTTCATCTCCCCCGAGCCCGCCCGCTTCTCCAGCTCGCCCATCCCGCGCATGCCTCCGACGAAGTCGATGCGCTTGTCCTTGCGCGGGTCCTTGATGCCGAGGATCGGGTCGAGCAGGTTCGTCTGCAGGATGGCGACGTCCAGCGAGGCCACCGGGTCCTTCTCGTCGAACGTGCCGGGCTTGGCGGTGAGCTGGTGCCAGTGGCCGTCCAGGTACATGCCGAACTGGTGCAGCTTGGTCGGCTTCTTCTGGTCGCTGTGCTCCCAGCTGAACTTCGCTTCGACCTTCTTCTTGAACTCGTCCGGCGTCAGCCCGTTCAGGTCCTTCACCAGGCGGTTGTAGTCCATGATGTACATCTGGTCGGACGGGAAGATGACCGCGAGGAAGAAGTTGTACTCCTCGTTTCCGGTGTGCTTGCCGCCGCGGCGCTGCTTGTTCAGCTCGCGCACCCGCGAGGCCGCCGCCGACCGGTGGTGCCCGTCGGCCACATACAGCGCGGGGATGGCCTTGAACTCCTTCTCGAGCTCGGCCACGTCCGCCGCCGCCTCGACCACCCAGAACGTGTGGGAGATCTTGTCCTCGGTCGTGAAGTCGTAGGTCGGCTTCTGGGCGGTGTGCTTGGCGACGAGGGCGTCGATGCTCTTCTTCGCCGGGTAGGTGAGGAACACCGGCTCGTCGTTGGCGTGGAGCAGGTCGATGTGCTTGGTGCGGTCGTCTTCCTTGTCCGCCCGCGTCAGCTCGTGCTTCTTGATGAGCCCGCTCTGGTACTCGTCGACGCTGGCGCCGGCGACGAGGCCGACCTGGCTGTGGTCGCCCATCTTCTGCCGGTACAGGTAGAAGCAGGGCTTGGCGTCGGCGACCAGCACCCTGTCGCTCTTGAACTTCTTGAGGTTGGCGACGCCCTTCTCGTAGACGGCGTCCGCGTGCTCGTCGATCCCCGGCAGGTCGATCTCGGGGCGCGAGACGTGGAAGAAGGACAGCGGGTTGCCCTCGGCGTAGGCCTTGGCCTCCTTGCTGTTGACGACGTCGTACGGCGGGCACGCGACTTTGAGAACCTTGTCGGCGGGCGGACGGAGACCGGCGAACGGGCGGACGACTGACATGGTGATCCTCCTTGGGATGTCTCGAACTCGTTGAGTCGGGCCTGCGCGCCGCTGGAGTCGGTCGGTGGGCGCGAAGGAGCGCTCGTGAGCCTGCTCGGAAATACCGCCTCGGCAGGGGAACCGCAATCCACTGGTGAGCGCCGCCTCCGCGGGTCCGCCGGCCGCCGACAGTCGATCGCCGTGCCCCCGCGGCCTAGGCCGGCCGCGGCGCCGCTTGCGGTGGCAGCGCCATGCGGAAGACGGTGCCCTCGACGCCGGCCGAGTGGAACCCCAGCTCGCCACCGAAGTCGCTGACGATGCTGTGGCACAGCGCCAGCCCGAGGCCGGTCCCGACCCCGACCGGCTTGGTGGTGAAGAAGGGGTCGAAGATCCTGGGGGCGAGCGCCTCGGGGATGCCCGTCCCGTTGTCCTCGACCTCGAGCACCGCCCAGCCGCGCTCGTCGGTGAAGGTGCGCAGGCAGATGCGGTTCTGCGCGGGCGGGCGCGCCTCCGGCATGGCCTGCGCGGCGTTCACCAGGAGGTTCAGGACGACCTGGCCGAGCCGCGACTCCACCGCGGCCACGGGCGGGATCTCCCGGAGGTCCATCTCCAGCACCGCCCTGCCGCGCACTTGGCCTGCCGCGACGTTGGCCGCCGAGCGCGCCACCTTGTCGAGCTCCACCGCCACCGGCGGGTCGCTGTCGCCGCCGCGCGCCAGGCGGCGCATGTCCTCGACCAGCTCCGCGATGCGCCCGCAGCCCTTGGCGGCGTCGGCGAGGGCGTCGCGGACCTCGCCGGACTGCGCGGCGCCGCGGGCGTGCTCCCCGAGGGCGAAGTCGAGGTTCCCTTTGACGAAGCAGATCGGGTTGTTGACCTCGTGGGCGATGCCCGCGGCCAGGGTGCCCAGGGAGGCCAGGCGCTCGGAGGTGGCGAGGCGGGCGCGGGCATCGGCGTCGCGCTTCTCCCGCTGCGACCGCTCCACGGCGCGCCGCTGATCCTCCAGCCGGCCGGCGATGGCGCCGATCCCCAAGGTCAGCAGCAGGCCGAGCGCGGACTCCTGCAGGACGAAGCCGCGCAGCACCAGGGCCACGGCGTTGATGCTCGCCGCGGCCAGCAGGGCGGTGGGCAGCCCGCCGCGGGCGCCGAAGAACTGGCCGGCCATGATGGTGGGGACGAGCACCGCGGCCCCGGCGGCGAAGTTGGCCTGGCGGAAGAGCAGGGCGTAGACCACCACCGAGCCGACCAGCGCCGCGGCCACCGCCCCGAGGCGCAGCTTCAGGGAGCGTCCGGTGTGTCCGAGCAGGGAGTCCAAGGGCCTAGGCCTGACTGCTACAGGAGCTTGAGCTCCTTCATCGCCTCGGCGAGCTTCGCCTTCGGCCCCTCGGACATCGGGGTCAGCGGCAGGCGGATCTCCGGGCCGAACCTGCCCAGCAGCTGCAGCGCGGCCTTGACCGGGATGGGGTTCGACTCGAGGAACAGCGCGCGGTGCAGGGCGTTGAGCCTGACCTGCAGCGCGCTCGCCGTCTTGAAGTCGCCCTTCAGCGCGGCGTGCACCAGGTCCGAGACCAGCTTCGGCGCCACGTTGGCCGACACGCTGATCACGCCCTTGCCACCCAGCGAGATGAACGGCGCGATGGTGAAGTCGTCGCCGGAGAGCAGCGCCAGCCGCTCGCCGCCGCACTTCTCCAGCAGGTCCACCATCCGCGTCATCGAGGCGGTGGCTTCCTTGACGCCCACCACCTCGGGGATGTCGCACAGCCTCTTGCAGGTCTCCGGTAGCAGGTCGACGCCGGTGCGGCCGGGGACGTTGTACGCGACCAGGGGGAAGCCGGGGTGCGCCTGGGCGACGGCCCGGTAGTGCGCCACCAGCCCGTCCTGCGTCGGCTTGTTGTAGTAGGGCGTCACGATGAGCGCGCCGTCGGCCCCGACCTCGCGGGCGCGCCGGACCGCTTCGATCGACCCGGTGGTGCTGTTGCTGCCCGCCCCGGCGATGACCGGCACGCGGCCCTGGGCGACCTCGACCGCGGTCTTCACCGCCAGGGACTGCTCCGCCGCCGACATCGTGGACGCCTCGCCGGTCGTGCCGATGGGCACCAGGCCGTCGGTCCCCTGCTCGATGAGGTGCTTGGCGAGCGCGCGGTACGCCTCCACGTCGAAGGCGCCGTCCTTGAAGGGCGAGGCGAGGGCGACGAACGATCCGACCAGCGGCTTCATGGGCTCTCCTTGAATCGCGCAGCGGCGGGCTCTCGGCGGGCGTGAATGCTGCCGTGGCCCCGAAGGGCCGGCAGTCTAGCAAATCGGTTGCGGGCAGGCAGAATCCGCGGCCCCCCCCGATGCCGACGCGACTCGCCCCAGACCTCGAGCGGAAGCTTCGCGGCCTCCACCAACAGCGGACCGACGCGATCTGCGCGGCCTGGACCTTTCCGGGCCAGGCGCGCTGCAGCCGGTTCGGCCTGACGGGGCGCCAGCCAGAGCTTTGGTCGATCGGGTGGGCCCTCCTCGAGCGCCCGCTCCTCCAGCGCCCGGCCCCCAAGGAGGCGGGGGCCCCCGGAGACTGCCCGGCCTTCGACCCGGCGACCCGGCGCTGCAGGGCCTCCGGGGACCGGCCTTTCGGCTGCCGCACGCACTTCTGCGACGAGGCACAACCGTGGGGAAAGAATCCGAGATCCGACATCCTGGCGCAGGCGCGGGAACCGGCGGCGCTGGCAGAGTCGGCCGACGGCAATGTCCGCCTGCTCCCCATTCGGGCGTGGGCTCAACTCTCTGATTGATTAGGATGCGTACTTGGGGCACTTGGTTTCAATCTGATTGTCCCGTTAGGTACCCTACACAACCGCAATTCCCCGGGTCGCCATGCTCCACCGACACCTGCTACCCCTGCTGTTGGCGCTGACTCCCGCCCTGGCCTTGGCCGGAGAGGCCGAAGCTCCACCCGTCACCGCGGCGCCGCCCGCCCCCGAGGCGGCCCCCGCTGCCCCCGAGGCGGCCCCGGCCCCCGAGGCGGCCCCGGCTGCCCCCGCCGCCGACGCGACGGTGGAGAAGGGCTCGGCGCCGGAGTGGTCGGCGATGGCGACCCTGCGGGAGGAGTGGCGCGGCCGTATCGCCAGCAGCGTCGGCGGCCCCAGCGAGTCCGACCACACCCTGCGCCTGTTCATGGACGCCGACGCGCGCAGCCCGAAGGAGGCGGTGGCGCTGCACGGCTCGCTGGGCCTGTGGTGGCGCTTCTCCGAGGACTACGCCGGCGAGAACGGCCGCCCGCTGGGCCTGTCGAGCCCGCGCGACAACCCGTTCTGGCTCGACGTCTACACCCTCTCCGCCGAGTGGCGGCCCGGCGGCGTCGTCGAGTCGCTGGCCGGCGGCCGCCTGGAGGCCGAGCACGGACGGCCCGCCACCTTTGACGGCCTCTCGCTCAGCCTGAGGCCGACGCCTTCGAGCGAGGTCTTCGTCTTCGGCGGCCGCTCCGTCCACTTCTTCGAGGTCGATCCCTCGCTCTTCGAGAACTGGATGGCCAGCGCCGGCCTGGGCGTGCGCGGCGACTGGTGGAAGCTGGAGGCCGACTACCGCCTGATGACCGAGGACGTGCCCACCACGCCCGAGGACCCGACCCAGAGCGGCAAGGTCGGCGAGGGCGGCACGGCCACCAAGCTCCACGTCTTTGACCATAGCTACGGCCTCGCGGCGTGGTTCCGCTACGGCGACTGGTTCAACGCCAAGGTCCACGTGCGCGGCATCAACGACCAGTTCCAGCAGGTCGGCGCCGCCCTCCACGCCGAGTACGTCCCGCTGGAGATGGGCATCGACGCCAAGCTCGACGTGCAGCCCTCGACGCTGCGCGAGCTCAACGAGTTCGACAACCCCTACTTCCTCACCCTGGGCGAGAGCCGGCCCCACCTGAAGGCCCGCGTCGACCTCTACAAGAACTTCACCACCAAGGCCGGCAGCTACGGCCTGCACCTGGGCGGCGACGCCCGGCAGCTCATCGACGCCGACGAGTCGGCCTTCAACCGCAACCTGCTGCGCGCCTACCTGATGCTCTCCGCCCAGAAGATCGGCGGGACCGGCCTGTACCTGTCCGCCATCGGCGAGCTGGACCGCACCCGCGAGCCGGTCTCGACGCGCCTGGAGACGCTGTGGAGCGCCGGCGGCGCGCTGGGCTGGGACCAGAAGCCCGTCAAGGTGGAGGTCGGCACCAACTACTACGCCTGGCGCTACGTCTACTACCAGTCGCCGGAGGAGCGCGCCGACGTGCGCGAGTTCTACGGGGACGTGAAGGTCAACGTCCTCAAGTGGCTGGCGCTGCGCGCCCGCTACTCCTACGAAGTCTTCGACCGCACCCTCCACACCGTCACCGTCTCGGTCACGGAGGCCCTCTAATGAACGCCCCCGTGCGCATCGCGCTCCTCGCCGCTCTCCCCCTGGCCCTGCTCGGCGCCGCCGCCGCGGCCAAGCCCTTCTCCCACAAGCTCCACGTCGAGGAGCAGGAGATCGGCTGCAAGAGCTGTCACGACACCACCAAGCCCGAGGGCCTGCCGACGCTGAAGACCAAGGGCTGCGGCAAGTGCCACGAGGACGGCCCGCCGCCCTACCAGGGCCCCACCGCGCGCAAGCTGGGCGTCAAGTTCCCCCACGCCGCGCACGCCGCGAAGATGGAGTGCGCCGAGTGCCACCGGGACGTGCTCGCCGACGCCCACGCCGACACCGCGCCGCTGACCGAGCCCAAGCGCTGCTTCGCCTGCCACGAGGAGAAGAAGGTCCCGCTGGCCGGCACCTCCTGCGCCCGTTGCCACGGCGAGGACAAGAAGCGCGACAAGCCCGCCGACCACGACGGCGCCTGGCGCGAGCGCCACGGCGACGCCTCGCGCTGGCGCGTCTTCGGCGACCACGGCAAGGCCTGCAACGACTGCCACAAGCCCGCCACCTGCACCTCCTGCCACATGACGCAGGAGCCGCGCAGCCACAACGGGCTGTGGCGCGTGCGCACCCACGGCCTGAGCGCCGGCTGGGACCGCGACCGCTGCATGACCTGCCACGAGTCGGGCACCTGCATCCGCTGCCACCAGGACACCAAGCCCGTCAACCACACCGCGGGCTGGCAGAGCAGGCACGGCCTGGTCGCCGGAGCCCGCAGCAACGAGACCTGCAACACCTGCCACCAACCGGGTTGGTGCGCAGCCTGCCACGCCGGGAGGTAGTACCCCCATGAGAAGCAAGATCATCGCGTTTGCCATCGCGGCCGCCTCGGGCTGGGCCCTGCCTGGCTGCACCGAGACCCCGCTGGGCACGGGGGAGAATCCCAACGGCCCCGACTGCACCACCTGCCACGGCTCGAAGCAGAACCCCGCCGGCGAGGCGCAAGCCGCTCCGCCCAGGGGGCTCGACGGCGAGACCGAGGTCTTCCAGCCCGCGGTCGGCGCCCACCAGGCGCACCTGGCCGACTCGGCGCTGCGCCGGGCGCTGTCCTGCTCCGACTGCCACCCGGTCCCCGCCGCGCTGACGACCCCCGGGCACCACGACGGCAAGCTCGACTTCGCCTGGGGCGCGCTGGCCACCACCAGCGACCTGAAGCCCGCCTACGACGCCCAGACCGGCAAGTGCTCCTCGGTCTGGTGCCACGGCGGCGCGCTGGGCGGCGGCGCCAACACGACGCCGGTGTGGACCGGCGGCCCGGGCCAGGCGGCCTGCGGCGCCTGCCACGGCCTGCCCCCGCCCGCCCCGCACCCGGCGGACTCGAACTGCCACTCCTGCCACACCGGCACGGTCGGCGCGGACGGGAAGATCGACCTGGCCGCCGGCCTGCACATCAACGGCCGCTTCGACGGCAAGAAGTACCACGACCCGGGCTGGTCCGACCCGGCGGTCCACGGGCCGGCGGCCAACGGCGGAATCGCGGCCTGCATGGGCTGCCACGGCAACGACCTGGCCGGCGGCAGCAACGCGATCGCCTGCACCGACTGCCACGCGGCGGGCTGGAAGACCAACTGCACCTTCTGCCACGGCGGCACCAACGACCCGAGCGGCGCGCCGCCGCTCGACACGCACCGGAAGAGCGCCACCAGCGAGGTCACGGTGGGCGCCCACGCCTCCCACCTGAAGGACTCGGCCTTCGGCAAGGCGGTCGCCTGCAGCGAGTGCCACGTCGTCCCCGCCGACGTCACCTCCGCCGGCCACCTGGACGGCCCGACCGCCTCGCTGACCTGGGGCGCCCTGGCCAAGGCCGGCAGCCTGACCCCGAGCTGGGACCGCGCGAGCGCCAAGTGCTCGAGCACCTGGTGCCACGGCGGCGCCCTGACCGGCGGCACCGTCACCGAGCCCACCTGGACGGTGCTGGACGGCACGCAGGCCAAGTGCGGCACCTGCCACGGCCTGCCGCCCCCGCCTCCGCACGCCGCCAGCACCAACTGCAACGGGTGCCACCCGGCGACGGTCAAGCCCGACGGCACGCTGGACCTGGCCGCGGGCAAGCACCTCGACGGCGTCGTCCAGGGCACCGAGCCGCACCCCGCCGGCTGGGTGAACGCCCACGGGGCCGAGGCCATGAAGAACTTCGCCTCCTGCAAGCCCTGCCACGGCAGCGACCTGAGCGGCGGCAGCTCGGGCGTCGGCTGCAACAAGTGCCACGACGGCTGGCAGACCAACTGCACGTTCTGCCACGGCGGCAAGGACAGCCAGACCGGCGCGCCGCCGGTGGACACGCACGGCAAGAGCGCCACCACCGAGGTGACGGTGGGCGCCCACAGCTCGCACCTGGCCGACTCGGAGATCCGCAAGGCCCTGGCCTGCAACGACTGCCACGTGGTGCCCACCGACGCCTTGAGCGCCGGTCACGTGGACGGCCCCACCGCCACGCTCGCCTTCGGCACGCTGGCCAAGATGCTGGGCGAAAACCCCAGCTGGGATCGCACCGCCGCCAAGTGCTCCAGCGTCTACTGCCACGGCGCCTCGCTGGCCGCCTGGGGCGGGACCAACAAGATGCCGCAGTGGACCAAGGTCGACGGCACCCAGGCCGCCTGCGGCACCTGCCACGGCGCCCCGCCGCCGGCGCCGCACCCCCAGAACGCCAGCTGCAACGAGTGCCACGCGATGACGGTGCTCGCCAGCGGCAAGATCGACGTCGCCGGCGGCAAGCACATCGACGGCATCCTCGAGGTCACCGGCGCGCACTCCGCGGGCTGGGCCGTGGGCTCGACGCACGGGCCGCAGGCGGAGGCCAACATCTCCACCTGCCAGTTCTGCCACGGCCAGGACCTCAACGGTGCGGCCCCGGCACCCAGCTGCAACCAGTGCCACAACGGCTTCCGGACCAACTGCACGTTCTGCCACGGCGGCACCGACAACCAGACCGGCGCGCCGCCGGAGACGGTGGCCGGGCTGACCGCGACCACCGAGCGGGCGGTGGGCGCCCACAGCGCTCACGTCGGGGCGCTGAGCAAGCTGGCCAAGCCCATCGGCTGCAACGAGTGCCACGCGGTCCCCACCGACGCGCTCACGCCGGGCCACATGGACAACGCCGTGACGCTGAGCTTCGGGACCATCGCCAAGTCGAAGGGCGCCACTCCCGCGTTCGACACCGCGAGCGCCACGTGCTCGAGCGTGTACTGCCACGGCGCGAAGATGGCCGCCCCCAGCGGCACCCTCACCACGCCGCAGTGGACGAAGGTCGACGGCACCCAGGACGCCTGCGGGACCTGCCACGGCAAGCCGCCCACGGGCTCCTTCACCAACGCGTCCTACTCCGGCGACGGGGGCAGCAACACGTTCAGCCACCAGGCCGGCCTGCACCTGACCTACCGCTGCTCGGCCTGCCACCCGGGGATGGACGCCAACAACAACCTGACCGACCCCACGCTGCACGTCGACGGCAAGACCGACCTGACCACGAACGCCAAGGGGTGCGGCTGCCACCACTGACGCAAGCCGCGAGTCGGGATCTTCCCTAAAGAGACGGCCGCCAGCCCTTCCACGGGTCGGCGGCCGTTTCGCTTGCCGGGGCGCCCGCTCCGCGGTCAGGTGCCAAGGACCTGCGTCGGCCCTAGCTCGCCCCGCCGCACAGCAGGAAGATCGCCTGCGTCAGGACCTCGGTGCACTTCTCCAGGTCCGCGACGGGCACGTTCTCGCCGGTGGCGTGCGCGAGCTTGATGTCGCCGGGGCCGAACACCGCGACCTGCGCGCCCAGCTCGGCCAGCTGCGGAGCCTCGGTGTGGTACGAGACCGTCGCCGGGGCGTTGCCGGTCGCCGCGGAGAGCAGGCGGACGAGGTCGGAGGTGGCCGAGGTCTCGATGCCCTTGTCCAGCCGCGTCCCCTTCACGCTCACGCCCACGCCGTGCGTCAGGGAGACGTGGTGCGCCATGGCGCGCACCGCGTCCAGCACCTTGGTCGGCGACTCGCCGGGCAGGGGCCGCCACTCGAGGACGAAGCGGCAGGAGCCGGGGATGACGTTGGGCGCCTGGCCGCCCTGCACCAGGCCCACGTTGAGCGTGGTGTGCGGCGGGTCGAACCCCTCGGTGGGCAGGGGCTGCGGACGGTCGTCCACGAGGCGCAGGTGGGGCGTCTTGTCCAGCGAGCGCGCGTACTCGTCGATCTTCGAGAGCAGCGCTCCGGCGGCGAGGATGGCCGAGGCGCCCAGGGCGGGGTAGGCGCTGTGGCCCTCGCGCCCGATGACCTCGACCTTGGCGATGCAGTAGCCCTTGTGCGCGCGGATGGGCGTCAGGTTCGTCGGCTCGCCCACGATGGCGTGGCGGGGGAACAGCGCCCGCGCCTCGGCCAGCTTCTTCGCGCCCAGGCAGCCGACCTCCTCGTCGGCGGTGAAGACCAGCATCAGCGGCGCCTGCAGCCGGCGCAGGTCGGTGCGCGAGGCCGCGGCGAGCGCGCAGGCGATGAAGCCCTTGGTGTCGCAGGCGCCGCGCCCCCAGAGGCGGCCGTCGGCCTCCTCCAGGCACAGCGCCTGCGCCCAGCTGGGGTCGAAGGGCACGGTGTCGGTGTGCCCCACCAGCGCCAGGGCGGGCGGCGCGTCGAAGCGCGTCGCCGCCAGCAGGTTGACCTTCTCGACCCCGGCCTCGTCGGCGTAGGGGATGCGCCTCGTCTTCAGGCCCAGCCCCTCGACCGCCTCGGCCAGGTAGTCGACGACGGGCGCGTTGGGCTTCGACGAGACGGAGTCGATGCCCACCAGCGCGGCCAGCGCGCGGCGGGGGTCGATCATCGCGTCAGGCCATGCCCTTCTCGACGGCCTGCTCGATCTTCCTGGCCAGCTCGCGGCCCTCGTCGAGCAGCCTCTGGACCTTGAGCTTCTTCTCGGCGACGTAGGAATCGTCCTTGAGAGAGGGCAGGTTGATGCGCACGTTGAGCGCCGCGCCCTTGAGCGCGGTCTCCAGGTGCATCGCCCCGACGCCGGCGTCGGTGACCGAGTTCTTGTTGCCCTTCTCGGCGACCACCAGCGCGTGGCGCAGGCCCTCGACCGCCAGCGTCATCACCTCCAGCGGGGCCTCGCAGGCGCCCTTGGTGGCCTCCTGGATGGCCGCGGTGCGCTTGGCCTTCTCCTCGTCGGTGCCCTTGGCCAGCTTGAAGGCCGCCATCACCTTGTCGAAGGCCGCGGCGTCCTTGTCGATGAGGGCGTGGAACCGGCCGCGCATCGGGTCGAGGGCCGCCTTGCGCTCGTTCATCTCCGCGCTCACCGCCTCGTAGCCCTTCTTGCCCGCGGTCAGCCCGCAGACCATGGAGAGCAGCGAGGCGCCGATGGAGCCGGAGAGCGCCGAGGCCGAGCCGCCGCCCGGGGTGGGGGTCGGGGCCGCCAGCTCCTCGAGCCAGTCGGTCATCGGCTTGCCGGAGTGGGCGAGCTTGGTCTCCAGGATCTGGTGGTTGTTGAAGCTGTCGATCTGCAGGTACCAGACCGCGGCGTCGATGAGCGCCTGCTGCGGCACGAGCCCGATGATCTCGCTCTCGAGCACGCTGACGCCGTAGCGCTCGGCCTCGCGCTTGACGAACTCGAAGGCCCGGTGGAGCCCGGTGCCGGTGAAGTTGGTCATGTTGATCGAGACCTGGGCGCAGTTCTTCTCCTTGATCTCGAAGCCCATGCTCTTGGCGTAGCGGAAGCCGCCGTCCTTGAAGCGCAGCGACTTGGCGATCTTCTTGGCGATGTCGACGTTGGCGGTGGTCAGGTTCACGTTGTAGGCGACCAGCGGGAAGCGCGCGCCGACGACGCTGGCGCCGGCGGTGGGGTGCAGCTCGCTGGGGCCGAAGTCCGGCTTGCGGTCGGGGTTCTTCCTGATGTCCTCGCGCAGGCCCTCGAACTCGCCCTTGCGGATGACGGCCAGGTCGGTGCGGTCGGCTCGCACGGCGGCCAGCTCGTACAGGTAGGTGGGGATCTTCAGCTCTTCGGCGATGCGCGCGGCGAGCTTCTTGGCCATCGCCACGCACTCGTCGTTGCTCACGCCGCTGATGGGGATGAACGGGCAGACGTCCATGGCGCCGATGCGCGGGTGCTCGCCCTGGTGCTTGGTCAGGTCGATGAGCTCCGAGGCCTTCTTGCAGCCGCGGAAGGCCGCCTCGACGCAGGAGTCGGGGTCGCCGACGAAGGTGACGACCGCGCGGTTGTGGTTGGAGTCCATCTCCTTGTCCAGCAGGGAGACGCCACCGGCCGACTGGATGGCCGCGACGATCTGATCCACCACCTCGGGACGACGGCCTTCGCTGAAGTTCGGGACACACTCGACCAGGCGCTTCATGGGGCGGAACTCCTTCGTGGGGTGAAGAGGCGCGGAAGATACCAAAAGCAGGCCGTGGGCTGTAGGCCGTTGGCGGTCGGCAACCCGCGGCAGCGAAGGGCCGGTGCAATCGCACCGGCGAGCGGTCGCGGGGCTTTTCGGCAGCCTGCTCGCTCAGTCCCAGGGCGGGACCGGCTTCACCTCTCCAGGTTTCATGCCGCCCAGATGCTGCAGGACCTGGCGGTAGTGCGGGTGGTCCTTCGGGTAGACCAGCCGCGAGTCGCCGACCGTCCCACCCGGGCCCTCGGCCTTCAGGTCGAGCACCAGGGTCCCATCGGCCAGCATTTGCGCGGAGCCAATCGAAGTTTCGCTCACGGCTTTCCCCCGAGCTTGCCGGCGACCTCCTGCCAATAACCCTGCAGATTCGGCATGACCTTGGCCAGCTGCGGGTCGCCGGCGAAGTAGCGGGCGAAGCTCTCGGCGTAGGCCTCTTCCTGGCCGGCGGCGCCGGGCTGCAGCAGGTAGGTCTCGCCGTTGGATTCCAGCGAGGCGCGGTCGGCTTGGTAGGCGGTCTGGAAGGGGCTGTTGTTCGAGCCCTTCTTGTCCAGGGCCTTGCGGAAGTCGAGGCCGTGGCCGGTCTCGTGGAGGACGAGGCTGTAGGCGCCGTGCAGCTGCCCCTTGGGCGGCACCGCTCGCCCGCCGCCCTCGGTCTCGACGGTCGCGATGATCACCGCCTTGCGCGAAGGGTCGTACAGGCCGGGGACCTGGTCCCAGGTCGCGCCCGGAGGCCAGCCGCGCGGCTGCACACCCTTGAGCTCGGTGCACACGTCGGTGACCGACCCGCGCGCCGCGATGACCTTCAGGTGCGCGGCCTGCATCTTCTTCAGCGCGCCGGCGGGCAACGTCGCCAGCTGGGCGGCGACCAGCTCCACGTCGGTCTGGTCCGCGCTGCCGCCGGCGACGGTCAGCTTGGCGGCCAGGGACTGGTTGGCGGCCGGCCCGGGCGTGGTCGCCGGCTCGACGTCGCTCCTTTCGCCGAGGGCCTTGCCGAGAGGCTGGAAGACCTTTTCCTGGAAGCCCGGTTGCGAGGCGTAGGCGGCGGCGTACTTGGCCAGCTCCGCGCGGTCCAAGACCCCGTCCCTGTTTCCGAAATGAGAGTCGGCGAAGCGCGCGTGCGCGCGCAGCTCCGAGGGCAGGGTGGTGATGGGCTTGGGCGGCTCGGGCGGCACGGTCGGTCGCGCGGTCGAGCGGGCGGGCGGCATCGGCGGCGCGGCGCTCTTTCGGATCCTGGCCATGGAGGACCTCGAGGACGGAAAGCGGTCGGTCGATTATCGGCCGCGGGCAGGCGGGAGTTGCGAGCGCGCCGGGGGCCGCGTCGAGGCTACTTGCGACCCTTCAGGAGCCGCTCGACGAGCTTGGGAAGCTGGTCGAAGAAGGCCTCGTCGTTGGCGCTCTTGATCTGCTCGGTGACGGTGGAGACCGCGGTGCCCTTGGTGGAGTCGACGAGGACCAAGAACACCTGGAGGATCTTGCCGACCCGGCCGACGTTGCCGCGCACCAGGAGGTCCACGCCCAGGGCCCCACCGATCTCCGCCATGCAGGAGTTGTCGGTGCAGCCCAGCATCTGCTTCTCGCGCTCGGCGCCCAGCGCGGTGGCGATGTCCGAGCGGTCGGTGATCTGCATGTTCGGCCGCTTGCGCAGCTCGCCGACCAGGGCGTCGCAGAAGATGTCGGCGGTGCTCTGCTCCATGTTCTTGGCGGTGAGCCCGACGACGGCCATCTTGATCTTCTTGGGGGCGGCCGTAGGGGTCGGGGGCGGGGTCGGCGAGTTGGCCGAGCCATCCTTGCCCGGCTCCGCGCTGGCGACCTTCTCGCCCTTCTTCTCGGCCTCGGCGGCCTCCTTCCGGGCCTTCTCCATCTGCTTCTTCTGCTTGCGGTCGAGGGCCATCTGGCCGTTGACGAGCATCGTGTCGTCGCTGACCAGGATCTCGACGTCGCCGCTCTCGGGGATGTCGGCGTAGCCGCCCTTGAACCCGCGCGAGACCTCGACCTCCCAGATTCCGCCGGGGACCTTCTCGTACAGCCACTCGCGGTCGCTGACCTTCTCGCCCCGCTTGCCGTCGATCTTGATCTTGCAGTCCGCCGAGCACTTCACGCGGATGGCGGCGTTGCCGAGGGCCGGCAGCGGCACGAGGACGGCAGCCAGCACAGCCAGAGCCGGGAAGAGGTTCATCGAGCGTGCCTCCAACTCACCTTCGGCGCCTCCGGCCCGTCACTCTAGCACCGGGAAGCCGACCGGCCGACTTCCCGGCCACCCAGGTCCCGAATGCGGGGAAGGCCGCCAGGCTGGTCGGGGTTATCCTAGAGCACTGCGATTCCGGAGGAACGCCCCGATGACCGAGACCCCGACGCCCATGCGCCTCCCGACCCGGTTCATCCTGGTGCTGTTGATCCTGGCGACCTCCATCGGGTGCGACCGCGCGACGAAGGTGGTGGCGGAGAGCGCGCTGGAGGGGCGCGGGAGGCTGTCGTACCTGGGCGACGTGTTCCGGTTCGAGTACGTGCGCAACTCCGGGGCGTTCCTGAGCCTGGGAGCGAAGCTGCAGGAGCCGCTGCGGACGGTGCTGCTGCAGGGCTTCGTCGCGGTCCTGGTGCTGGGGCTGGTGGCCTATGCGCTGATGCGCGGGCGCCGCCGGGTGCAGGTGGTCGCCCTCTCGCTGGTGGCCGGCGGAGGCATCGGCAACCTGTGGGACCGCCTGGTGTCCGGCTCGGTCACGGACTTCATGAACCTGGGGATAGGCCCGGTGCGCACCGGGGTCTTCAACGTCGCCGACCTGGCGATCATGGCCGGAGTGGGGATGCTGATCGTCTGGTCGAAGGAGGTCGCGCCGCCGGCCGAATTGGCGGTGGCAGGAGCCCCGCCCGGGGCGCCGGCAGAGAGCCCTCCGCCGCCAGCCGCCAGCCCCTCGCCGGCGGACGAGGGCAAGCCGTAGCCGCTATCGACCGTCGACCATCGACCATCAACTATCGACTGCTTCTCTAGAACCGCTCCCAGTGCAGCACCTCGGAGATCGGTCGCCGCGCCGGCGGCTGGCCGCCCGTGGAGGCGTGGCCGATGACGAGCAGCGTCACCAGGCGCATGCCCTCGGGGGCGAAGAGCAGGTTGCTGACCGCGGGAGCGTAGGGCTTCTTGTCGCCGGCGACCCAGCACGACTGCAGGCCGAGCGCGGTGGCGGCGATGAGCATGTTCTCGGCGGCGGTGCAGCCGTCCTCGAGGAAGTACTTGCCGTCCTTGCAGAAGACGGCGATGCAGGCCGGCGCGTCGGCGATGAAGGCCCCGCCGTCCTCGGTCAGCTCGGCCAGGCGCTTGCGCGTGCCCGCCTCGGCGACGACGACGAAGTGCCAGGGCTGCTCGCCGCGCGCGGTCGGCGCGTGGCGCCCGGCGTTGACGATGCTCTCGATCTGCTCGCGCGAGACCGGGTCGTGCTTGAAGCTGCGCGTGCTGTGGCGGCTGGCGATCGCGGTCAGGGCGTCCATGAACTCTCCGGGTTGGGGATCTACTTATAGAGGCTTGCCCCCCGCGTGCCAAAGGAAGGCTTTGAACCTGGCGTAGACATTGGGGATTTGCGGCGCCGCCCGGGCCGCGGGCCTCGCCGCGCGCCGGACCCCCCGCCGAGCCGGAGGCCGATTTCTTGCCGGCGCATGCGGCCGCCCTACCATCGGCAGCATGGACAAGCTCCTCCTCGTCAAGCAGTTGGCCGACAAGCTCCGCGCCGCGGGAAAGAGCGCGCGCCGGGCCTCGCAGGACGCCGCGGAGGAGGCGCGCGAAGGAGCGACGCCCGCGGAGCGGCGCGAGGATGCGCGGGTGGCGCTGGAGAACCAGGGCCTGGCGCGCGGCCAGGAGAAGCGGGCAGCGCAGGCGGCGGCGGACGTGGCGGCGCTGGAGAAGTTCGCCCCCGGGCCGTTCCCGGCCAACGCCCGCGTCGGCTTGGGCGCGATCCTCGAGGTCGAGGACGAGGATGGCGGGCGGACGCTCTTCCTGGCGCCGGTGGGCGCGGGCGAGGAGCTGACCGTGCCGGACGGCGACGGCTTCCTCTCGGTGGTGACGCCCTATTCGCCGGTGGGCAAGGCGGTGCTGGGCAAGCGCTGCGGCGAATCGGTCGAGGTGATGGTCGCCGGGGAGATCCGCGAACTGACGATCACCTTCGTGGGCTGACCCTGCCCCAGGGCTAGCTAGCGCTTCTTCTTGTTGGGCTTGGTCGTCGCGGGCTTCTTCGCCAGGCTTGCGTCCGGCGCGCCCGCGTCCGGTCCGGCCCCTTCCACCTTGGGCGGTTCGGGCGGGGGCGGGGGAGCCGCGGCGTCGGGCGGCGTCTCCTCGGGCTTGGCGGCCGCGCCGCCGTCGACCAGGCCGAGGCGCTCGGAGGCGTTCTGCCGCATCTCCTTCACCTCGGAGGCCTCCATCCCGTTGATCTCCGCGACGAGGGCCTTGGCCTTGGTCGCGGTCACCGTGTTCGGCGGGACCTGCTGCAGGTCCTGCTTGGCCCCGGGGTAGTCCTTCTCGTCCATCTTCTTGCGCGCCGAGAGGAAGGCCTCCTCGCCCTTGGCCTCGTTGCGCGCGCGCAGCAGGAGCTTGTCGGCGCCCTCCAGCCCGGCGGCGGAGGCCACCTTGAGCTGCTCCTCGGCGCCCTTGAAGTCGCCGTCGCGCAGCAGGGCCTTGCCCAGGTTGAAGGCCTTCTGGCCCTCGTCCTTCGACGGCGGCTCCACGCCGATGGACGGGACGGCGGGCTCGTCGTCTTCGGCGGCGGCGGGCGCGGAGTCGTCGGCGCGCGGCGGCCCCGGGGGGCGCGGCTCGCGCGGCTTCCTCGGGTCTTCCTTCTTGAGCGGAGTGGCGCGCACGCCGGAGTCGGAGTCCGGTCGCTTGCAGCCGGCGAGCGCCAGCGCGCAGAGGCAGAGGGCGGTGAGGAAGGCGCGAACCATGGGCGACCTCTCGAAGACCGTCACGAGGACTCTAGCGCAATCGGTGGTGCCCGGCCTGCGCGCGGACGGGCCCATGAATCAGTAGTGCGGGGGCTTCTCGTCTTCCAGCGTGAGCTTGGGCTCGGCGGTGCCGCCGCGCTCCTGCCCGCGGATCTCCCGGGTGAGCGACGCGAGCTGGGCGTACAGCTCGCGCACCACCTCGCTCAGCTCGTCGTGGGCCTTCTCCAGGTAGGCGACCTTGACCTCGAGATCCGTCAGCCGCTTGTCCATCAGGGCTCCTTCTTCCGGGGAGGTTCGGGGGGCGGGGCCTGCTCGTCGGGCGGAGGGCGGACGAAGCCCCAGACCGCCGCGGCGATGCCGGTGAGGGCGAAGAGGATCATGACGACGATGAGGATGCCCACGCGTTGCGCCTCCGAGATGCAGCAACGTCTTATCCAACGCGGGGCGCCGAGCGCCAGCGCCACGCAGGGGTAGACTCCTTCGCAACGCATGGTCCTCGCCGCTCTGTTCGGGTTCGCCTTCGGCTTCTTCGGCTCGATGCCGCTGGCCGGGCCCATCGCCGTGCTGGTCTTCGCGCGCGGGCTCTCCCGCGCCTACCGCAGCGGCGCGGCCATCGCCGCGGGCTCGGCGATCGCCGAGAGCGGGTACGCCTTCCTGGCCTACTGGGGCATGAGCGAGCTGGTGTCCCGCTTCCCGGTGGCAGTGCTGGCGGCCAAGGGCGTGGCGGTCGCCATCCTCTTCGGGCTCGGGGTGGCGTTCGTGCTGAAGAAGGCCGGGACCTGGGCCGGCAGCGCTGGCGAGGACCAGCAGGTGCGCTCGAGCTTCGCGTTGGGGCTGGGCATCACCGCGCTCAACCCGACGTTCCTGGCGACGTGGTCAGCGGCGGTAGCGGTGCTGCACTCCACCCGGCTGGTGCCGGCGACGCTGGTCGCCGCCTTCCCGTTCGCTCTCTGCGCGGGCGCCGGGATCTTCGTGTGGTTCGTGCTGATGCTGGCGCTGCTCAGGCGCAGCGAAGGGAAGCTGCGGCCGGAGTGGGTGGGCTGGGCGATGCGTGCGGTGGGCGTGGCGCTGCTGGGGATGGGCGTGTGGGCCGCGGTGGACCTCGCGCGGGCGCTCGGCTGAGGCTTTTCAGCCCGCCGAGCCGCGCGTCAGCGGCCCGTCGCACGCCGTCCCGCCCACGTCGAGGTAGGCATGGTCGCCCACCAGCGTCAGCGACAGCTTCGCCCGCCGCCCGTCCTTGGCGCCCAGCGTCGCGACCAGCTCCGGGTCCGCGGCGACGAGCTCCACCTCGCCCAGCCGCGAGAGGCCCGCCGCGCGCGCCTCGGAGAGGAACGCCTCCAGCTTCGCCGGCGACTCGAAGAGCACCGCCACCTTGGCGTCCGCGTTCTGGTCCGCCGCGCGCTGCACCTTGGCCGGGTCCGCCTTGCCCACGCGAATCCACCGCGTCAGCCGCCCGGTCAAGTCGTCCGCCTGCAGGTCCGGCGCCTCCGGCTCGCCCAGCCCCGGCCCGAAGGCGAGCCGCTCCTCGTGGAAGAGGCAGTAGGCCAGCACCCGCAGCCAGACCCGCTCCATCGTCTCGGAGGGGTGGCGCGCGGTGCGGACGGTGAGCTTGAGGTCGAGCCCACGGTCGACGTGGCTCAGGGCGATCTCGAAGTCGTGCAGGGTGAAGGGCAGGGCCATGGCCGACAGTCTCGCAGTTTCCCAAACGATTGCGGTCATCTACAGTTCGCCTCGCACGCGAAGCCGGCCAAGTCGGGGCCCGCCAACTACCTGCTCGACCTGGCCGACGCGAAGGTCGGCTCGCGCATCGCCGAGTGCATCGACGCGCTGGACGAGAAGATCGACGTCTCCAAGGCGCTGCTCGCCCGAGGTTCCGAAGGAGAAGAGAAAGCCATGAAGAAGCTGCTGCGCATCCTCGCTGCCGCCCTGGTCGCCGTGCCGACCCTGGCCCTCGCCGGGGACGTGCTCGACACCCTGGGGCTCGAGCGGCGCGACGTGGAGCACTCGCTGATGACGCTGCTGGCGCACGGCGAGGTCTGAGTCCCATCGCAGAAGAAGGCCGCGAAGTCCGTCGCCGCCAGCCAGCGCGCGGGCCTGGTCAAGGCGCTGTGCGAGGTGGCCAGGGCCTGGACCAAGACCGACGACTTCAAGGCGCGCTACGCGCAGGAGCGCCAGGCCACGCTGCCCAAGGAGCCGGTCCCGCCGCGCGACGGAGCGAAGGTCGCCGCGGAGCACCAGGCCGGAATCGAGCAGTCGCTCAAGGACGCGGAGCAGGCGATCGCCGTCCTCCCGCCGGACCAGCGCGGTCCCGCCCAGCAGGCGCTCGACGCCGCGAGGCAGCAGATGAAGCAGAACGCGGTGCCCGCCGAGGCCGCCCAGCAGCAGGAGCTGGAGCGCTTCAAGCAGGAGAAGGCCGAGTACGGCCGGGCCGTGGCGGGCGGCATGCCGCAGGACCCGAAGGAGGGTCTGCGCATGCGGCTGAAGAAGCTGCTCGAGCTGACCGACAAGGTGGACTTCAAGGCCAAGCTCGTCCCGGACGGCGAAGTGCAGCGCTTCGCCTCCAAGGAGCTGGAGAGCAAGCCGCGGGAGTGGAAGCTCTGCTTCCGCGTCGGCAGGGAGGCCTGCGAGGCGGCGCGCTCCTTCGCCATGGGCTGGGTGGCGGGGCTGAAGTAGACGGATGGATTGGGCCCCCGTCCCCCGCCAGCGGGCCCGGGGTTTCGGGGAACCCATTAGATCGATGGAGGGATCCGGTTGGCTCAGTGGCCAGGACCATGGCTAGGCTGCGACGCCGGCATCTTCCCCAACGATTGAGCGGTAGGTCGCTGGAGCGGTTGTCACGGCGATCTCCGCCAAGCGGTGGAACAGCTTGAAGCGCGA
>DASXVQ010000064.1:0-15600 GCA_036504155.1 Myxococcales bacterium
CGGCGCGTCCCGGCGCCAACCCACCGAAAATCCTCTATCTTCGGGCCCATGTCCGCTCGCCCTGCCGCGCTGCTCGCGCTCGCCCTCTGCCTCGCCTCCTGCAAGCCGGGCCGCACCGCCCTCGAGTTCTGCAAGGCCCGGTTCGACGCGCTCGAGGAGCGCGACGTGCGTTGCGGCGCCTCGAAGGAGGTCGCCGCCGCCGGCTGGGATCCGTTCGAGGCCTACCTGTGCGCGAACGTCCCGGCGCTCGAGCGCGACCGGAAGATCGCCTACGACCCCAACCTCGCCGAGGCCTGCCTGAAGCGCCTGGCCGACCTGCCTTGCGGGGCGGTCGAGCCCCTCGAGGACGACCCCTGCGACACGGCGATCACCGGCAAGCAGGTGGCCGGCTCGGCCTGCTACACCGGCGTCGAGTGCGCGCCCGGAACGCTCTGTGCCGCCAGCAACTGCCCGGGCTCGTGCGTGCAGCGCGCGCCCGTCGGCTTCGAGTGCGGTGGGTTGGTGCGCTGCGAGGAGGGCGCCTTCTGCCTCTCCGGCGCCTGCGTCGCCTCGGTGCAGGAGGGCGGCTCGTGCCGGGTCGGCTCCATCGATTGCGACCAGGGGCTGTACTGCGCGGGCGAGAAGCCCATCCAGTCCTCGCCGCCGGGCTCCTGCCGGAAGCTGGGCTCGGTCTCGACCGGCCCCTGCGACCAGCCCATCGCCTGCGCCTTCGGCAAGGTCTGCGCCGGCCAGGACAGCGCGGCCAACACCGCGGGCGCCTGCGAGGCGCCGGTCGCCGACGGGAAGGCCTGCAGCGCGTCCTCGTCCTGCGGCCCCGAGTCGTTCTGCAGGGACGGCCAGTGCGCGGCGCGCCCGCGCCTCGGGGACGCCTGCGGCCTGGTCGGGGGCGGCACCGCCTCGTGCCTGCTGGGCTGGTGCCGGATGGAGGCGGGCGCCGGAAAGTGCGCCGACTTCCTCCTCGGCGGCGACGCCTGCGACACCTCCGACGCCTGCGGCCCGGTCGCGCGCTGCCAGGGCGGCAAGTGCGTCGCGTTCTGCCAGGCGCCGCTCGAGGACTAGGCCCGGGGACGCGGCGCGCGGATCTCAACTAGGGTGGCAGTGCGATGGCGGATCCCAGCAGGCAGACCCTGCGCAACACGGGGCCGGGCGGCGAGCCCGAGGGGAGCGATCCGCTCATCGGGAGCCGGCTGGGCGAATACCTGGTGCAGGAGCGCATCGGCGCCGGCGGCTGCGGCGTCGTCTTCGCCGGGGTGCACGCGGTCATCGGCAAGCGGGTGGCCATCAAGGTCCTGCAGTGGGAGTCGGCCCAGAACCCCGAGGAGGCGGCGCGGCTGAAGGCCGAGGCGCGGCTGGTCAACGCCATCGGCCACCGCGGCATCGTCGACATCTACGACTTCGGCACCACGCCCGACGGCCGCGACTACGTCGTCATGGAGCAGCTCACCGGCGAGCCGCTGGACCGCGTCATCACTGAGCGCGCGCCGCTGCGGCCGGCCGAGGTGGCGGAGATCCTGGTCGAGGTCTGCGACGCGCTCGCCGCGGCCCACTGCGCCGGCGTCATCCACCGCGACCTCAAGCCCAGCAACGTCTTCCTGGTCCTGCCGCCCCACGGCACCCGCTACGTGAAGCTCTTCGACTTCGGTCTGGCCAAGCAGGCCGCGACCCCGTACGGCGCCAGCGCGCAGACGCACGAGTCGGTGGCGGTGGGCACCCCCTACTACATGGCGCCGGAGCAGGCCCGCGGCGAGCCGGTCTCCCCGCAGACCGACCTGTACGCCCTGGGCTGCGTCGCCTTCGAGATGCTCACCGGCAAGGTGCCCTTCGAGGCGCCCACGCCGCTGGAGGTCATCTCCGAGCACCTGCTGACCCCGGCGCCGAGCGTCTCGGTCCACGTCAAGGACGTGCCCGCGGCCTTCGACGACCTCGTCCACCGGCTGATGGCCAAGGACGCCAAGGGCCGGCCCGCCTCGGCGAGCGATGTCCGGCGGGCGCTCGAGGAGATCGGCCGGAGGCTGCACGCCGCCGCGACCTGGCCCGAGGGCCTGCAGCCGGTCCGCCTCGAGGACGAAGAGCCGCCGCCCGTCGAGGCCGCGGCCAGGGCCGACGCTTCGCCGCCGGGGCCGGCGGGCGCGCCCGTGCCGGCGCGGGCGCGGGCGATCGATCCGAGCCTGAACCGGACGCAGAAGAACCGCCTGCGGCTGCCGGGCTGGAAGGTGGGCCTGGCCGCCCTCGCGCTCGGGCTGGGCGCTGGCGCCCTCGTGCTCTGGCGGCTCCTCGGGCGCTGACCGCTCGCCGACGCTCCGGCAGCGCGGCCATCTGCTATCTTCTCGACGGTCCTCGGCCGGTGGCGTGGTCGCATCGAAATCCCTCGGAGGTTCCGTGCTCTCAACGCTGGCCGCCCGGGCCGACAAGGCCGCGCGCTTGGTCGCCGCGGCGCTGCTCTTGGGACTGGGGGCCTGCGCCCCGAACTTCGGGCTGCAGGGCGGCGAGCAGATCACCTGCGAGGCGAACGAGGACTGCCCCGAGGGCACCCGCTGCAGCGCCCTGAAGCTGTGCGTGGTCAACACCGACGACACCACCGCGCCGCTGGTGGAGAGGGTCGAGTTCCAGCGGGACGCGAAGGGGACGAAGGAGTGGACGCCGTCCGAGGCGGCGTGGACGGCGCTCGGGCCGTCGGCGGGGTTCGCTCTGGAGTTCGAGGTGAACGAGCCGCTGCTCACCGCGCCGAGGGTCACGCTCGGCCGGGGCGGCGAGGAGCTTTCCTACCGGGAGGTCTTCCAGCGCGACGCGCTCCACTTCCGCTTCGAGCTCGGCGGCGGGGACGGGGACGCCGGCTCGGGCCGGGGCGGCAAGGGCGGCAGCGGCGAGCGGCGCGGGGAGGGCGTGTACGCGGTCTGGGCGTCGCTGGTCGACGCCTCCGGCAACCCCGCCGAGGTCCAGCTGGGCACGGTGGAGTTCGACTACACCAACCCCCGGGTCGTGGCGGACACCGTCTCGGTGACGCTGACGCCCGGGCCCGGCAACCCGCTCCCGGGCGTGAAGAAGGTCGCGAACGGGACGCGGATCCAGATCGCCTTCACGCTCAGCGAGAAGCTGCCCGACGGCAGCCTGCCCCAGGTGTGGACGGAGCTCGGTGGCGCCGCCAGCGACCGCCTCGACTTCTGGTTCTCCTCGTCCCAGGGCAACACCTGGGTCTACCAGGCCGACTTCGCGAGCGCGGCGGCGCTGGAGGCGTGCCCGGCGGTGTTCGTCGAGGCGATCGACGCGGCCGGCAACGGCGTGGGCCCCGACCAGGACCCGGAGTTCCCGGTCGTCGTCGTGCGCACCCCGGAGCAGAGCCCGCTGCCGCCGCACCTGTGCTTCGACACGGTCGCGCCCCAGGCCCCCGGCGCCGCCGCCGGCCAGCTGCCCTCCGGCTGCAGCGAGACCGACCGCGGCGCGCTGAGCTACCGGCGCATCCCCTGGGGGCGCGGCGGCGCCGACGCCGAGTTCCGGGTGCACGGCCCCGACTGCGCGATGGAGCCCGACGAGACCGTCATCGCCTACGACCGCGGCACGCGGGCCAGCGCCTCGGAGCTGGGCCGGGCCCGCTCGACCGCGAAGGGCGCGCTCGACCTCGAGCTGAGCCTGGGCGACCGCGAGCGGGTCTACGTGGCCGCCGCCGACGACGCCGGGAACCTGAGCCCGCTGCGCCTGGTGGAGGACGTGGAGTGGGTCGCGACCCTGGGCAAGAAGATCGCCGGCAGCCGCCTGCAGAACCCCACCGTCTTCTCGACCACCGCGCTGCTCGCGCCCACGCTCGCGCAGGATCCCAGCCTCTCTTCCGAGGCGGGCGACCAGGACCTCGCCGGCCTGCAGACGGCAGGGGGCGCGCTGGTCACGCGGGGCGGGGAGCAGGCCTGGCGGCCTCGCAGCCACCCGGGCGAAGGGCCCGTCGCGCGCGCCGGCGCGTCCGCGGCGTTCGACACCTGGCGAGGCCGCCTGGTGGTCTTCGGCGGCTCGGCGGCCGACGGGAGGCGCTTCCAGGACACCTGGGAGTACGTCCCGGACTCCGCGGCGTGGATCGACCGGACTCCCGCGGGCACGCGGCCCCCGGCCCGCCGCGGGCACGCCACGGTCTTCGACGGCCGGCGCGGCAAGGTGATCGTGTTCGGGGGCACCGGCGGCTCGGTGGACCCGGCCTCGGCCGACGTCGCGGTCTGGGAGTGGGACGGCGCCACCGGGCTGTGGACCCAGCGTCCGGCGTCGAAGGTCGTCAACCCCGGCGTGCGCCTGGGCCACGCCATGGCCTACGACCCGGTGTCGGGAAAGGTCCTGTTGTTCGGCGGCCACCTCTACTCCATCGGCGCGGACGAGGACCGCAACGACCTGTGGAGCTGGGACCCGCGCACCAACCTCTGGTCGCCGGTCCCGGACGTCGACGGCGTGCGGCCGACGCCTCGCCAGGGGCACGCCATGGCCTACGACCCGGTGACCCGGAAGGTCTACGTCCACGGCGGCCTCGCGGGCGGCGTGCTGCAGAACGATCTGTGGACGCTCGACCCGGCGACGCTGGCCTGGGAGAGGGTGCTGCTCGCCGACTCGCCCGAGGGCCGCTCCGGCCACGCGCTGCTGGCAATGCCGGACTGGTCGAAGACAAACGCGCGGCTGCTGCTGTTCGGCGGCAGCGACTCGCCCGAGACGAGCAGCGCCACGGCCTGGCTCTATGACGGAACGTGGAACGCCGTCTCCGCGCCGGTGGGCGCGCCTCCCCGGGCCAGGGAAGGCTTCGCCGCGGGCTACGACCCGGTCTCCCGCCGCGTGCTCGTCTTCGGCGGCACGCAGGTCAATCCGGGCAGCCCGCTCCCGGTGGAGACGCTCCTGGGCGACACGCTCGACGCCGCGCTCGACGACGCGCACCGGGCGGACTGGACGCAGCGCTCGCCGCGCGCGGCGGATCCCGAGGCGCGCTCGGGCCACCTGCTGGCGTTGGCCGGGCCGGGCCGGGCGATCCTCTACGGCGGCATGGGCGCGAGCCGGGCCCTGAACGACACCTGGTTCTGGAGCGAGCGCGCGGGTGCCTGGGAGCCGGCGCCCGCCGCGGACGTCTCGCCGCCGGCGCGCTCCGGGCTCGCCGCGGCGTGCAAGATCGATCCGTCCGGCGCGGCGCCGCAGAGCACGGTCTTCGCCTTCGGCGGCGAGGATGCGACCGGCGCGCTCGACGAGCTGTGGACCTGGGACGCGACGAGCGGGTGGGGGCAGGTCGCCAAGGACGCGGCGGGCTGGCCGCAGCCTCGCAAGGGCGCGGCGATGGTCTGGGACTCGAAGAACGGGCAGCTGGTGCTCTTCGGCGGCAGGCAAGGCGCGAGCTGGCCGACCGAGACCTGGACCAGCCCGGATGGAAAAGTGTGGTCCAAGCACGTGGCCGGGGCCGGCCCCTGGCCCGATCCCCGCGAGGGCGCCTCGATGTCCGCGCTGCCCGACGGCAAGGTGGCCCTCTTCGGCGGCCGGCGCAGCGAAGGCGAGCTCGACCTCTATGACCCCGACCTGTGGGAGTGGGACGGCGGGGCCGGCAAGTGGGTGAGGCGCGGCGCAGGGCCCACGGTCGAGGGCTCGGTGCAGACGCGCGCCGGAGCGACGCTGCTCCCGAGCCTCGAGCGCGGCCGGCTGCTGCTCTTCGGCGGCGAGAAGGCCAGCGCCATGCAGGACCCCTGGGAGCTCGAGCCGACCGCTCCTTCGTGGACGACCCGGGCCGCCTTCGCCACGGCGCCGCCGCGGGCGCGCCACGCCATGGCCAGCCTGGGGGCGCGCGCGCTGCTCTTCGGCGGGGCCAACGGCACCCGCGCGCTGGGGGACACCTGGGAGTGGGACCCGGCGGCGGGCGGACGGCCGGCGGCCCTGTGGAGGGTGCCGTTGCCGCCCGCGGCGAAGTACGGCTCGGTGGCCGTCCGCGCCTGGGCCGGCGCCCGCGGGCGCAGCGAAGGCGGCGTGGAGGTGGCGGGAGCGGAGCTGCTGCGCTGGGACGTGCGCAAGGACTCCTGGCAGCCGCTGGGCAGGAACGAGGCGGCGACCACGCCGGTGGCGCTGCTCGAGGGCGAGCTGAACCAGGAGGAGGACGTCCTGGGCAGCGTCCTGGGCGACGAGGGCGAGGTGGTCCTGGCCATCCGGCCGCGGGGCGCCAACGTCACCGCCCCGCAGATGGCCGAGGTCGGCGTCGACTATCTGGAGCTGACGGTCCACTACCAGGCCGGGTCCGAGCCATGAGGGACGCATTGGAGGACGGGATGCAACCGAGGGTCCTGTTGCTGTCGGTGGCGATGGGTCTGGGCCTCGCCTGCGGGGCGGTGATCGGGCCGAACGCGGGCGATCCCGACGGCGGCGAGTGGGGCGACCCGGACGCGACCGTCCTGTCTCCTTTTCCGGATGGCGGGTTCCAGGACCTGGAGGACGCGGGCTGGACCGTGCCCGGCGACTCCGACGCAGGCACGAGCCACGGCTGCCCGCCCTGCGCGGCGGACGAGGAGTGCGACTACGACGAGAGCGTCTGCGTGAAGAAGGGCCGTTGCGTCGACGGCGGGACCCAGGACGTCACCTGCGCCTCCGCGGGGGTGCAGTGCGGGTCGTTCTCGTACCTCGACAAGTGCGACGGCCAGTTCCGCACCCTCCAATGCCCCGCCTGCCAGGGCGACCAGGCCTGCGTGTCGGGCCAGTGCCGCTGCCAGGCGGAGTCCGACGCCGTGCTCTGCGAGGCCGCCGGCGCCCTGTGCGGCGTGGTCACGGTGGTCGACGGCTGCGGCGACCTGCGCAGCGCGCGCTGCGGGACCTGTGGCTTCGGCGAGGTCTGCCTGCCCGGGACCCGGGCCTGCGAGGCCCTGACGGCCTGCGGCGCCGGCACGCCGTGCCCCGCCGAGGCGCCCTACTGCCGCGACGACGGCTACTGCGTGCAGTGCACCGGCTCGGGCGCCTGCGCTTCGGGCAGCGTCTGCGATCCCGAGCTGAACCTGTGCCTGCAGTGTCTGCAGGACGCGGACTGCCCGGCCAACGCCCGGCGATGCCTCGAGGGGGTCGGCACCTGCGTGGAGTGCCTGGTGGGCCCCGACTGCGACAGCGGGCGGTGCTCGCCCGGCGACCACCAGTGCCAGGCGGCGCCGCCGCCCAACGACGGCTGCGCCGGAGCCGAGGCCGTCCAGGTCGGGCTCGGCGTTTCGGGGGAGCTTGCCGACGCCGCGAGCGACGCGACGCCCTCCTGCGGCGCCCAAGGGATCCCGGACGTGGCCTTCGCGCTGCGGGTCCCCGTGGCCGGGCCGTACACGATCGTGGTCACCCCGCTCGACCCCGAGCTGGCTCCGACGGTGTCGGTCCGGACGCGCTGCGAGCTCCCGGAGACCGAGGTCGGCTGCGCCGCGACGGCCCCGGGACAGCCCGTCCGCCTCCAGGCGCGGCTGCCGGTCGGCGAGGTCGTCCTCTGGGTCGGGGGTGTCGCCGGGGCGGGCAGGGGGGCGTTCACGCTGGAGGTGCTCGAAGGCCCCACCGCCGCCGCCCCCGGGAACGACACCTGCGCGGGCGCCGAGCCGCTGGCCCTCGTCCAGGTCGAGGGCAGCCACTGGCAGGCCACCGCGAAGGGGAGCACGGTCCTGGCCGGCGATGGCTACGCAGGCTCGTGCGCCTACTCCGACGGACCGGACGTGGTCTACGCGCTGCACCTCGACGCCGACGCCAAGGTCACCGCCACGGTGACGAGCGATCGTTCGGTGCTCGCCTACCAGCCCACCGCCTACCTGCGCGGCCCAGGGACCCCGGCCGCGTGCGCGGACTACTCGGCGGAGAAGGCCTGCTCCTTCGAGGCGGGCGGCGGCTCCGCCACCGCCGTGGCGGGCGCTCTGGCCGGCAACGCCGACTACTACCTCGTCGTCGACGGGGCCTACGGCAGCGCCGGCGGATTCGACCTGGTGGTGGACGTGGACACGCCCCTGCCGATGGCCGACGGCTGCGACGGCTACTCCTTCGCCCCGCCCGACCCGGGCCAGACGCGCTCCTTCGACGCGGACACCTCGGCGGCCACCAACCAGGCCGAGGGCGCCTGCGGCGGCTCCGGCCCCGACGCGCTCTACACCTTCACGCTCGGCGCGCCGACGGCGGTCACGATCAGGCTCACTGCGACCGGCGCCGACGCCCCGCTGCGGCCGCTGTTCTACCTGCGCCGGGGCGCCTGCGGCAGCGTCCTGCCGTCGGACGAGTACGCCTGCGCGGTGCCCGGCCCCGAGGACGAGCACGTGGCCACCCGGAGCTTCCCGAGCCTGCCGGCCGGGACCTGGTGGCTCTGGGTGGACGGCTTCGCTGGCAGCCGCGGGCCGTACACGCTCGCGGTGTCGCAGCCGTAGGTAGACCCGGCTCGCCGTTCGTCCCCGTTCGTCGTCCCGAGCGCGGCCGGGGACGAGGGTCAGCCCTCGAGCGGGATCTGCTCGCCGCTGCGCTTGAGCGTCTTGCGGCCCAGGCGGTCGAACAGGTAGACGGCGTCCTTCTCGCCCACCGAGGTCGCCCGCTCGCGCATCTCGCCGCGGTCCAGGTAGGTCTCCATCAGCAGGTAGGACTCCTGGTTCATCCCCACGCAGTTGGAGGCCTGGAAGCGGTGGGCCAGGTAGGCGAGGTTGTCGGCGTCGTCGGTCTTGATGCGGTCCATGCAGTGCGGGAAGACCTGCACCTTGGTGACCAAGCCGAAGCCGTTGTCGAAGAACTCGAAGTCGCTGGCGACGTGCCGGTCGTCGCCGTAGTCGTTGTAGAGGATGATGCTGTTGCAGAGCACGCCGGTGCCGGCGCTGACCGTGTAGAAGTTGGTCCCCCGGCGCAGCGCCTCCACCAGCGCGCCCTTGAGCTTGAAGAAGTTCAGGCGGTTGTAGAGCACCGCCACGAAGCCGCCGAAGATGAAGATGGAGTTGGCGGAGAGGATGCGCTCCTCCAGCTTCTTCTTCAGCTCGCGGTAGAGCGGGTTCAGCATCACCCCCGAGGCCGCCTGGAACGACAGGTCCAGCTCGTTGCAGATGTCCACCATCTTGGCGTCGTTGGCGACGATGCTCTTCATCGTCTCCTGCACGTCCTGGCACCAGTAGTGGAACTGCATCTGGCGCGGGTCGAGCGTGGAGAGGTCCTTGCGCATCGCCTGCACCGGGTAGCGCAGCACCTTGCCCAGCGAGGTCTCCGGGAACGCCTGGCGGATCAGCGCGTTCTGCTCCTTGAGCAGCGAGACCAGCTGCGAGTTCTTGCGCCGGTAGAACTGCTTGATCTGCTTAATGACCTCCTGCTTGGCGTGGTACTGCCGGTGGAGGTCGGGCTCCTTGGCCCGCCACTGGTTGAAGTCGTGGTAGACGGACAGGTTCTGGATGTTGGCGTCGTAGCCGTTCTCGTAGTGCGACACGACGCCGATGCCGTTGAGGGCCGCGCGGATGTGGCCCTCGTTGTACTCGTCCTTCTTCCACGCCGCGGTCACCATCAGCACCTTCTTGGAGGCGCGGATGGCGGGGACCTCGTGGTTGGAGGAGAGGATGCGGTCCTTGAAGCGGGTGATGAAGTCCGCCTCGCTGACCACGTTGCCGTTGAAGAGGATCGAGCCCTGCACCGGTGTGCTCCCGTGGCCGTGCTTCATTTCTCGCGGCCTGGCCGGCAGAGGCCGGGGCCGCGAGCGTCGGAGAGCGGACATTATCCGACGGCGGGCGCTCCTTCGCACCGCCTTCGTTCCGGCCGGCCGGGCGGGCGCTCGACCGCCCCCCAAGAACCTCTTAGCCCCGAACGTCCGAAGGTCTACACTCCGGCCCGAAACGCGGCGGGGCCGCGGGGACCCCACGAGCGAGGACGGCCGATGAAGTTCCCAGGCAGGCGCAAGAGCAAGCACTACTTCCCGGTTTCGGATCGCGGCCGGGTCTCCTTCCAGGAGAGCGCGGGCGCGCAGGTGTACGTGATGGGCATCGACCAGCTGCTGGTGGACATCGAGGCCCGGGTGGACGAGGCGCTGCTGGCCTCGCTGGGCATCACCAAGGGCCAGTCGATGCTCATCGACGACGCCACCGTCGACCGCGTCTACACCACGCTCAAGGAGGCCGGGAAGGTGGTGGGCGAGTTCGCCGGCGGCTCGGTGGGCAACACGCTGCACAACTACTCGGTCATCGCCGACGACCAGTCGATGCTGCTGGGCGCCATCACCTCGCAGATCACCGTGGGCGACTACGCCTTCCACTACGTGCGCAACACCAGCTCGCGCGTCGACCTCTCGCACCTGCACCCCACCCGCGGGCCGATGGGGCGGGCCATCTGCTTCGTCACCCCCGACGGCGAGCGCAGCTTCGGGGTCAGCCGCGGCATCATGGACAAGCTGCCCGAGACCGCCGTCACCGAGCCTCTCGTCGCCGGGGCCTGCGCGCTGGTGCTCACCGCCTACCTGATGCGCGACGAGAAGGCGCCGATCTTCAAGGCCACGATGAAGGCCATCGGCTTCGCCAAGAAGCACGGCGTGCCGGTGGTGCTCTCGCTGGGCACCGCCTCGCTGGTGCGCGAGAAGAAGGACTTCCTGCTCGAGCTCATCAAGAGCTGCTGCCCGTCGATCGTCGCCGGCAACCTCGAGGAGGTGGCGGAGCTGACCGGGCAGGAGGACCCGCTGCTGGCCGGCAGCGCCGCGCTGGAGCTGGCGGACCTCATCCTGCTCACCCGCGACCGGCACGGCCTCTACCTGTGCGCGTGGGTCGACGAGCCGCACGCTCGCGAGACCAAGGACCCGATCCTCTCCAAGTCGATCGCCGAGTACAACCGCTACGAGTACAGCCGGGCGATGACGCGGAGTGCGTGCCAGAAGCCCCAGAAGATCTTCTCGCACATCAACCCGTACCTGGGCGGGCCGAGCGTCCTGCGCAACACCAACGGCGCCGGCGACTCGGCGCTGGCGGCGGTGCTGCACGACATGGCGGCCAACACCCACCACCGCCGGATGGCGCCGACCTCGCCCAAGCACATCGCGGCGTTCCTGACCTACTCGTCCATCCACCAGGTCTGCAAGTACGCCAACCGCGTCAGCTACGAGGTGCTGCGTCGCAACTCGCCGCGGCTGGTGCAGGGCCTGCCCGAGCGCGAGGACAGCCTGGAGGAAGCGGCCTACTGGGTGTCGTGAGAGGGGTGAGCCGCCAGCCTCCACTCGTCAGCCGTCAGCCGTTAGCCGGCCGCCCGTGACCGGGCCTCGGAGGCTGGTGTACCCTCGGTCCCGTCGCCTTTCCGTCCTTCCGAGATGCCCTTGCTCTCCTGCGCCGTCCTCACCGCCCTCGCGCTCTGGCTGCCTGCGGCCGCCCCGCCCGCGCCACGCGCGCAGCCGGCGGCGGTGAAGCCGGGGTCGGCCGAGGATCCGCGGGTGCGCAAGAAGGTGCAGGCCTACCTGGACCTGGCGGGCGACCTGTTCCGCTCCGGCGACTTCGAGGGCGCCCTGGCCGAGCTGCGCCGGGCCGAGGCCCTGACCGACCTGGCGGTGGTGCGCTACAACATCGCGCGCTGCTCCGAGGAGCTGGGGCGCGAAGTGGACGCGGTGGGGGCCTTCGACAAGTACCTCGCCTTGACCGACACGACCGCCGGCGCCGCCGACCGTCAGAAGCGGGCGCGGGAGACGGTGGCGCGGCTGGCGCCCAAGCTCTTCGGCGGCCTCGAGGTCACCTGCCCGGTCGAGGGCTCCAGCGTCTTCGTGATGGAGCTGATGCAGGCCCCGGCCACCTGCCCGTGGAAGGCGGAGAAGGTCCCGGCAGGCACCTACGAGGTGCAGACCTTCTCTCCGGGATTCGCGCCGTTCGTCACCAAGGTCACGGTGCCCCCGGGCAAGAGCGTGCTCGTGGCCGCGCAGGCCGTTCCGGTCCCGCCGAGTCCACCGGCGGCGGCGGCGGACAAGGACAAGGCCGACCCGGCGGCGTCGTCGGACCAGCCCGCGTCGGCAAGAGAGCCGGAGCAGCCCGCGAAGGCGAAGCCGATCAGCGAGAACGGGTACAACGTCTCGGTGTTCTGAATCCTCCCCCCGACCCCCTCCAGCGGAGCTGGGGGGGGGGCCGTGGGTTGCCTCGGCGACGCGGTAGGAGCTGCTTGCACCACCACGTCCGTGCTCGTGGTCCAACGTTCGATCAAGCCGGGGGCGGTGGCGGCAGTAGCTCCGCAGTGAGCGGAGCAAGCACAGGCGAGCCCCCCCACCAGCTCCGCTGGAGGGGGTTGGGGGGCGGTTTTACTTGCCCACCGCCGCCCGCAGCGCCGCCTCGTCGAACCCGCCGATCACCTTCTTGCCGATGACCGTGACCGGGATGCCCGCGTCCTCGCCGGCGATCTTCACGAGCTCGGCGTTGGCCTTGGGGTCCTTCTCGATGTCGCGCTCCTCGACCGTGACGCCCAGCGACTTGAGGAAGGCCTTGGTGTCCTTGCAGGCCCCGCACCACTCTGCGGAATAGACGATCGCCGTGGCCTTCGCGGCCTCGATCCTCTCGGCGGGCTTGACGCCCCGGTTCGACGTCTTCAGGCGGCTGTAGGCGCCGGAGTAGGTCTGCAGCACGGGCAGCGCGTCGACCTTCGAGCCCGACCGGTACTTCTCCGGGACCTGAGACGGATCCTCGACGTAGTGGACGCCGCTCTCGTCGGTCCAGGAGTACAGGCCCTCGACGTCCGCGGCGCGCACCACCTCGTCGGGTCCGCACTTGGGGCGCGGCGCGTTGCGCTCGCGCAGCCAGCGGCCTGCGGCCCGGTTCTGCTCGCGCACGTAGGTCCCGCCGGAGAAGCCGTTGGCGGTCTCGGCCGGCGCCAGCGTCATCAGCACCCAGAAGGCCACGAACAGGCCCGCGAGGACGAGGGCCAGGGTCAGGACGCTGCTCAGCTGTACTCGGAAAGAACTCATCGGAAGGACCTGGTTTGGGGCGCCGCACGGGCGCCAGGGGTTAGCGCCCTCAACCTCGGCCGCGGCCGATGGCGCCCCCGACCGGCAAGGCGGGCTTGAGCTTGAAGCCCCCGCTGCCCCCGCCGCCTCCGGCGAAGCCTCCTGCGTGCTCGAAATTGCGATCCTTGAACCGGGGATCGGACTCGAGGACCTTCTTGACCTCGGTCTTCTCCTGCGCGGTCAGGTCCTCGCGCCTCGGCCGGGCGGCGGCGATCTCCTCGGGCGTGTCCTGACCATGCTCGTAGAGGAACCGGCCCAGCTTGTCGTTGAGCGCCCAGACGGAGCGGGCAGGCTCGCTGCGGTCGTCCCACAGCCAGCGGTCGGTGCTGATGGCGTACCAGGCTGCTCCGGCGCTGAGGAGGAGCAACAGGAAGGTCAGGCTGACGAGCATTCGGGACATGACGGCAAGAGACTACCGAGGCCGCCGGGGCGCGACAACGGCGCAGACCCGGCCTGGCGACCGCCAGGGGCCGGAACGGTCCGAGAGCCCGGGGACTTCGCGCGCGAGCCCGGGCCGCGCTCGTCCCGCTCGCCAGGCTCGCGCTGCTCCTGCGCGAGGCGCACTCCCCGGCGGGCTTCCGCTTTCGGCGCGTCAGCGGCGGGTGACCTGGACCATCGCCACCGACCGGTATTGCCCGTAGCGGTTCGGGTTCACGTAGAGCCGCGCCTCGTACCTGCCGGGGCTGGGGACGGCGCAGCCCAGGCGCGCCTCGGCGGAGTCGTCCACGCCGCACTCCACCCCGTGGTCGGCGTGCTCGGGCACCAGCTCGGCCATCACGTGCAGCCGGCGCGGGTTGGACAGCCGCAGCTCCACCGCGTCCCCCACCTCCACGTTGGGGCGCTCCGGGGCGAGCAGGGCCATGCCTAGGCGGGCCAACCCCGGCCGCGCCAGCGGCTGGCGCAGGAAGTCGCCGCGGCTGAGCGGCTTGGCCAGCAACTGCCACCGAGCTTCCTCGGGGAAGTGATCGAGCGCGGCGAGGTCGGGCGGGATGAAGAGGTAATCGGTCTGGTAGACGTCCTTGCCGTCCTTGGAGATCGGGTCGTCCCAGGTGGCGTCCACGAGGTACCAGGCGCCGTCGAGCTGCACCGCGTTCCAGGCGTGCCCCACCGAGGCCATCTCGCCGTCGTCCTCGCGCACGTCGCCGACCACGTACACGATGCGGTCGCCGGTGATCTTGCCCAGCGCCACCAGCAGCCTGGCGTAGCCTTCGCAGACGCCGGTGCGGGCCTTGAAGACGCTCTCCGCGTCCTGCGGCCGGCGGTCGGCCCCGTGGCGGCCTGCGGTCTGCTGGTCGTAGCGCAGGCGGGTGACGACCCAGTCGTGCAGCGCCTTGACTCGCTCGAACGGGTCGCTCTCGCGGGCGGCGATGTAGCGCGCCACCGCCTCGATGGTGCCCTCGTCGTCGGCGCGCATGTTGGCGACCGTGGCGCTGACCAGATTGAAGCGCGGCCAGGTGGTGGCGCCCACCTTCCACGTCTGGTTCTCGAGCGCGCCGTCGTCGTTCTGGGCGACATCCTGCGGCGGAGGAGGCGGCGGCGTGGGCTCGGGCGTCGGGGTGGGCGTGGTCGCGCTGCCGGCGTCCGGCGCGCCGGGCTCGGTGAGGCCGGCGTCGGAGCGCGGCGCGGGCGGCGGGAGTGGGGGCTCCGGGGGGCGGACCTGCGCGGTCGGCCGGACGTCGTCGGGGACCGGCGTCGCGTCGCCGTCCTTCTTGTACGGGTTGGGGTTGGCCCACTTGTGCAGCCACTCGAGGCCGGAGGCCGCGTAGAACAGGTCGCCGCGGATGCGCTGCGCGAGCTCGTCCTGGCGCCCGTCGAGGAACCAGTCGCCGCGCGTCGCCAGCGCCGAGAAGGCCACCTTCGGGTACCAGAAGAGCAGCGCGCCGATGAGCAGCAGGTTGAGGACGAGCGTGCGCAGCACGATGCGCCAGGGCGCGGTCAGCCAGCGCTTGGGCGGCTTGCCGTACCAGTTGCGCGACGCGACCTTGCGCTTGAAGAGCCGGCTGGAGCGCGCCTCCCAGGCCAGCGGGAGGAGGGGGAAGGGCAGCAGGCAGCCCAGCAGCGCCGCCTCGCGCGGACCGCCGAAGTGACTCACCAGCGACGAGGCCAGCCAGGCGCCGAGGAGCGGCGTCGCGAGGACCAGGACGATCCACGCGAGCCAGAACGCCGTCTTGATCAAGCCGCCGATGAGCCTCATCCCGGGCCTTTCGCGCCAACAGTGGCCCCGCAACACAGCAAGCCGCGTACCCGGGCGCAACCGTCCGTCTCGCCGAGCTTCTCTCGCCGCGAGCGGCGTCTGGCGCCTGAGGGCGGCGGGGACTTCCGGTCAGAGGCTCAGGACGAAGGCCTCGACGTCCGCGCGCGACTGCGCGTCCAGGTCCGGGCAGCGCTCGAGCACTTTGCTCGCGGGGGTCTCGCGGGCGCGGTCGAAGAGCGCGGCGAGATCGGCGAACTCGTTGGCCTTCGCGCAGCTGGTCAGGAAGACCCGCCGGCCGAGGTCGGGGGTGCCCGTGCGGGCGTCGGGGAGCGCGAGGGTCGGGAGAAGGCCGCCCTCCGCGCCGCGCCAGGGGCTCGGAAGCGCGGTCAGCCCGCGCACGTAGGCGGCCAGCTGGCGCAGCGTGTCCGCGTCCTTCGGCGCTGCCAGATGGATCGGAGAGGCGAGCGCGGCAGCGAGATCGCGAGCGCCTCGC
>DASXVQ010000065.1:0-14173 GCA_036504155.1 Myxococcales bacterium
TCGCGCTTCAAGCTGTTCCACCGCTTGGCGGAGATCGCCGTGACAACCGCTCCAGCGACCTACCGCTCAATCGTTGGGGAAGATGCCGGCGTCGCAGCCTAGCCATGGTCCTGGCCACTGAGCCAACCGGATCCCTCCATCCTTTATATGGGTGAAACGGAGCCGCGCTAGATTCGGTCGCTCCAGAACCTGCGGAGGCACCATGCACGACGCCCTGCGCCTCGCCTTCGAAGCTTCCCTCGCCTTCCGCGAGAACCTGCCCGAGCGGCACGTCGGCGCGAGAGCCACGCTCGCCCAGCTGCGCAGCGCGCTGGGCGGTCCGCTCCCCGCCCAGGGACTCGCGGCGACCGAGGTCGTCGCCCGGCTCGTTCGCGACGCGGATGCCGGGCTCATCGCCGAGCCGGGCCCCCGCTTCTTCGGCTTCGTCATCGGCGGCAGCTCCGAGGCGTCCCTGGCCGCGGACTTCCTCACCTCCGCCTGGGACCAGAACTCCGGCCTCTACGCCGCCGCACCCGCGCTGGCGGTGGTCGAGGAGACCTGCGCCGCCTGGGTGCTCGATCTGCTGGGGCTGCCGACCGGCTGCGGCGTGGGCTTCGTCACCGGCTGCCAGATGGCCCACTTCACCTGCCTCGCCGCCGCCCGCCACGCGCTGCTCGAGCGCGCGGGCTGGGACGTCGAGGAGGAGGGGCTGCAGGGCTCGCCGCGGCTCCACGTCCTGGTCGGCGACGAGGTGCACGTCACGGTCCCGCGCGCGCTGCGCTTCCTCGGCCTGGGCGCCGGACGCATGGTGCGCGTCGCCGTGGACGGCCAGGGCCGCATGCTCCCGTCGGCGTTGGAGAAGGCGCTCGCGGGCCTCGCGGGCCCCACGCTCGTCTGCGCCCAGGTGGGGAACGTGAACACGGGCGCCATCGATCCCCTCGAGCCGATCGCGGACCTCTGCGCGGCGCGCGGAGCTTGGCTCCACGTGGACGGGGCCTTCGGGCTCTGGGCCGCGGCGGTCCCCGCGCTGCGGCCATCGGTGAACGGGCTCGCGCGGGCGGACTCCTGGGCCACGGACGGCCACAAGTGGCTCAACGTGCCGTACGACTCGGGCATCGCCATCGTGAAGGACGCCCGGGTCCACCGCGCCGCGATGACGGCGCACGCCGCCTACCTCATCCAGCAGGACGCCGACGCCGCCCGCGACGCGGTGGACTGGGTGCCCGAGTTCTCGCGCCGGGCGCGCGGCTTCGCGCTCTACGCCCAGCTTCGCGCGCTGGGGCGCGACGGCGTGGCCCGGCTCGTCGAGCGCGGGTGTGTCCTCGCCCGGCGCGCCGCCGACGGCCTCGCCGCGATTCCCGGCGCGCAGGTCCTCAACGAGGTGGCGCTCAACCAGGTGCTGACGCGGTTCTCGCCCGCGAAGGGCGGCGACGCCGATGCCTTCACGCGCCGGGTCGTCGAGGCCGTGCAGGCGGAGGGCACCTGCTGGCTCTCCGGCAGCACCTGGCAGGGCAAGGCCGTCATGCGCTTCTCGGTCAGCGGGCAGGACACCACCGAGGCGGACATCGATCGATCCGTGGCCGCCATCCGAGGCGTCGTCCAGAGGCTGTGACGATTCGGCCTCCGGCCCGACCAGGCGCTGGAATCTCGGGGCAATCCCGGTGGACGCACGCGCCGCGGCCCAACGAGCGCCCTCCTGCGTATTCCTCCACGAGGCCTGACCCCGGAGGATTCCCATGAGCCTGCCGCGCCTGGGCGCGTGCCGCGTTTCGCCAACAGCACGAGCGGACCTACACTGCGAGTCGGAGGGACCGCCCATGACCCGCCTACGGCTCGCCGCCCTCGTCGCGTGCGCCCTGCTCGCGCTTCTCGCGCCCAGGACCTCTCGCGCGTGCTCCGGCATCCCCACTTGCTTCGGCCTGGAGCTCCCCAGGACCGGCGCCGTGGGCGTCCCGCTCAACGCGGGGGTGGCGATCGGCAGCTTCGGCGGCAGCGGCGACCTGCGGCTCGAGAAGGACACCGAGGTGGTCTGGAGCGGCGGAACTCCCGCCCGCTTCCAGTGGGACCCGGACAACTGCCTGGCCTCCTACGCCTTGCCGACCCTCGAGGCGAACACCACCTACGTCCTGAAGTCGGCGGGCGCGGAGCTGACCCGCTTCACCACCTCCGAAAAGGCGCAAGCCTCGACCGGCACGGCGGCCGCGATCAAGTCGCTCACGGTCAAGGTGGTGACCTACCCGCCGGAGGAGGTGCAGGACTCGATGTGCACCGGCTGCTCGACCGCCGACATCGCCTCGGTCGACTTCGATCCCGCGGTCTTCCCGGAAACGGCGCCGGGCTCGGTGCTCTACACCTGGTCGCTCTATCCGGAGGGCAGCACCGAAGCCCCGCCGACGGGTCCGATGCGCTTCTTGGCGGGCGCGACCTCCCTCGGCTGCCGCGGCCCCATCCCCTGCTGGCTGTCGCCGTGCGCCAGCCGCTCGGTGGGCTCTCGATTCTGCGCTCGGGTCTGGGCCTGGGGCATCCCGTACGCCCCGGACAAGGCGGTCGTCAGCGACGAGTTCTGCACCGTGGCCGTCAGCGAGGTCCGGCCCGGGCGTGCCGGAGCGGATGCCGGGACCGCGGCCGGACGCGACGCCGAAACCGCGGCCGGACGCGACTCCGGGACTGCTCCCGGGCGCGACTCCGGCATCGCCGGTTCCGACGCCTCGGCCGCCCACTCGGATGCCGGAGGCGCCAGCGCGGATGCCGGCGCCAGTGGCGGGTCCTCGGGCTGCTCGACTGCCGGGGCCGGCGACCACTGCCTCCTCCCGCTCCTCCTGACGCTCGGTTTCCTGCGACGGCGCGTCGCCTGAGGTCAGGTCGCCGCGCGCCCTTCACGACCGACCCGGGCGCCCTGCGACAGGCTCAGGGCAGGCCCGGCCCGGTACTCCGCCCCACGTCGCGCGGATCAGGGCGTCTCGACCGGGGGCGCCTCCGCCGACTCCTCCAGCACCGAGTCGTCGTCCGCCCACTGCACCGGCTGGCACTGCCACGGCTCGTAGAACACCGTCTTGCCGTGGTGCAGCCCGGGCTGGAAGCAGACCGCATCCAGCGCGATGTCGTCGCGCTCCAGCTCGATGCTCCCGTCGTCGCGGGCGTACCAGGCGCGGTAGTCCTGCAGGTCGGCGTCCGGGGTCGGCCTCAGGCGGACGAGGAGCGACTCTCCCTCCGGCAGCGGCTTGTCGGTGAGCACGCGGATGCGCACCCGCGTCTTGCCCGCCTCGACCGCCCCGCGCAGCCTGGGCAGCGCGGCGATCTCCTTGGCGCGGGCCTTGGCCGTCGCCTCGAGCTTCTGGAAGAACAGGTCGGTCACCACGGAGAGATCGTAGCCGGCGAGCTGGAACAGCGCCTGGTACAGCAGCATCCCGCGCGGCCCGTTGGGGAAGTCGGGCTTGGCCAGCGTCTCGAGCAGGTGGCGCGGCGCCTGGTCCCCGTAGCGCTCCGCCAGCGCCTCCACCAGCACCGCGCCCAGCGGGTACTGCAGGCCCTTGTCCTGCTTCTTCTCGAACTGGTCGAAGTCGGTCAGCTCCTCGAGCTTCACGTCGTGCCGCGAGAAGATCACCGCCGCCTCGAACGCGTCGCGCTCGCGCCGCGCGTCCCCGCCCGGGGCCCGGTAGGCCACCCACTGCGCCAGGCCCTCGTTGAGCAGCGGCAGGCGGGCCAGCAGCGTGCTCCCGCTCTCGTCCAGCATCCGCGACGCCAGCACGTGCGCCGTCTCGTGGATGAGCACCTCCTCGCCGTCCTCCTCGGTGGGCGTCATCCGCACGCGGTCGTGGAAGGCCGTGCCCAGGGTGTTGGCCCGCGAGCCGGACATGTCCACGTCGATGGGCTTGTCGCCGCCGGGAGGCAAGAGGCCCGCGACCTGATCGAAGGCGGCGTCGGCCTTCTCCGCCAAGGGCTTGACCACCGAGGCGCGGAAGCCCGGGTAGCGGAACGTATAGCGGCGGGTGGCGATGTAGACCGGCGGCGCGGGCGCGAACTCGGCGCCCTCGACCATCGCCTCCCCGTCGTCCTCGCCCTCCCCGTGCTTGGGCTTCTTCCCCTGGTCGTCGCGCCCGGCCACGCCGATGGCCCAGAGGACGGAGCCGAGGGTGACCACCAGCACCACCGCGGACCAGAACGGCCGCCGCGTGGCCTGCGCCAGCCGCCAGAGGCGCTGGCCGCGCGCGCCGGAGTACGCCGCCGCGACCAGCAGGCACGTCAGCGCCGCCAGCCCCGCCTGGACGGCCAGCGCCTCCCAGGGCGGGTCCCAGCGCAGGCCGGTCAGGTGCACGTCGAGCAGGTGGAAGGGGTTCAGGTTCTTGGCGCGAGGCACCCAATCGCCCAGCTTCATCACCACCACGCCGAGCGTCGCCGCGGTCGCCCAGGCCAGGGTGCGCAGGTAGCCCAGGAGCATCCCCAGCGCCAGCCCCTGCAGCACCATCAGCGCGTTGAGGCCCAGCGAGATCAGCAGCAGCTGCGGGTGCAGCTCGGGGTTGAGCGAGCTGCGCGAGAGCAGGTGCAGCACCGCGGCGAGCGCCGTGCGCGCCGCCGGGTAGACCAGCAGCACGCCCACCGCCACCGCGAGCTTGGTGGCGAACAGGCGCAGCCGCGTCACCGGCAGCCCGTCGAGGAACCGCAGCGTCCCCTCGTCCTGCTCGCGCACCAGCAACCCGGTCCCCACCGCGAAGGCGAGCACGAGGAGCAGCTGCGAGGAGAAGTCGGTCAGCTCGTGGAAGCTGTGCCCGAGGGTGGTCGTGTCCGGGAAGTCGAGGAGCGTCTCGGCGAGGTCGAAGCAGCACAGCACCAGGCCCAGCGCCAGGAACGGCCGCTGGTCGCGCAGCTCCTTCTTGACCAGGGCGGCGCTCACTGGACCTCCCAGCGACGGGCCGAGAGGCGCACCGCGCAGCCGAGCCGCGCGTCCTGGACCTCGAAGGCGGTGAACAGCCGCGTCCCCAGCGGCGGGACGAAGGGCATCACGCCCTGGCCGACGGTGTCGATGCGGCCCAGGTCCTCCGGATCGAGACCCCCGGTCCAGGGGCCCAGCTCGGCATAGCGGAAGGCGTAGGCGAGGTCGGTGCGCGCCGGATCGGACGAGCGCAGCTGATGGCGGACCTCGGCGCTGGTGCGGGTGACCCTCACCGCGGTCTGCGAGGCCGAGAGCGAGGCGAGGTCGGCGAGCGCGGCGGCCTGGTCGGCTCGGACCTGCGCGAGCTTCTCGCGGACGAGGTCGGAGAACCTCCGGGGCGCCCCGCCGGAGTGCGCGGCGTGGATCTCCTCGAGGCTCTTCTCGGACAGGAGCGCGCGCAGGTCCTTCTCGGGCCGGACGGCGAGCGCCTCGCGGGCGAAGGCCTGGTACCTCGCCGGCCCCAGCTCCTCCGCCAGGCTCGTCACCGCCACCTGCGCCACCGCGTCCGCCAGGCACGGTCCCAGGCGCTCGCGGTTGGCGTACCAGCGCTCGAGCACGTCCTCGGGGACGCCGACCACCCCCGCCGCCGCGAAGCGCAGCAGCTCGCGATCGCTGAGACGGCCCTGGGCGATCCACGCGCGCGCGAAGCCATCGAGCAGCCACAGCCGCGGCTCCAGCGTCAGCCGGCCGCGGCTGTGCCAGGAGAGGACCTCGCCGACCACGAAGGCGCGCAAGTCGCGCTCGTCGAGCGCCGGGCTCGCCAGCGCCGCCTTGATGACCACGCCGTCGGCGTTGGGCAGCTGCGCGCGCTGGAAGAGGTCGGGGTCCATCCCGTGGCTGGGGATGAGGAAGACCGCCGGCTTGGCTTGGAGTCCCAGAAAGCCCTGGAGCGCCTCGAGGTCGCCGGCGACGAGCTCGCCGAGCTGGTTGGCGCGCTCGTCGCTGAGCCCCTCGCCCTTGCCCACGCCGACGACGGTGCGGCCCTTGGCGGCGCGGACGATCTCGGCGAGGTCGAAGGCCGGGCGATCGCGGTGCTCGTCGATGGCGAAGAGCATGAACAGGTAGGCCATGCCCAGGCAGCCGAAGAAGACCTTCTCGCGGGGCTGCAGCCGCCGCGCGAGCCGGGAGGCCACCGAGCCGTCGCGGGCCATCGCCAGCGCGAAGGCGCCCAGCAGCAGGGCGAGGCCGACTCCCGCCGCGCTCGCCAGCTCGTCCCAGGGCACCGCGTGCCGCTCGAAGGCCATCTGCGGCTCGACCAGCCGCATCAGCGGCAAGCTCATGAGGTCGATCTTCAGGACCTGCTCGAGCGTGTACCAGGCGAGCAGGAGCGCCATCCACAGCCCCACCCGCAGCCGCCCCAGCATCGCCGCCAGGAAGGCCAGCGAATAGAAGGTGAGCGAGAAGGCCAGGCCGCGGGCGCCCACGATGGCGACGTAGCGCGCGGTCACCGGCTCCCAGCGGGAGGCCCGGAGCGCGGACACGGCCAGCACGGCCAGGACCGGCAACGCGACGAGCGCCGCGCCCAGCAGGAACTTGGTGGTGACGACGCTCAGCCGCGTGACCGGAAGGGCCTCGAGGAAGAGCTGCGTGCGGCCGGACCACTCGCGGATGATCAGGCGGTTGCAGACCACCAGGGCGATGAGCAGCGCGAAGCTGGCGGAGAAGTTGCGGACCGCCACGAACTCCGAGCCGCCGTCCGTGGCCTTGCTCACCGCTATCGCGTAGGCGACGAGCCCGGCGAAGGCCAGGGCCAGGAGCACCGCCCAGTGCTCGCGCAGCTCCTTGCGCAGGAGCACCCGGGTGGTCACGCCACGGTCTCCGTGCCGGTGCGAGCGAAGGCCAGGAAGGCGTCCTCGAGATCGATGGAGGAGAACGCCGTGCCCTCGGGCCAGAGCCCCGGCGCCGCGAGCCAAGCCCCGGGGCTCGCCTGCCAGACGTCGCCGCGGAGGCGGGCGAAGCCGGGCGGTGGCATCGGCAAGGCGGGAGGAGCCGCGGGCGCCGGCGCGGCGGGCGCTTCGACCGGGAGCACGGCCTCCGTTGGCGAGGCCTCAACGATCGATGTCGATGTTGGAGGCGCCGCCTCGCCCTGCACCTGCTCGATCGGAGCCGCAGGCCCCTGCGCCTGCTCGGGAGAGGTCGCGGGCTCTGGTGACGGGAGAGGGCTGGGCAGCGGGATCTCCGCCTTCGGCAACTGCACCCGCCTCAGGGATCCCAGCAGCTCCGAGAGCGGCCCCTCGAACCGCATCTTCCCGGCCTGGACGATCCCGATGCGGGTGGCGACGTGCTCGACCTCGTCGACGATGTGCGAGGAGAAGAGCGCGGTGCAGCCCTTCTCGCGCACGCGCTCGACGAGCAGGTCGTTGAACTCGCGGCGCGCCACCGGGTCGAGGCCGGCGGTCGGCTCGTCGAGGAGCAGGAGGTCCGGGCTGGGAGCCAGCGCCAGCGCCAGGCCGAGCTTCGCGCGCGTGCCGCCGGAGAGCTCCGCGGCGCGGCGGTCGGCGGGCACGTCCAGCGTCTTGAGCAGGCGCTTGAACTCCGCGCCGTCCCAGCGCGGGTAGAAGCCCGAGACGAAGCTGCCCAGCTGCAGCGGCGTCATCCACGGGTAGAAGTTCTGCTCCTGCGAGACGTAGCCGATGCGCCGCTTCTGCGCGACGCCGACCTTGCGCACCGTCTCCCCGAAGAAGGAGACCTCGCCGGAGTCGGGCCGCAGGATGCCCATCAGGACGAGCAGCGTGGTGGTCTTGCCCGCGCCGTTGCGGCCCAGGAACCCGTAGATCTCGCCCTGGGGCACGGTCAGGCAGAGCCCGTCGAGCGCTTGGACCTTCCCGAAGCGGCGGTGCAAATCGGTCAGACGGAGAGCGTCGGTCATGATCGGCCCCGAGCGTATCGCGTTGACCCGGCGGAGTCCTCGGCGACCTGGCCTGCAAGCGAGGTTGCGCGATGCTGCCCGGCCTGGGGGTCGCCGAGTGCCCGCTGGCCGCTTGATCGTCCGGGTCCTTCCCCGGATGATCCCGCCTCCTCCTCGTGTGGAAGGCCTCCTCCTTGCCATTTCGACTCGCCGCTGCCGCTCTCTTCCTGCTCTCCTCGGCTGCCTTCGCCGCCGCGCCCGCCGCCGACGCTCCGCCGCCACCTTCCGCGGACATCGACGCGCCGCTGCCCGAGCTGCCCGAGCCCATCGCCCGCCTCGACGATCCCTTCGTCGCCGAGCTCGAGGGCTACAAGGCCGACGCCATCGCCCGCGCCCGCACCGTCGAGGCCGTCCTCCCGCTGCTGCGCGCCTTCAACCTGCGCGAGCGCCTGTCCACCCTGGCTCCGCTCGCCCGCCTCTATGGCCAGTTCGCGGAGTGGGGCGCAGTCCAGCCCGAGGTGCGCTCGCTCGCCCGCCAACTGCTCGCCCAGGTGCAGCGCAGCCGTGGCCGCCTGCCCTCCGCCAACGAGCAGATCGCCAAGCTCGGCTTCGTGACCCGCGCGTGGATCGCCGGGCCCTTCGACAACGAGGGCAAGGCGGGCTGCGACACGGCCTACCCGCCGGAGAAGGCGATCGAGCTGGGCGCCCGCTTCCCGGGCAAGGTCCGCGAGATCGGCTGGCGGCGGCTCCCCGAGATGTCCAGGGACGGCTACGTCGACCTGGGCGCCGTGCTCAACCCCACCGATGAGACCGTCTCCTACGCCCTGGCGATCGTCGAGGTCCCCGCCGATCAGAAGGCCGTCCTGCACCTGGGGGCGTCCGGCGCCTCGCGGCTGTTCATCAACGGCTCCAAGGTGCTCTCCGACGACGCCTACCACCCGGCCCGCTTCGACCAGGCCCAGGTCGGCGTCACGCTCAAGAAGGGCGCCAACCGCGTCCTGCTCAAGCTCTGCCAGCAGACCGGCCCGTCGGGCTACACGCTGCGCGTCTCCGGCCCCGACGGCGACGCCCTGCCCAGCGCGAGCATCACCGCCCCCGACCCCCTGCCCGCCCAGCCCAAGGGCAGCAGCGTCGTCCGCGAGGCCCTGCCCACCGCCCTCGACGCCTTCCGCAAGAAGGCGGAGGCGCCCACCAAGGATCCGGCGGCCCAGGCCCGCGCCGTCGCCGAGTACGCCGAGATGCTCTTCATCAAGCGCGTGAGCGATCCCAAGGACCAGCGCGAGGCGGCCGAGGCCGCGCGCGCCGCGCAGCTCGCGCCCAAGGACCTGGGCCCGCAGATGCTGGCCGCCGCCACCGCCGACGACTCCAACGAGCGCCGCCGGTATCTCGAGGCCGCGCTCGCCACCCACCCGCTGCACCCCGCGGCGACCTTCGCGCTGGCCCGCCACCTGATGGGCCACGACCAGTCGCGCCGCGCGCTCGACCTGCTCACCCCGGCGGTGCAGAAGCACACCGCGCACTTCCCGCTCGCGCTCGGGCAGGCCCGCGCCTACGACGAGGTGGGCCTCGCCCGCCAGTCGGCGCAGCTCATCAAGCACCTGGCGCGCACCTACCCCGACCGGCCCGAGGTCGTCCGCGAGGCGGCCCGGCTGGCGCGCCGCCACGACCAGGTGCGCGACTCGGTGGCGCTGCTGCGCGTGGCCATCGCCCTGCGCTTCGACGACCTCGAGTCGCGCCGGCTGCTGACCTCCTCGCTCTCCGACCTGGGGGACGTGGAAGGCGCGCTCAAGGAGCAGCGCGAGATCTGCTCGCTCGACCCCTGGGACGTGCGCGGGTGGCTGCGGCTGGGCGAGCTGGCGGCGGCCAACGGCCGCGGCGAAGAGACCCGCGCCGCCTTCGCCAAGGCCATCGACATCGCCCCCGAGGACGCCGAGGTCTTCGAGCGGCAGGGCCAGGCGCTCACGCGCAGCGGCGACACCCCGCGGGCCATCGCCGCGTTCACGCGCTCGCTCGAGCTCAAGCCGCAGAACCCGCAGGTCAAGGAGGCGCTCAAGGCGCTGCGCAGCGAGGGCCGCGGCTTCGGCGAGGACCTGGCCTGGGACGCGGCGAAGCTGGCCGCGGAGATCCCGCCGACCCCCGGCGAGGACGCGGTGGCGCTGGCCGAGTTCACCGCGGTCAAGGTGCTGCCCAGCGGGCTCGCCTCGCGCTTCGAGCAGACCGTCATCCGCGTGCAGACCCCGCGCGGCGTCGAGAAGCAGCGCAGCCAGTGGATCACCGTCTCCCCCGACCGGCAGGAGCTGAAGATCCTCAAGGCCCGGGTGCTCAAGCCCGACGGGTCGATCATCGAGTCGCACCAGGAGTCGGAGCGCTCGCTCTCCGACGGCGCCTCGCGGCTCTACTACGACGCCCGCGGCCGCATCGTCAGCTTCCCCAACCTCGACCCGGGCGACGTGCTGGAGCTTTCCTGGCGGCTGGACGACACCGCCAACGACAACCTGCTCTCCGACTACTTCGGCGACGTCACCTCGGTGCAGGCCGACATGCCCAAGGCCCGCTTCGACTACGTCCTGTCCGCGCCCCCGGGCCGGACGATCTTCTCCAACACCTGCCCGGTGAAGCTGGAGAAGGCCGAGCAGGCGCGCCCCGACGGCTCGCGGCTGTACCGCTGGTCGGCGCGCAACGTCCCGAAGATCGTCCCCGAGCCCGGCATGCCCGGCAGCTCCGAGGTCTTCGCGCAGCTGCACGTCTCCACCTACTCGGACTGGGACGCGGTCAACCGCTTCTACTGGGGCCTGGTGCGCGACCAGCTGGTGCCCACCGACGAGATCAAGGCCGCGCTCAAGGAGATCGTCGCGGGGCTGCCCAAGGACGCCGACGAGCTGTCGATCATCCGCGCGGTCTACGGCTTCGTGGTCACCAAGACCCGCTACGTCGGCCTGGAGTTCGGCATCCACGGCTTCAAGCCGTACAAGGTCGACAAGGTGCTCGCCCGCCGCTTCGGCGACTGCAAGGACAAGGCGTCGCTGATGCACGCGCTGCTGGAGGCCGGCGGCATCGACTCGAGGCTGGTGCTCTTGCGCATGCGGCGGATGGGCGCCATCGACCCGGTGCCGGCCTCGCTGGCCATCTTCGACCACGCCATCCTCTACGTGCCCAAGCACGACCTCTGGCTCGACGGCACCGCCGAGCTGTACGGCAGCCGCGAGCTGCCCACCGAGGACACCGGCGCGGTGGTGCTGGTGGTCGAGCCGAACGGCGGCGCGAAGCTCGCGCAGATCCCGGCGGGCAAGGCCGAGGCGAACCTGACGCAGTCCGTCTACGCCATCGCGCTCTCGCCGGACGGCCGCGCGACCATCACGGCCAAGGCCACGGTCGGCGGGCTCAGCGCGCCCGACTACCGGCGCTCGTTCCAGCAGGCCGACGGCGCGCGCGAGAAGTACGAGCAGGGCTGGGCGCGGGCGTTCCCGGGCATCAAGGTCCAGGAGCTGAAGACCTCGGACCTCAACGCGCTCGAGAAGGACGTGGAGCTGACCTTCTCGATGGAGGCGCCGACCTGGGCCGAGCGCGAGGGCGAGGCGCTCTCGTTCACGCCGTTCGGCCAGGGCGCGTCCTACGTCGAGTCGTACTCGCCGCTCTCGACCCGCACCTTCGACCTGGTGCTGCCCTACCCCTGGACCAACCGTTTCACGTACCGGATCGCGCTGCCCTCCGCAGCCAAGGCCGAGCTTCCCAAGCCGGTGGACGTGCGCAGCCCGTTCGGCGCCGTGCGGCTCGGCTACAAGATGGACGGCCCGTCGACGGTCGTGGCCGAGGGCGAGGTGATGATGGGCACCTCCCGCGTGAAGGCCGCGGACTACCCGGCCTTCCGCACGTTCATGGGGCAGATCGACCTGGCGCTCGGGCGACGGGTGAAGGTATCCGGGGCGCTGGTGCCGCCGAAGACGAGCTCGCGGTAGGGCGCGCGGCGTTTTCGACCGGGGGAGATACGCCGGCGCCGAGAGCCGAGATACGCCGGCGCCGAGAGCCGAGATACGCCGGCGCCGAGAGCCGAGATACGCCGGTGCCGAGAGCCGAGATACGCCGGTGCCGAGAGCCGAGATACGCCGGTGCCGGGAGCCGAGATACGCCGGTGCCGGGAGCCGAGATACGCCGGCGCCGAGAACCCGGGGGCTGAAAAGCCCCCGGCTACGGGCTCGAAGCCCACTGGAAGTGGGCTGGCCCCCGAACCTGCACCGTGCAGGCGAAAGCCTTCCGCGGAGACGAACCATGCCTCTGGCTGGCTGGGTGTGGCAGTCGAGCTGGCGTCGCCCGGACAGGTGGCCGCACCGGCATGGGCCGATGCGACGACTCCACGGCCACGAGCCGGGGGCCAGTCCGCTTCAACGGACTTGGGGCGAGTAGCCGGGGGCTTTTCTGCCCCCGGTGGGGATGCGGACGAGGAAAGGAAACGATCACCGCGGCCGGGGAGCCCTCGGCGCCGGCCCCGCGACGAGCTCGAGCGCCTTCTCGTACGCGCCGCCGAAGTCCACGCGAGTCACGTCCCGCCACGGCACGACCAGAGGTTCCTCGGGCTCCCATTCCGCGTTGGGGCTCACGGTCGTCAGGGTCAGGCGGAGGTCGTCCATCTGGGAAGGGCGGCCGATGTAGCAGACGCTCGGGTCGCGCCGCTCGACGTGGATGGTGACGAGCGCGGCCTTCTTGGCAGCCGCGGTCACGACGCTTCTCCACGAGGTCAGATCGATCTTCCCTAGCCGCGGGAAGCGCTCGTCCCGAAGGCGCATCGCCCGCTCGACGAAGCGGGCGTACGGCATGGGTGAATAGAGCCTCGTGAGGTCGGCGCAGGAGACGATCGTGATGCCGTTGGGGCGCACGGACTCGTCCAGGATCGCCAGGGCCACCCGCTCGGCGGAGACCTCGAGCACTCGACCATTCATCCAGCCCGGCTCCAGGCGCTCGCGGCATACGCGCACGAGGTGGCGCCGCTGCTTGGCTTCGCGGAGGTCGGCAAGGCTGGGGCGCGGATGCATACCCCGAGGAGTACCAGGGACTGCCGCGCACGTCGAAGACGCAGCCTTTCGGATTCTCTCGGCAATTCGGGCCCGCCCGGGCGCCGCAGATCCTGGGGCCCGCTCGGCCGTTCCTCCCCTGTCCCGCCCTTCAGGAGACTTTCGATGAAGAAGCTCGCCCTCGCCGCCCTCGCCGCCCTCGCCGTCGTCGCCGCCCTCACCCTCACCCTCGCCGCCGTCCCCGCCGCCCGGGCCGATGAGAAGTCCGAGCAGGCCGCGGCCGACCTGCTCCACAAGAAGCTCAAGTCCGAGTCGCCCCAGGACGCGGCGCTGCTCGGCGCGGTCAAGGGCAAGGACATCGTGGTGGTGGCCGGCAGCATGGACCACATCGAGAGCGTGCTCGCCGCGGCGCGCATCAAGTTCACGCTCATCCGGCCGGACCAGGTGGCCGGCTGGCAGCTGCGCAACGACCAGATCGTCATGGTCAACTGCCCCGGCAACATGCCGCAGGAGGGCGTGGAGCGAATCCAGAAGTTCGTGCGCGCCGGCGGGCTGCTCTACACCACCGACTGGTCGCTCGCGAACCTGGTGCAGAAGGCCTTCCCGGGCACCATCGCCCACGACGGCGGCGGCACCGGCGACGAGGTCGTGCCGGTCGTCATCGACAAGGCGAGCGACAACCTGATGTCCAAGATGCTGCTGACCGGCAAGGGCGAGCCGCAGTGGTGGCTGGAGGGCTCGAGCTACCCCATCAAGATCCTCGACCCCAAGCGCGTGGAGGTGCTGGCCCACTCCGACGTGATGGGCAAGCGCTACGGCTCGGCGCCGGTGGTGGTGCGCTTCCGCTGGGAGGACGGCGAGGTCATCCACGTCGTCAGCCACTTCGTGCGGCAGATGGCGACGCAGGGCCAGAAGGTGGCCGCGGCGGCGAAGATCGACGACATCTCCGGCCTTTCCGCCGGCGACAAGAAGGCCTTCAAGGACAGCGCGGCGTCGCAGGCCAACTTCAGCGACGTCGAGTCGAGCTACGCCTTCCAGAAGATGACGACCAACCTCGTGGTCGAGAAGCAGCGCAAGAACGCCGACCTCGACCGCGCCTACAACATGACCGTCGCCGCCCCCGTCGCCATCGCCGGCCAGGCCGTCGCTCCCGGGGCCCGGCTCAAGGTCCTCAAGCGCGAGGGCGGCGGCAAGGTCCAGGTCCGCGACGACCAGGGCAACGAGGGCGTCATCGCCGAGGACGCCTTGATGGCGCGGTAGATCGCCCGCCCGGGGGCTGAAGCCCTGCTGTCACCCCACATCTCTTCGATTGATTTCCACCAACTAGCCGGCGAGTTGGGTAGAGCCCGGCCTCCGTGCCGGGGGCGCGTCGGTCGGTCGTGTCGGTCGTGGTCGACGCCCGGCAACAGC
>DASXVQ010000066.1:0-93506 GCA_036504155.1 Myxococcales bacterium
GCTCGCGGTTTCGCTCCCCGCTTCTTTCAACGCCAATCTCGCGGTCGGCGCCTTGCGGGATCGCTCGGGGTCCCTACGACCAGGTTCCCCAGAGGACTTTCACCTCCTAGTCACGCCCATGCTGGGCACACCAAACCGAAGCCCCGCCCCTCGGTCGGAGGGAGCGGGGCTTCCAAGACGATCGATTGGTCGAGGGTTCAGGGGCCGCTGACGCCGGAGCACTCGGCCGGCGCGGGTTCGCCACACTTCATCTTGAGCATGGCCTTGGCGCAGGCCGCGACCTTCTTGGCGTGCTCGCCGGTGACGGTGCTGCGCGCCTTGCCGCGGCACACCTTCGACTCCTGCTTGCAGCGCTCCTGGGCGTTCTCGCCGCAGCGAGCCACGGCGCACTGCGCGCCCGCCCACAGATCGCACAAGCTCTTCTCGGTGTAGTCGGGGGGCTTGGCGCCCTGGGACATCAACAGCGCTCCGGACAGCATCAACGCGGCCAGCATCGGGGCCTCCTCCGAAAATTCGCAGGCTCATCTTACCGGAATCATCAGGCAGTGCGAGCTTTTGGCCGACGTCGCTTCGCCCGGCGCGTATTCAACGAGCCTGGCAGGCGCGCAGGCCCGCCGCTCCGGTCCAGGCGCTGCCCTCGGCGATGCCCTCGGCCGGCCGATCGTTGTAGAGTCGCCGCTCTTTCCACGCGATGGAGGTCCCCGTGGCCAAGGCCCGCCCGCAGTCCCACTCCGCCAAGACCGCCAAGAAGCCTGCCGCCCCGAAGCCCGCCCCCAAAGCCGCACGCAAGAAGACGAGCGCCAAGAAGCCCAAGAAGGCGGCCGCTCCCGCCGCCGCCCCGAAGGAAGAGCGCAACGTCTTCGGCGTCGAGGTCGAGGCGGGCTCGGTCGACAAGACCCTGGCGAAGGTCCGCGAGGAGCTGACGCACTGGGTGAACAAGGGCCGCTACACCAAGGTGCGCTTCATGCTGCGCGGCAAGCCCATCCTGCCCGACCTGCCGGTCGCCGCCGTCGTGGCCGCCGAGGCCGTCACCTTCTGGTGGGCGGGGCTGCTGCGGGCGCTGCTGGTCACGTTGGGCGCCGGCACCATCCTCTCGGTCGAGCTGGTCAACGACGCCGACCGCGAGGTGGGTCACGGCCGGCAGTGCCTGCTCGCCGGCGACCTCGACAAGGCGATGGAGTCGTTCAAGAAGGCCCTGCAGATGGACCGCGACAACCCCGCGGCTCTCTTGAGCATGGGCATCGCCTTCAAGCTCCGGGGCGACCTCGCGAAGGCCCGGGAGTTCCTGCAGAAGACGGAGCAGGCCGACCCCGAAGGGTCCTCGGGCCAGGAAGCGGCACGGATGCTCGACCAGATGAACGCCGCCGCGCCGACCAGCACGGCGCAGTAGGCGAACGCCACCCCCAAGACGCGCGGATGGCGAGGTTGGTGGGGAGTGCTTGACCCGCGCGCCGCGTGCGGGCTCCAATGCCCTCCCCTTCGTCGTGGAGGCAAGGCCGTGGCAGAGAAGAAGACTCCGAAGAAGAAGGAAGCGAAGGCCGCCCCGGCCCAAGCCCCGGCGGTCGCTGCGCCTGCGGCAGCTCCCGTGGCCCCTGTGGCGGCGGCACCCGTGCCCGAGGCCCCCAAGGTGATCGGCCCGGGCGTCGTCAAGCGCCCCAGGCGCGACCCCACGGCGCCGCCCCCGCCGGGCGAGGCGCCGAACTACCGGCCCAGCGAGCAGGTCTTCCGCCGCAGGGGCTGAAAGCAGGCGCAGGCCTGCGCTGAGTTCGTCGATGAGTTGGACCTCGTCGGTCAATGCCGGCCCGCTGGGCCTCGGCAGGGGGACGCCATGAAGATCCTGTACGGAGTGGTGGGCGAAGGCATGGGCCACGCGACGCGTTCGCGGGTCATCCTCGACGCGCTGACCAAGAAGCACGAGGTGCACGTGGTCGCCTCGGGCCGCGCGTACGACTTCCTGTCCTCGCGCTTCCCCAACGTCCACAAGATCTGGGGCGCGACCATCGCCTACGAGGACAACGCGGTGAACAAGCTGAAGACCGCGCTCCAGAACGCGAAGGCGGCCGTCTCGGGCGTGCCGGAGAACGTCCGGCAGTACTTCGAGATCAGCGAGAAATTCCACCCTGAGGTCGTCATCAGCGACTTCGACACCTTCGCCTACCTGTACGGCAAGAACTGGATGCTGCCGGTGATCAGCATCGACAACATGCAGATCATCAACCGGTGCAAGCACGACGACGCCATCACCGACGGCCACGAGGCGGACTTCCAGCTCACCCGCAACATCGTCAAGGGCAAGCTGCCGGGCTGCTACCACTACCTCGTCACCACGTTCTTCTACCCGGAGGTGCGCAAGGCCCGCACCACGCTGCTGCCCTCCATCCTGCGTCCCGAGATCCTCGAGTCGAAGAGCGAGAAGGGCGAGCACCTGCTCGTCTACCAGACCTCGACCTCGAACCAGGAGCTGCCGGAGATCCTGCGCAATTCGGGCTACCAGTGCCGCATCTACGGCCTGCGCCGCGACCTCAAGGAGCCGCTGGTCGACGGCCCGCTGATCTACAAGCCGTTCAGCGAGAAGGGCTTCATCGACGACCTGCGCACCTGCAAGGCGGTGGTCGCCAACGGCGGCTTCACCCTGATGAGCGAGTGCGTGTACCTGCACAAGCCCATGCTCTCCTTGCCGGTCGCCGGCCAGTTCGAGCAGGTGCTCAACGCCCGCTACCTCGAGAAGATGGGCTTCGGCATTTACGCGCCCGAGCTGACCTCGGACGGACTCAAGAAGTTCCTCCTGCAGATCCCCTTCTTCGAGGAGAAGCTTGCCGGCTACCTGCAGGACGGCAACAAGCTCCTGCTCTCCAAGATCGACGAGCTCCTGGAACAGGTGGCCAATGGCAAGGCCCAAGCCCCCGAAAGCCTTGAGGAAACGCCTTCGCTCGAGGCGCCTGCCTTCAAGGAGCGCTAGGCCGGAGAGCAGGCGCCCAGGGCCGTGGCTGAGGACCCTTAACCTCCCGTGCTCTCCCGGGTTTTCGGGACGTTGCGCGCCACGGAGGAAGCCATGATGAAGAAATTCGCGCTGCTTCTCGCCCTCGCCCTCATCCCCGCCTTGGCGGTGGCGCAGTCCAAGACCCTGTCGCCCGAGGTCCGCAAGCTGCGCGACGAGATCGCCGCGCTCAAGCTCGACCGGAACCTGAACCTGACCAAGGACCAGGCCAAACAGCTCCTGCCCCTGCTCAAGGAAACCGCCGCGCTACGCGACCAGCTCAAGTCCGAGCAGGAGAAGCACCAGCCGGAGATCGTCAAGGCGCTCACCGCGGTGCGCGACGACCTGGTCAAGACGGGCGTGGTCTCCGAGGCCAACCGCATGGCGCTGCAGTCCGCCCGCGGCGAAGGGACCATGAACCTCATCCGCACCAAGATGCGAGCCATCCACGAGAAGACCCGCGCCATCCTCAACCCGGAGCAGAAGGCCCGCCTGCGCAGCTTCGACCACCGCCCGCTCGATGCCAGCAATGAGTTCGAGGGTGGCTTCGGCGACGGCGAACAGCCGAAGGTGGGCGCCGGCCCGGGTCGCGCCGCCAAGCTCAAGAAGATCCTGAAGGTCGCCGCCTCGCCGGAGTTCATCGGGCTGGTCGAGGCCAGGGCGAAATAGGCTTCGGGCCTCTCCGAGGTAATTGCGGGCCCGGCTCTCACGGCCGGGCCTTCGCATTTTCAGGACCCGACGGCCCGGCCTACTTGCAGACTGCGGCCTGTCTCTCTCACGCCATCCAGGACCGCAACCCGGCCTCGCCCTTCTTCCGCGCAGCCAGCTCGCGCTGCAGCGCCGCGGGATCGACCAGGAACGGGTTCTTGAGGGCCTCTCCCCGGCAGAACACCACCGGGTGGCAGCCCAGGGCCCCGTCGAGAAGGATGGAGCCAGGCAGCTGGCGAGCGTCGTACAGGCACAGCGCCGCGGCGTCGTGCTCGGCGCACAGCTCGCTCAGCCCCGCCTCGAGAGAGAGCAGCTCGTCGTCGTCGGGCCAGCCTTCCTCGCGCCAGCCCAGGTTGAGCAGCAGGCGCGCCGGCCGCCGGGACTTGCGGCAGCGCTCGAGGAAGCGGACCAGCTCCCCGCGCAGCTCCTTGCCCGACTCGCGCGTCTCGAGGAAGACGAGCGCGCCGTCGGCGAGCGAGCGCTTGACGTCCACGGCGTGCAGGTCGCGCAACTGGGCGGCGACGCGCTCGCCGTAGCGGGCGTACGAGAGCACCGCGCAGGCCCCGCGCCCCTCGATGGCCTCGGCGATGAAGGCGACGGCCTCCGCGGCCGCCGCCGGGTCGCCGCCGTAGAGGAGCGCAGCGTGTGTCCCTGGCTTGACCTTGGGGAGCGCCGCCACCGGAGACTTCCGTTCGGACCGCCTGGTCATGTGAGCCCCTCTGGCTGGTTCTTCGTCGCGCGCAGGTTGCCGACGACTGCGCGATCCGACAAGCCATGAACGGGGGACGCAGGCAGGGAGTGGGGAGCTTTGAACCCTTCCCCCGGGAGTGCGAACCGGACGGGAAGTAGAGGCACCCCGCCCTGCATGCTAGAGATCAGTGGGGAGTGGAGGTCGGTCCATGGGCGCCTATCGCCTGGTGCGCAAGCTCGCCACGGGCGGCATGGCGGAAGTCTTCTTGGCCAAGGTGATCGGCCTGGACGGCTTCGAGAAGCCCGTCGCCGTCAAGCGCATCCTCCCGCACCTGGGCGAGGACCCCATCTTCGTCAGCCTCTTCCTGCAGGAAGCCAAGCTCACCGTCACCCTCCAGCACGCCAACGTGGTGCAGGTCTTCGACCTGGGCGCGCTGCGCGGCCAGTACTACATGGTGCTGGAGTTCATCGACGGCGAGAACCTGCGCACGCTCTTGTCAGCCTGCCTGCGGCGCAACGTGCCGGTGGGCCTGCGCGAGGCGTGCTTCATCACCCAGCAGGTCGCCGAAGGCCTGGCCTACGCGCACGAGCGCAAGGACCCGTCGGGCCGGCCGCTGAACATCGTCCACCGCGACGTCAACCCGACGAACGTGATGATCAACCGGACCGGCGAGGTGAAGCTCGCCGACTTCGGCATCGCCAAGGCCTCGACCTCGCAGAGCACCACCGGGTCGGGGACGCTGAAGGCCAAGACCGGGTACATGGCCCCGGAGCAGGCCGCCGGCGAGGAGCCCGACCAGCGCAGCGACGTGTTCCTGCTGGCATTGCTGCTGTACGAGCTGATTGCGGGCCGGCGGCTGTTCCAGGAGACCGAGCTGCTCAAGTCGGTCAAGCAGATCGCCTTCTTCGACCCCAAGGCGCTCGCGCCGCTGCCCGGGGTGCCGCCGGTACTCTGGGACATCCTCCTGCGCGCGCTGTGCCCCCACTCGGCCGCGCGCACGCCCAGCGCGCGCGAGCTCTCCAGCCAGCTGACGGGCTTCCTCTTCGACAACCGGCTGCGGGTGGGCCCTCAGGACATCGCCGGGTTCTTCGCGCGGGCGGTGCCCGACTTTCGCTCCGCGCTGGAAATGCAGGTCGAGGAGGAGCTCGAGGAGATCCGCCTGACCTCGTCGGCCGAGCCGTCGTCGCAGCGGCTGGGCCAGGCCGAGCGCACGCCCACGCCGACCCCGCCCAGCCGCGCTCCGGTCTCCCCCATGGCCCCGGGCGGGCCCCTGCCGCGCACCCCGTCTCCGCGGCCCGCGACCGAGGCCTCGAGCCCGCTGTTGCGCCTGCCCCAGTCCGCGGACACCGGGGGCGCCCAGTCCATCAAGATCGACCGCCGGTCCCAGGGCGTGGTCCTGGCGCTGATGTCCGGCGGCCAGCTCGCGCAGGACAAGCTCCCGGAGATCGCCTCGCTGCAGGCGACGCTGGGCTGCGACTTCCTGACCGCCGTGCAGCGCAGCGGCCTGGTCCCCGAGGAAGACTTGATGATGGCGCAGGCCGAGGTCCTGCGCGTGCCCTACGTCGGCCTCACCCGGCTGGAGTCGATGCCGGTCCCCAAGGACGCCGTCAAGCTCGTCACCCGGGCGCAATCGGAGCGGCTGGGCATCGTCCCCATGGCCGTCCGCGGCCCCCAGCTCTTCGTCGCCACCACCGACGCCACCAACCTGCGCGCGCTCGACGAGCTCAAGTTCATCAGCGGCAAGGGGACGATCACCCCCATCCTCGCGACCAACGAAGGCCTGGACAAGGCGCGGCAGCGCTTCTACGGCGGCGGCCGAGCCTCCTCCCCTTCCCGAGGCCTGGATCTGAGCGGGCCCGGCTGGAACTCGGGGACCTCGGTCTCGTCTTCGGGGTCGATGGACCTCGAGTTCGGCGAGGACGGCAACCTGGCGCCGGCGGCCCGCGTGGCGACGCCGATGCGGGCTCCGGCACCGCCGCCCGCCCAGGCCCAGGCCCAGGCCCAGGCCCAGGCCCAGGCGCCCGTGGCGGTCCTGCGCTCACCGGTCAGCCGTCCCAGCGGCCCCGTGGCGAGGGCGCCCGCGCCGCCCCCGGCACCCGCCCCCGCGCCCGCCGCAGCCCCGGCAGCCAGGGCCAGCGAGAGTTCGTCGATGGAGATGAGCGACGAGCCGCTGACCGGCACGCCGATTCCGCAGGCGGCGATGGTCATCACCGATACGGACCCCGGGACGTCCCGCGTCCAGCAGCGGCTGCTCACGAGCCTCTTTGCGCTGGCGGGCAAGCCGCTCACGCAGGCGCCCGCGTTCATCGCCCTGGCCCAGCGGCTGGCTGAGCGCCTGGGGGCCTCCGAATGCGAGCGCGAGCGCGTGGCTGCCGCGGCGGCGGCGCTGGCGTTGGCGAGCAGGCTCGAGGGCCGCGAGCCCTTCTCCATCCCAGGCGGCGCGACCTTGCGCGCGGTCCTCGGCCCCTCCTTCGACGACGTCGCCGACCTGCTCGAGCCCGTGGTCGCGCCCTCGCTCGCCGCGGACCTCGGCGCGGGGCCGGCGGGGCTGGCAGCCGCGCTGCACTTCGCCTCGCAGGCAGGGGGCCCCGCCCCGGACTTCGACGGGGCCAAGAACGCCTTGGCCCAGCTGCGCTCGGAGCTTCCCCCCCGGGCGCTGTCGGCGCTGGGCGAGGAGCTGTCCGACCGCTACATGAAGAAGCCGAGGGTGCTGGTGGCGCTCAGGGACGCGGGCCTTCTGGCCGACGTGAGGCGGCTGCTGACGAGCCAGGGCTTCGCGTCCATATCGGTGCGCTCCCGCGCCGAGCTGGACCTGCAACTACGCAGCGGCGCGGCGACGCTGTTGGCCGAGCCGACGTTCTCCGGCCTGGGCACGCCGGAGGCGATACTCGAGCTGCGCAACGACCCGAATCTGATCGACCTGCCCATCGTCCTGGTGGCCTCCAAGACCGAGTCCAAGCTGGCGGAGTTGGGCATCACGGCGGGCGCGGACGAGGTCTTCCAGCTGCCCTTCGACGAGGCGGTGGTGGCGGACAAGCTCAAGAGGCTGGCGCAGCGGGTGGCGAGCGCCTAGCGCCCCTCGGCCTTCGACATCTCGAAGACGAACTGGAGGACCTCGGCGACGGCGTCGTAGAGGTCCTCGGGAATCTCGTCGCCGATCTCCAGCTTGTTGAGGGCGTGAGCGAGCGGGATGTTGCGCATCACCGGCACGCCGTTGGCGCGGGCGATCTCCAGGATCTTCTCGGCCCTGCCGCGCACGCCCTTGGCGACCACGCGCGGGGCGTTGTCCTCTTCCTTGTTGTACTTGATGGCGATCGCGATCTCGGGCTCGTTGTCTGCCACGGCGCACCTCTGGTCCGGATGATGCCAGCAGGAGGGCCGGCGCGTGAAGCCTATGGGGGGCCGATGAGGCGACCGCCCGGCTCGCTGTCTGGCGAGAGGTTGTGGCATCCGTTGCAGGAGCCGACGGGGACGGGGATGGACATCTCGTAGCGCTGGTCGCCCCGGCGTGCCCGGGCGGTCAGCGGAAAGCTCAGCGGCTCGGACGTGTAAAAGTTGCCGACGGGGTTGGTCTCCATCGACACCGTCTTGCCGTCGGCGTCGGTGAGCTCGACGTAGACGTGCGCCGTCCCCTGGCTGTCTCCGGAGTTCCGCTCCGGGTAGACGGTCCCGGCGGCGGTCCAGGCGTAGTGCGCCTCGGGGCCGTGGCACTGCATGCAGTCCGAGCCGGGGTCCATCCACGGCCCGCGGGCCGGAGCGCAGGCGGCGGCGAAGACGGTGACCAGGGCCAGTGGGAGGGTTCGCATGCGCGTCCCTAGAAGATCATCGCGGAGGCGCCCAACGCCATCGCGACGAAGGTCCCGTAGCCGATGAAGAGGTGGGCCTTGGCGAAGTCGCGCTGGTCGTTCTTGCCCGCCAGCTCGGCGCTGGTGATGCCCAGCACGATCTCCGCCACCATCCCGGCCATCGCGGTGAACATGGCGATCTTGTGCAGGAGCGTGCGGTCCACGCCCTGGGTCTGCTTCTTGATGGGAGTCGGCGCGAGCAGCGCTATGAGCTCGTTGGTCACGAAGAGCCCGAAGGTCGTGTATGCGAGCGCCTGGTGCGGCCGCTTGAAACGGAAGGACCGGTCCCCGCCTCCGTAGATGTCCCGGTAGTTGATCTGGCCGAGGACCACCGTGGAGAGCTGCAGCACCAGCAGTCCGATGCCCAGCCCCTGGTGCACCTTGAGCATCGCCCGGCGCGTCGCGACGGCCTCCTCGTCGACTGCAGGTTGCGCCTCCGGCTGCGCGGGCTTGCCGAGCAGATCGAAATCGAGGTTGGGGGCCGGTGCCGCGCTCGGGCTCGCAGCCGGCTCGGCAGGCTTGGCGGCGGGCTTGGTGGGTGCCTGTTCCGCGACGCCCGGCTGTTCCTGGGGATGGGCATCGGCCTGAGCCAAGAGGATCGGCGGCGTCAGGCGCATCGACTCGAACCGGAGCGCCGGGCCGGGTTCTGCCCGCGCGAGCATCGGGACTGCCGCCAGCGCCACCGTCAGCATCGCCGCGAGCCGCCTCATGGAGTCTCCTCGTAAGTCCGGAAGATGCCTGCTTAATCGGCGCCCTGGCAGGGGTCAAGGCCGCAGGCCGGCTGGCCTCGCGATTCCTCGACCGCCCCGACTTCTTTTCCCTCTCCGCGGAGACGAGGCTCGCGGAGGTGTTTGCGACGTTCCAGGTGACTGCGCCCGTGATGCACGGCACTCCCGCCCGCCCGCTCACCGCCGCGACTTCGGATGACCCGTCGCGCGCTTGGCGTCTCGCGTCCCCGAGGCGGTGCCACGCATTGCACTCGGGCCAGCGGCGGCGCCCCGGCAGGCCTCAGTACTTCTCGGCTCCGAAGACCTCCTCCACCTGTCCGAGGGGACCCTCGGCGGGGACCACCAGCTTGAACTCGGAGACGTCCCCGCTTCCTCGCAGATCGCCCCTCGCCGTGACGATGGCCGTCTCCGTGGAGGGCTGGCCCTGCTGTCCCTGGGCCCCCTCGACGCGCACCTGGTACTGGAACCGCACCTTGCCCTCGGGCAGCCATCCCATGGCCCGGAAGCCGTCGTCGGCCACGAACTCGGCCTGGAGCCCCTTGGGCACGGAGGCGGGAACGGGCCCAGCGGCGATCAACTTCCCGTGCTCAGCCCAGTAGGCCTTCTCGGCGGTGGCGATCGCGCGGAGGTTCACCTTCGCTTCGGACTGCTTGGAGCGCTCCTGGAACTTGATGAAGTTGGGGATGGCGATGGCCGCTAGGATGCCGAGGCAGGGCACCGAGCAGGCCGCGACGATCGCCAGCACGATGATCCACGTCGGGCCGCCGCTCTTCTTCGGGGCGGCCAACACGTTGCCGCAGGTGCAGGTGAAGGTCTCGCCGGACTTGCGCTGCGAGACGTCGTGACGCTGCTTGCACTTCGGGCAGGCGATGATCATTGGGACCTTCCTCCAGGAATGCGGGCCTTCAATACACGTCCTCGTCCAGCTTCTTGATCTCGCCGCGCGGGCCGTCGGCAATGAGCTCCAGCTGGTACTGCGCCACCCTGCCGTCGCCGTCGATGTCGCCTCTCGCCGTGAGCAGCGCCCCCCGGGGGCCCGTCAGCCGGACCTCATACTGGTGGTAGACCGTGCCTTCAGGCTTCCACCCGAGGGCCCTGAATCCATCTTCCGGCGCCCATTGCTTCTTCTGCGGATCAGGCTTTTCGGAAGGGCTCGGTCCGGCCGCGACGAACGTCCCGTGCTCCTTGAAGTAGGCGAGTTCGGCAGTCCGGATTAGGCTCAGGTCGTGGGGCGCCTCGCTGGCCTTGGTGCGGATCCCGAAGAGGACGAACGACCGCGCCGCAGGATAGCCGACCAACAGGCAGAGCACGCCAAGCAGGACCACCCATGCCGGCACCGATCTCGTCGGCACCACGGTCCTGGGTACTTCCGGAGAGCCGCCACAACTGCAGGCAAAGCGCTCTCCCGGGACGCGGGTGGAGACGTCGTGCTCCGCTTTGCACTTCGGGCAGCGGATGACCACCGATCCCCCGACAGACAGCGAGACCAGACCCCGGAAGCCGGCACGGAGGCCGGCCCCTACTCCTCCGCTACGACAGCTCCCTGCTCGCCGCCGCCTCCCGCCGCTGCTGCTCCGCGTACACGAAGTTCATGACCTCGGCGACCGCGTCGTAGAGCGCCTCGGGGATCTCCTGCCCCACGTCCACGCGGTACAGCGCGTGCGCCAGCGGGACGTTGCGGACCTCGGTGACGCCGCTCTCCGCCGCGATGGCTTTGATGCGCTGCGCCCGCGCGTCGAGCCCCTTGCAGACGATGCGCGGCGCGCCGTCGGTCTCGCGCTGGTACCTGAGCGCCACCGCGTAGTGGTCGGGGTTGGTGACCACGACGTCGGCGTCGGCCACGTTCTCCATGGCCGCGCCCTCGAGGATCTCCTGGTGCATCTCCTTGCGCTTGGCCTTGTGGTGCGGGTCGCCTTCGGACTCCTTGTACTCCCGCTTCACCTCGTCCTTCGTCATCATCATGTCCTTCATGAAGGACCGGTGCTGCCACCACACGTCGAAGATGGCGAAGAGCATGAAGACCATCGCGACGCGGGTGGTGAGCTTGTAGATGACCGCGCCCGCCGCCAGCATGATCAGGTCGGGCTCGGCGCGGGCGCTGGCGATGATCAGCCGCAGCTCGCCCTTGACCACCCCGTAGGCGACGTAGGCGGTGATGCCGAGCTTGGCAGTGCTCTTGAGCAGCTCCACCAGCTGCTTCTTGGAGAAGAGGTTCTTGAGCCCCTCGATGGGGTTGAGCTTGTCGAGCTTGGGCATGATGGGCTCGAAGGTGAAGAGCGAGCCCACCTGCAGGAAGTCGGACAGGCCGCCGATCGCCGCGCCCGCGAACGCCGGCGGCAGCGTCAGCAGGACCACGAGGTACAGGCCCTCGAAGACGTTGGCGTAGATCATCTCCTCGGTGATGGGCCGCATCGAGACGGTGGCGAACGCCTGGTAGAGCACCTGGCGGTAGTGCTGGTAGGTCAGCGGGAAGGTGGCGGCCATGGTGAAGAAACCCACCATGAAGACGAGCGCGCCCGTCAGGTCTTTGGACTTCCAGACCTGGCCCTTCTTCCTGGCGTCGTCCAGCTTCTTGGACGTCGGTTCTTCGGTCTTTTCGCCGCCTTCGTCGGACAACCGCCACCACCTCCTCTCGGACCGCCGGCCATCGTGCCGGCTGGAGTCCGGCGAACCAGCGCCGGGTCAGTGCGCGCCCCTCGTCACGAGAACAGGAACACCGCGTCCTGCACGTGCTTGAGCATGGCGTGGAAGATGCTCAGGAAGCGCTCGTAGAGCACCGTGAGCGCGGTCAGCGTGACCACCGCGACGATCAGCGGCTTGACCGACATGCTGATGAAGAAGACCTGGATCTGCGGCACCACGCGGTTGATGAGGCCCAGCGACAGGTCGGTCAGGAAGGTGGCGATGGTCGCCGGCGCCGCCAGCGCCACGGCGACGATGAGCATGTCCGCGGTCATGCGGATGACCATCTGGAACAGCGGCCAGAAGCCGTGCGAGAAGTGCGGCCAGCCGTTGAGCGGGATGCTCTGGAAGGACAGGAAGAGCGACTGCAGCACCACGTGGTGCCCGTTGAGCCCCAGGAAGATGACGATGGTCAGCTGGAACTTGAAGTCCGCGTAGAGCGTCGCCTGCTGCTGGATCTGCGGCACGAACACGGTGGCCATGTTGGCGCCCGAGACCGTGTCCACGAACGTGCCCGCCGAGCGCGCCGCGTCGAAGGCGAAGGAGGCCAGGTAGGCGATGGTCGTGCCGATGAAGACTTCCTTGAGCAGCAGCAGCACGAAGGCGACCGAGCCCTGGGGGATCGCCGTGTCGGCGACGAACGGGTAGAGCAGGATGGTGAAGGCGATGCCCACCCCCAGCTTGACCTGGCTGGGCACCACCTCGCCGCCGATGAACGGCGCCAGCAGGATGAGCGGCAGCACCCGGCCCATCAGCAGCGCCCAGATGAGCAGCACCTGCGAGAAGTTGGCCGTGATGCCCAGCTCTTTGAGGATGTCTTCCATGCGGAGCGCCGGCCTGGGCGGGACTCAACGCACCATGAACGGGAAGCGGTCGAACAGGTGGAAGGTGAAGGTCAGCAGCTGGTGGCCGATCCACGGGCCGGTGAGCGCCAGCACCCCGAAGACGATGAGGATCTTCGGGGCGAAGGTCAGCGTCTGCTCCTGGATCTGCGTGGTCGCCTGGAACAGGGAGATGATGAAGCCGACGATGAGGCTGATGACGATGGGCGGGCCCGAGGCGATGAGCGTCAGGTAGAGCGCCTCGCGGGTGATGTTGGTGACGTAGGTTTCGATCCCGCCCATCGCGGCTCCTTTACAGGTAGCTGATGACCAGCCCCTTGGTGATCAGGTACCAGCCGTCGACCAGAACGAAGAGCAGCAGCTTGAAGGGCATGGAGATGGTGGTGGGCGAGAGCATGTGCATGCCCAGGGCCAGCAAGATGTTGGCCACCACCATGTCGATGACGATGAAGGGCACGAAGAGGATGAAGCCAATCTGGAAGGCCTGCTTGAGCTCGCTGATGACGAACGACGGGATGCAGATGATGAAGTCCCGGTCGGAGAGCTCGGCGCGGTCGGCCTCCTGGCGCAGGCGCTTGGCCAGGTTGAAGAACATGTTCCGGTCTTTGAGCGTGGAGTGCTTGAGCAGGAATTCCCGCATCGGCTCCTTGGCCTTGTCGCCGGCCTTGATGAGCATCCCCACCGACTGCGTGCTCATCAGCTCTCCCGGCTGGTCCACCAGCGTGCCGGTGGCGCGGTACATCTCCAGGCCCACGGGCATCATGATGTAGATGGTCAGGATGATGGCCAGGCCGGTGATGACCTGCGTCGGCGGGATCTGCTGGGTGCCCAGCGCGCTGCGGACGATCGACAGCACCACCGAGATCTTCACGAACGACGTGACCATCAGGATGAGGAACGGGACGAGCGAGAGTGCCCCGAGGGCCACCATCAGCACCAGCGGCTTGGAGGCGATCGAGTCCGGGTTCATCCCGGGGATGCCCCCGTCCGCTCCCGCGGGCACCTTGGCGGCGGCCTTGGCCGCGGCCTCGGCGAGCGCGGGCAGCAGCGACGTGGCCAGGAACGTCCACGCTGCCACCATCAGCGGGCGGCGCGCCGTTCGTGCATGGGTGTGGCGCGTCGTCATGTGCGACCTCGTCGTCTTCTAAGTCGGCGCGGGCCCGCCTTGCGCACCCGGGTCCTTGGGCGGCGGCTTGACCAGCAGGCGCTCCCAGAAGGGCTTGCCGGAGAGCACGGGAGCGGACGCCGCCTCGGACCGCTTGGCCAGCGCGGCGCGCATGCGCTCCGCGTCCAGGCGCGTCAGGCAGCTCACCTCGGACTCGCCCACGCCCAGGAGCAGGAACTCGTCGCCCGCTTCGACCAGGTAGATCGTCTTCTTGGCATCCAGCGGCACGCGCTCGTGGACCTTCACGATCGCGTTGCGCACCGGGCTGATGCGCAGCAGCTTGCGCAGGCCCCAGTTCAGGGTGACGTAGACCAGCGCCAGCACCAGCCCGAGCACCAGCACCATCCGCACGAGCGAGCCGAGCAGGCCTTCGGTGTCCTCGACGTAGTCGGGCCGGTCGAAGCGCAGGTCGTCGGCGGTCGGCTTGTCGACCTTGAACGGCGCGGCCACCGGACTCGCGCTCACCGCGGCAGGAGCCGCCACGGCCGGCGGCGCAGGGGCGGCGACGACCGGGGCTTCCGGAGCCGGCGCGGGCACGTTCTGGGCTGCCGCGGGCAACGGCGCAGCCAGGGTCAGGACGAGGCCTGCAAATCGCAGAAAGTTCAGCAAGGAAGCGGTTTTATCGTGCGCTATCGGACAGGTCAAACGAGCCCCTGATGGGCGCACCGGCAGGTTGCCCGATGCGCGCGCCCGTCCGACCTGCCTCGGACGCTACCGGCGTCTGCGCGCGAGACCGAACGCCGCGGCAGCGAGCAGGCCGAGCAGCGGTAGCCCGCCTGCCGCGCCGGTCGCCGCTCCGCAGCCGCAGCCTGCGGAGACCTCGGTGATCCCCGGCTGCGTCGAGCCGTCGGCCAGCGCGCTGGTCCCCGCGTCGCGGAGAGCCGTCCCGCCGTCGCCGACGATCGCCACGGAGGCGTCTGGGCCTGGAGCCACCGTCGAGGCGTCGGCCCGAGGGCGCCCCGCGTCCGGCCCCGCGGCGCTTGCGTCCGGCCCGGGCGCCCCGGCGTCGGGTCCCGGCGGGACGGGCAGCGCATCGTCCACCACGTACACCGCGGGCCCGCTGCCGATGACCAGCACCGGCCGGCTGCGGATGGGCAGGGCGAGCGGGATCGGGTCGACCTCGGCGGCCGGCTTGACCAGGACGGTGCCCAGGTCGAGCCGCCAGTTGGCCGCGACCGCGGGGCTGGGCACGTGGCGCCGGTAGCCCTGGTCGATCAGGTAGACCTCGGGCGCGCCGTCCGCGCGGATCATCACCGGGGACGGGGCGATGTCCTTCTCGGTGGGCATCGCGTCGAGGACCGCGTCGGCGATCTTCATCTGGTCCCGGAAGGCGTCGAACTTCCAGGCGCCGTACACGCTCGGGTCGGTGACGTGGCGCTTCACGCCCGCCGGCGGCGTCGCGTCGCACTGCATCGAGCCGGGGCTGCCGCTCAGCTGCGGGTTCGCGCCGCCCTGGCTGTCGATGCCGTAGGCGTGGATCGCGTGCGCCGCGCCGTCGTGCAGCGAGAGCGGGCTCAACAGCGAGAACCCGTGGTTGCACGAGCCGATGGCGCCGCACAGGTCGCTGCGGTCGATGCCCGCGTTGACCGGGACGCCGGTGGCGCCGCTGCCCGCCGGCCCGCCGAAGTAGACGTGCACGTCGATGGCCTTGCCCGGCTCGTCCGGGTCCTGGGACCAGCCGCCGACCGCGTCGCAGGTGACGCTGTCGAGCCAGCCGGTGGGCGGCTTGTTGGTCTGCGTGACGGTGCCGTGGACGGTGATGAACCACTTCGCGCTGATCTGCGACCACGTGTAGATGGAGTTCTCGCCCTGGTAGTTCTTGTAGCCGAGGTTCTTGTTTCCGTACGGGTCGTTGACCACCAGCCTGCCGTCGGACGTGTAGCCCTTGATGGTCACCAGGTGCCCGGCGCTGGTCAGCTGGGTGGAGAGCGCCACCGCCTTCCCGGCGTCGATGGAGGCCTGCATCTTGGCGAACGTCGCGGTCCCGTCGAAGTCCGAGTTGAGGTCGTGGCGCTTGGCGTAGTCCTGCATCCTCCAAGCCCAGGCGCCGCCGCCGTCGGTGCACCAGCCGTAGGCGCCCTTGGCGGCGCGACCCGAGGCGTCGTTCTGCACGCGGTTGAAGGTGCTGCCGTAGGCCGAGTACTCGTAGGCGTCGTAGGCGCCGTAGTCGCTGGTGTGGGGGCTGGGCCAGGACGCGGTGATCGGCCACTTGCCGAGCCTGTTGAAGTGCTGGACGCACATGATGGTGGAGGTCGGCCCGCAGGCCCAGTTGCCGTTGAAGTCGTCCGGCGTGTCGTAGACCTGGTGCACGTAGGGCATCGCCAGGTCGCCGCCGGGGCTCGGGGAGCGCAGCGCGGGGTCGATTCCGGGCGGCTGGAGCTTGCGGGTCGTCGTCGCGCCCGTGCCCAGGTCCACCGTCTTGGCGACGTACATCCCGTCCAGCGCGTACGCGAGGCGCCCCGAAGCCGGCTCGAGCGCGAACTCGGAAGGCAGCGCCCCGACCTCGACCGCGAGCACCCGCTCGGCGCCCGAGATCGGCTCGCGCTGGACGAGCTCCACCCGCTCGTCGTCGCCGGGCGCGGTGACGATGGGCTGGGCGGAGCGCGAGAAGTAGAGCCGGCCGCCGGCCAGCGTGAAGGCGAAGGCGTGCGCGGTCGTGCCGTCGGTGAGCGCCGCGACCCTGCCCGTCGGCAGATCGATCGAGAACGGCCGCTCTTCCGGCAGATCGCCCACGAGGTAGCGGGTGAACACGAGCGTCCGCGCGTCGAGCCAGCCCAGCACGCGCGCCGCGTCGCGCTCGACGGAGGCCGCCCGGAGCTCGCCGCTGCGCGACCCGACCAGGAGCGCCCCGTGCGACTGCAGGCGCGGCACGGTTTCGCTGGTCCAGGTGCTCGCCAGCGCGCGGACGACGGCGAAGCGGCTCCCGTCGGGGCTGAACGCCGGCGCGGTGTAGGACTGCGGAGCGAGCGCGCGGTCGAGCAGCGTGACCTTTCCACCGCTCGCCAGGACCAGCGAGGCGCCACCTTCGCGGCCGTGCCGGATCACCGCCACCGCTTCGCCGCCCGCCGGAGATTCGGAGACCAGGACCTCGTCGAGGTTCAGGTTCTCGATGTCCACCTCGGCGTGCACGACGCCCGAGGCTCCACGGACCGGGAAGCGCTCCGCCGCGATCGAAGGCGAAGCGAAGAGGACGAGACCGAGGACTGCGGCGGCGACGAAGATTCGGCGGACCATGACGGCTCCCTGCATGCCCGAGTGGCACAGAAGATTGTCCGTCGGGGCTCCCGCTCGTTCCAGCCTGGGAAGGAGAGGCTGCGACAAATGTCGCCGCTCCGGAGCCGGCTTGAGGACCTCAAATCGGCTAAACACCTGATTTCACGGCACCTACCCGAGCTCCCCTTCCAGGAACCTCGCGACCGCCAGCGCCGCCAGGCCCGCCGTCTCGGTCCGCAGGATCCGCCGGCCCAGCGTCACCGCCTGCGCTCCCTTCGCCTCGGCCAGGGCGATCTCCTCGGGCGCGAACCCGCCCTCGGGCCCGACCACGATGACCACCGGCCCCTGCGATTCGGCGAGGACCCGGGACAGGCGCAGCGCTCTCTCCTGCTCGAAGAGGACCAGCGTCCGCGCGCCCTCGGCTTTGGACCGCTCCAGCAACCCGGCGAAGGTCTCGATTGGCTGCACGGCGGGGACGTCGGCGCGCCCGCATTGCCGGCTGGCCTCCTCCGCTATCCGCTGCCAACGCGCGACCCGCTCCTCCGCCTTCTTCCCCTCGAGCTTGACCACGCACCGCGCAGCCTGGAACGGGGCGAGCCCGCTGGCGCCCAGCTCGGTGGCCTTCTGGACGACGAGCTCCATCTTCTCGCCCTTGGCCAGCGCCTGGGCCAGCACGATCGTCCGTCCCGACGTCGGCTCGTCCTGGCGCGGCCCCAGCGCAATCGCGTCGTCCGTTCCCAACGTCGCGGCATAGCGGCCGCCCAGGCCGTCGAAGACCTCGAAGCCGGCCCCCGGCTGCAGGCGCAGCACGTCGACCAGGTAATGGCGCTCGGCGCGCTCGAGCCGGACGCGCTCGGCGATGCGTTCCTTGGGGATGGGCAGGCGGATCACGGCGCCATCGTAGGGTTCGACTGGCACGGAGGCCAGCCGATCGCCGCACGGGTCGCCTTTTTAGATCCGCTCGTACCGCAGCAGGACCCATTCACCCGAGGCGCGCTTGCCCGCGCTCTTGAGCCCCTCGCGCGAGAACGCCTGGGCGACCTCGGAGGCCTGGTGGGCGAGGATGCCGGTGACGGCGAGCGCACCCTCGGGGGCCACGCGCGCGGCCAGCTTCGGCGCCAGCTGCGTCAACACGCTGGAGTAGAGGTTGGCCACCACCACGTCGAACTCGCCGGCGATGCGCTCCAGCGGCTTGTCGGTCAGCTCCAGCCCCTCGGCCTTGTTCAGCGCCGCGTTCTCCTGGGCGATGCGCACCGCGGCGGGGTCGATGTCGTTGCCCACCACCCGCCCCGCCCCCAGCCGCTTGGCGGCGATGGCCAGCACCCCGGTCCCGGTCCCGACGTCCAGCACCGAGGAGCCCGGCTTCTTCTCCACGAGGTCCTGCAGCGCCTGCAGGCACATGGAGGTCGTCGGGTGATCGCCGGTGCCGAAGGCCATGCCCGGGTCGATGACCAGCTGGATGGGGGCGTCGCCGGCCTTGGGCAGGTCCCACGACGGCCCGACCCAGATGCGGCCGACGCGGACGGCCCGGACGTGCTTCTTCCAGCTCTCCGACCAGTCTTCCTGCTCGACCGGGACGACCACGACCTTGGCGTCGGGAAACTCGCGGTGGACCTCGCGGCCGGCCTCGTCGAGCTCGTGCTCGCTCTCGTAGTAGGCGGTGACCAGCACCCGGCCCGGGGCGAGCGGCGGCGCGTTCGGGGGCAGCTTGAGGGTCCCGTCGCGGACCTCCAGGCCCAAGGGCCCGGTGCCATCCAAGACGGCCTGGAGCAGCTCTGCGGCTTCCTCTGTGATGTCGATCTGGAGTGCGTAGTACACGGGGACCGCCGTTATTCGGATCGCCGGTGTCGCGCCGGCGTCCTTAGTCTTCCATTCCCACGTCCGCGGCCTTCGGGCCGAGGATGGCCAACGCCCCTCTCGCTGGTACCAGGAGTTTTCGGGCCACCTGGAGCACGCCGTCCGCGGTCACGGCTTCGATCTGCTCCTGGTAGCGCAGGTATGTGTCCGCGCCGACTCCGTAGGCCTCATCGTAGGCGATGAGCGCGGCCCGGGCGCTGTTTTTCTGGAGCCCGATGGCGTGCGTTCCGATGAGGTAGCGCTTGGCGCGGTCGAGGTCGGCCTGCGGCAGCGGCCCCTGGCAAACCAGGTCCAGCTGCTCGCGGATGCCCCGGAGCGCGCCTTTGACCTTCTCGGGGCTCGTGCCCATGTAGACCCCGAAGTAGCCGGGGTCGGTCCCCTCCACCGAGAAGGAGCTGACGCTGTAGGCGAGCGAGCGCTTGTCGCGCAGCTCCACGAACAGCCGGCCGCCCTGCCCGGACAGGACGCTGGAGAGGACGTCCAGCGCGTGCCGCTCGGGCGCGGCGACGGTGGTGCCCAAAAAGCCGTAGACCAGGTGCGCCTGCGCCTTCTGCAGCTCGCGGAAGCTGCGCCGCGGGGCGTCCATCGCCGGCTCGACCGGGACCTGCGGCACCGCCGGGCTCGCCCCGTCGGGCCTGCCGAACAGCTCGTCGCACAGGGCGAAGGTGCGCTCGGGGTCGACGTCGCCGACGATGGCCATGACCAGCTGCGAGCGGTGCATGGTGCTCGCGTGCAGCGCGTGGAGCTGGGCCGGGCCGAGCGCCTGGACGCTCTTCTCCTCGCCGATGGGATCGAGCCGGTAGGGGTGGACACGGTAGAGCGTTCGGGTGAACTGGTCGAAGACCGCGCCCGAGGGGCTGTCGTCGCGGGAGCGGATGTCCTGGAGCAGCGCCGCGCGCTCCTTGTCGACCTCGCCCGCCTCGAAGGCGGGCTCCAGCATGCACTCGGCCAGCAGGCGCAGCGCGGGCTCGAAGGTGCGGGTGAGGAACTCGCCGCGCAGGCCGATGGAGTTGCGGCCGGCGCTGCCCATCAGCGTGCCCGCCATCTCGTCGATGGCCTTGGCCACCCCCGCCGCGTCGCGCCGCTTCGTGGCGCGGGTGAGCAGGCGGCTGGCGAGCTGGGTCTGGCCGTTGGTCTCCTCGCGTTCGTAACGCAGGCCGCCGGGGAAGACCGCGCGCACCCCGAAGAGCGGCACGCCGGGCTCGCGCCGGACCAGCACCCGCGCGCCGGAGGAGAGGGTCGCGTGCTCGATGCCCGAGCGCGTCGTGCGCTTCGCGGCCACCTTGGGCGACGACGCGGCCGAGGCGGCCTTCGCCTGCGCCGGGAGGGTCACCTTGGCGGACCGCGGCGGCGGCGTGGAGGCGATGGCCTCGTCGACCAGAGCGCGAAGCTCGGCCTCGGTCAGGCCGGCGCCGGTGGGGAAGAGCGCGGCCACGGTGACCTTGGAGAGGTCGAGCCAGCGCGCCGCGGCGGCGTGGACCTGGGGGACGGTGAGCTTGGAGACCTTCTCGTAGTAGGCGGCTTCGAACTCCAGGCTGCCGGCGACGGTCTCGTAGAAGCCGAGCTTGCGCGCCACGCCCTGCACCGTCTCCTTGCCGTAGATCGCGTCGGCCTCGACGATGGCCTTGGTCACCGCCAGCTCCGCCTCGTCGAGCGGGTGCAGCGCCAGCCGGCGGATCTCGGTGAACAGCGCCCGCAGCGCCTCTCGCGTGTTCTCGGCGGACGCGTTCGCGCCGATGACCGTGATGCCGGGGTCCCGGGGCGTGTAGGCGTAGGCGTAGGCCTCGGTCGCCAGGGCCTTCTCGATCTTCAGGCCCAGGTTCAGGCGCGAGCCCTCTCCCTGGCCCAGCACCACCGCCAGCACGTCGAGCGCGGCGATGGCGTCGTCCGAGACCTTGGGCGCCGGGAAGGCCACTGCGAGGTGCGACTCCTGCACCGCCTCGCACGCCAGGGCGAAGCGCGGCCCGGTCTGGGCCGGCTCCGCGGCGCGCTCCGGGATGGAGGCCCGGCGCCGGCCCCAGTCGCCGCCGAAGAGGCGCTCGATCTCCTTCTTGGCGGCCTCCTCCTCGACGTCGCCGACCAGGACCACGACCATGTTGTCGGGCGTGTAGTGCTTGCCGAAGAAGGCGAGCACCTTCTCGCGGGTGAACGAGCGGACCGACTCCTCGGTGCCCAGCACCGGCAAGCGGTAGGGGTGCGCGAGGAAGGCCGTCTCGAACAGGGAACGCGAGACGCGGCGGGACGGCTGGTCGCTGGAGCGCTTGATCTCCTCGATCACGACCTCGATCTCGCGGGAGAGCTCGCCGGCGTCGAAGGCGGAGCAGCGCACGGCGTCGGCGAGGATGTCCAGGCCCTGGGCGAAGTGCGCCGAGGCCAGGACCAGGTGGTAGACGGTCTGGTCGAAGCTCGTCCAGGCGTTGATCTCGCCGCCCAGGGCCTCGACCTCGCGCGCCACCTCGCCCATCGCCCGGCGGCCAGTGCCCTTGAAGAGCATGTGCTCGTGCAGGTGGGCGAGGCCGGCCTCCTCGGGGCTCTCGTCGGCGCTGCCGGCCTTGACCCAGACCTGCATCGCGGCGACCGGAGCGGAGCGCTGGCGCTCGAAGATCACCGTCAGGCCGTTGGCGAGCTGGTAGCGCACGTGGAACCTCGAGTCTGCGAAATGCCTTCGGGGAGTGGACCGACAGGGGGCGAGGCACGCTGCCACCTGCCTCCTCGCTGAGTCAAGGAAGCCCGCGGGGGTGCTACGCGGCCGTCCCCCTGCCCTCTCGCCCGCCCTCCGTTGCCCACCCACTCGAAGGAAGACACGTTCGGGGGGATGACGCGGCTCCTCAGGTGGCTCTTGCTGAGCATGGTGGCGGCGGCGGTGCCTTGCAGCTGGCTCGCCCGCGCGCGGCCCGGAGTGGCCGCCAGCTCGGCCTCGGCGCTGGCCGTCGCCTTGATCGCCCCGCGGCTCTTCGGCCGGTGGGGGCTTCGCATCTCGGACCGGCTCGAGCTCGTGTGGCTGCTGCCCTTTGCCCTCGCCTGGGGGCTGGGCGAAGGGATGGGGCTGTTCGCGCGCCTGCCCTGGTGGGACCATGTCGCCCACGCCGCGGGCGGGGCGATGGCCTTCGCGCTCGCCCGAGCCTGGGCAGCGCCCCGGATTCGCACTCGCCGGCTGGCCCTGAGCGTCCTCTGCGCGCTCGTGGCCCTGGCGGTCGGCGCAGTCTGGGAGATCGGCGAGTTCGCGTCCGACTCCTGGCTGGGCACCGCGACCCAGGCGGGCAATTCCGACACCATGCTCGACCTCGTCTTCGACGGCGTCGGGGCGGCCGGCACAGGGCTCGCCCTGCTGGTCCGCGACCTGGCGGGCCGGGTCCGCTTCCGGTTGCTACCCGCCCGCGCGCGAGGTGCCTAGGTTGCGCGGCGTCACCCTGGGAGGTGCTCGACATGGAAACTCTTCCCCCGCGAAGCCCCTTGGAAGCCGACGACGAGGACGATCGCCTGCGGCAGTACGAGCGGCTGGCGGACCTGTTCGACGAGTCGGAAGACGAGGACGAGGAGCTCGAGGAATCGGACGAGGCCGACGACCTCGAAGAGGTCGAAGAGGAGGCGTCCGCCGCGGACGAGGAGGAGTAGCTCTCGCCCCTCGTCCCTCGCGCGCAAAGCGCGGCGCGCCGCCCCCTGGTCGGAGAGCGGCGCGCCACGAGAGCCGTTTTGTCGTTCGTCCTTGCGCCGGCCTACTTCTTCGCTTCGGGGGCCGGTTCCTTCTTGATGAGCTCGGCGTCGATGGACAGGTCGACGTTCTCGCCGACGAGCAGGCCGCCGCCGTCCAGGGTCTTGTTCCAGGTCATGCCGAAGTCCCTGCGGCTGACCTTGCCGATGGCCGAGGCGGCGATGACGGTCTGGCCCCAGGGCGACTTGGCCTCGGCCGAGGGCCCGGTGACTTCGAGGGTGACCGGCTTGGTGATGCCCTTGATCGTCAGGTCGCCGGTGACCTTGAGCTTGCCCTTGCCGGCGCTCTGGACCTTGGTGGACTTGAAGGTGGCGGTCGCGAACTTCTCGGTGTCGAAGAAGTCCGGGCTCTTCAGGTGGCCGTCGCGCTTGGCCTCGCGGGTGTTGATCGAGGTCGTGTCGATGGTGACGTCGAGGACCGTGGCCTCCGGCTTCTTCGGGTCGTAGCTGACCGTTCCGCTGACCTTGCCGAACTCGCCCTTCACCGTCGACACCATCAGGTGCTTGACCGCGAAGCCGACCTGGCTGTGCGCGCTGTCGATGTCGTAGTCGGCGGCGAGGGCCTGGACGGGAACGGACAGCAGCACGGCGGAAGCGAACCCAATCAAGCGCATCATGGCGATCTCCCTGTGGTTTTTCGGTTTGGGGAGAAGGCCCGCCCGGCGGACTCGCCGGACCCGGCCTGCTCCGTTTGGCCAGTAGATGCGCCGCCCCGCCAGAACGTTTCGCCCATGAAGCATTCCCGTTTCGGGAGGGGGCCGGGAACCTAGCCAATGAACTCGGCGGTCGGCTTCCGTCCAGCCCCTCGCGGGCCGGCGGGAAGGCGGATCGCGCGCGGCTTTTCAAGGGCCGTTCTCACTGGAGGCATCATGCGTAAGGCACTACTGGCACTCTCGACTCTGGCGCTCGCGGCCTGCGGACCCGCCGCCTCGACCGGCACCATCGTCGGCTTCCTCGTCGACGGGCAGACCGGGCAGGCGAAGAACGTCTTCGACAACAGCGGCAACCTCGAGAACCTCTCCGGCGGCGCGGGCTCCCACAACCAGGTCTACACCATCGTCGACGGCAACTTCGTGCGCGCCAGCCCCTGCGGCCAGGGCTTCATCAGCGAGTCGAACGGCGTCAAGGCGAGCGGCTGCTTCAAGTTCGCCAACGTCCCGTACGGCGAGCTGCCGGTGTTCGCGGTGTACGACGGGTACGAGAAGTTCCACGGCATCCTCGAGTACCCCGAGGACGGGGCGGCCTCGCAGGTCGTCGCCAACATCCGCATCTTCCCGAAGAACTACACCGTCGACTACAAGCTGATGGTCAACCTGGACGGCCGCGGCATCAACGACGTGACGGTGGCCTGCCAGATCCGCCAGGAGTCGGTGGCGCTGTCGACGGACGGCAAGTTCATCCCGCCGCTGAACACCACCAGCCAGGCGCTCAGCGCCACGACCGGCACCGACGACACCTACGGCGACGGCTTCTGGCGCATCCCGGGCGGCGACCTGGTGATGGGCGCCAAGTACCACTGCGAGGCCTTCAAGCTCGACCTCTACGACGGCCGCGGCGTGCTGACCGGCTCGGCCGACTTCCGCGCCGGCGTGGACGCCCCGGACGTCTCCCTCAAGCTGGCCGCGACCAAGGCCGCCGACCCGGACATCGTCTACGCCGTGGAGTCCAACGCCGACGACCAGAACAACCTGGTGGGCTCGAAGGGCACCCTGCAGATCACCTTCAACCGCCTGGTGGAGATCGTCCCCGGGACCGCCGACTGCCAGACCGCGAACCTCAGCGCGCCGGACACCAACCGCGACGGCCTCGGGATGCCCAGCGAGCAGAACGACGTCTTGAACAACGGGGTGTCCGAGCAGGTGAGCATCAAGAGCTTCGGCGACACCGGCATGAGCGTCGGCTTCAGCTACCAGAACTCCTTCGACTCCAAGGACGTCGGGGCCCGGGTCGCGTTCGCCGGCATCTACGTCCGCCCCAAGGGCAGCTCGGCGGACGGCACCGACATCCGCGTCATCGGCGGCCCGGCCAACAACGGCTGCGCGGCGGCGGAGATCCTCGGCGACGTCCCGGCGCTGCAGAACGCGCGCACCAGCGGCGACCAGGTGAGCGTGCTCCATCTGTACTGAGGCGGTAGGCCGCAGCCGGTAGCCTGCGCCCTCGGATAGCAAGCAGAAGGGACCTGAGCGAAATCTCAGGTCCCTTTCGCTTTCCCTAGAGCCCGCGGCCCGCCTTCACACGTACATCCCGCCGTTCACGTGCAGCACCTGCCCGGTGATGTAGTCGCCGCCGCGGCCCGCCAGGAACGCCACCGCCTCGCCGATGGCCTCGGGCTCGCCGAAGCGCCCCAGCGGGATCTGCTCGAGCAGCTTCTTCTGGGCCTCCTCCGGCACGCCGCGCACCATCGGCGACTCCATGAAGCCGGGGCAGATGGCGTTCACGGTCACGTTCGAGCGCGCCAGCTCCTTGGCCAGGGCCTTGGTGAAGCCGATGAGGCCGGCCTTCGCCGCGGCGTAGTTGGTCTGCCCCAGGTTGCCCATCGCGCCCACGATGGAGCTGACGTTGACGATGCGCCCCCACTTGCGCTCGCGCATGCCGGCCGCCGCGGCCTTGCAGACGTGGAAGGCGCCCCGGAGGCTGGTGTCGAGCACCGCGTCCCAGTCCTCCTCGGAGAGCTTCCAGAGCACCTTGTCGCGGACGATGCCCGCGTTGTTCACCGCCAGCGCCAGCGGCCCGAGCGCGTCCTGCAGCTCGGCGAACATCCGGTTCACCTGGTCCTGGTGGCGCACGTCGGCCTGCACCACGCAGGTGCGCGCCCCCAGCTCCGATGCGAGCTTGCGCTGGAGCGCCTCGGTCTCCTCGCGGTGCTCGCGGTAGTGCAGCGCCACCGCCCAGCCGTCCTGCGCCAGCCGGCGCGCGATCGCCCGCCCCAGGGCCCCCGAGGAGCCCGTCACCAACCCCACCCTCTGCTCGGCCATCCCATCCCCCCTCTCCCGAGACTGCCCGCGACCTAGATGATCGCGCTCACGTCCCCCGCTCCCGCTCCCGCGCCCACCCTCGTGTCCGTCCCCTGCTCCACCGGGCGCTCGGCGCGCGCCATCGCCTGCACGGCGATGCCCAGCTTGCCGGCGTGCTGGTTCGACGCCATGCGCTCGTGCGCCTCCGCGGTCCGCTCGAACGCGAAGATCTCGTCGACGAACGGCCGGATCTTGCCGTCCATCACCAGGCGGTTGGCGCGGTCGGCCTCGTAGGCGTTGGCGAAGTGCGAGCCGATGATCTGCTTCTGGCGCATCCACAGGTGGCGCACGTCGAAGGTCAGCTCGTAGCCCGAGGTCGCCCCGCAGATGACGATGCGTCCGAAGCGCTTGGCGAGCAGCACCGAGGCCCCGAAGGTGTCCTTGCCCACGTGCTCGAAGACCACGTCGGCGTCCTGCCCGCCGGTCTGCCGGCGGATCTCGGAGCCCATGCGGCGGATCTCGCCCAGGCGCGTCTTCTCGTCCTTCGCGGTGAGGTCGTACTGCGTGCGGTCGAGGACGTGCTCGGCGCCGAAGCGGCGCACCAGCTCCGCCTTGCGCGGGCTGGAGACGACGGCGATGGGGTTGGCGCCCATGGCGCGGCACAGCTGGATGGCGAAGAGCCCCAGCCCGCCCGCGGCGCCCCACACCAGCACGTTCTCGCCCGGCTGCACGCGCGCGCGGTCGACCAGCATCCGCCAGGCCGTGAAGTAGGTGAGCCCGTAGACCGACGCCTCGATCCAGTCCAGGTGCTTGGGTTTGGGCACCAGCTGCTGCGCCTGCACCTTGGCGAACTGCGCGAACGAGCCCCAGCTCGTCTCGTAGCCCCAGATCTTCTGCTGCGTGCAGGCCAGCGGGTCGAGCCCGTTGCACTCGGGGCACTGGCCGCAGCTCTGGTTGCAGTGGACGACGACCTCGTCGCCCGGCTTGGCCCGCTTCACGTTGGAGCCCACCTGCCAGACGATGCCCGCGGCGTCGCTGCCGGCGATGTGGAACGGCTCCTGGTGCATCTTGAAGACGCTGACCGGGCGGCCGCGCGCGGCCCAGACGCCGTTGAAGTTCACGCCGGCGCCCATGACCATCACCAGGCACTCGTTCGGGCCCAGCTGCGGGACCGGCACCTCCTCGTGCTGCATCGCCGTCAGCGGATCGCCCTCGCGGCCCGGCCGGATGACGATGGCCTGCATCAGCTCCGGGATCTCACCGACCTCCGGGATCTCCCCCAGCTCCAATCGCTTCATGCTGCTCCCCCCTCTGTCCCCCCCTCGCCTGATGCGTGGGGCGCGCCGAATCCGAGTCCGTCTCCTCCACCAATTCCACGAGCACTCCGCCGGCGGCCTTGGGGTGCAGGAAGGCGACCGAATGGCCGCGCGCGCCCGGCCGCGGCTCTTCGTCGATGGCCTGCACCCCCTCGCCGCGCAGCGCCTTCAGCCCCTCGTCGAGGCCTTCGACCTTCAAGGCGATGTGGTGCAGCCCCGGGCCGCGCTTCTTCAGGAACTTCTCCAGGCCCTCGTTGCCGCCGCGCGGCGTCACCAGCTCCAGCGACGCCCCGCCGAGGTCGAAGAAGACGGCCTCCGTCCGCTGCTCGGGCACGAATTCGCGGCGCACGGGGGCCTGCCCCAGGATGCGCTCGAAGGTCCGCGAGGCCTCGTCCAGGTCCTCGACGCAGACGGCGACGTGGGCGAGCCCCAGCACCCGCGGCCGCTCCGGAGGCTTGTGCGGCACGAACGTCGCCTCGACCTCGGCCGCCCGGCCTTCGGCCAGCATCCGGATCTCCTCAACGATCTTCGGCAGCGGCGTCTCCGGGCCGAACACCGCGCTCACGCCGAGCTGGCGCAGCGCCGCGGCGTCCCGCTCCGGGACGATCCCGCCGACGACGACCGGGACCTCCATCCCATGCTCGCGCAGCCCGGCGAGCAGGCGCTTGCAAATGCTCTCGTGCGCGCCCGAAAGCACGGAGAGCCCGATGACGTCGACGTCCTCCTGGATGGCCGCCGCGACGATCGCCTCCACCGAGGCGCGCAGGCCCGAGTAGACGACCTCGAAGCCGGCGTCGCGCAGCGCCGAGGCCACCACGCGTGCGCCGCGGTCGTGGCCGTCGAGGCCCGGCTTGGCGACCAGCACGCGGATCTTGCGAACGGATGTCATGTTCCCTCCCCGCCCCGCTCCCCGGCTCTTCAGAATGCGGTCGGCGGCTGGTAGCGGCCGAACACCTTGCGCAGCGTCCCGGCGATCTCGCCCACGGTCGCGTACGCCCGGACGGCCTCGCGGATGGCCGGCATCAGGTTCGCCTTCCCGTGGGCCGCGTTCTCCAGACCTTCGAGCGCCAGGCTCACCGCTCCGCCGTCGCGCTCGCGCTCGAGACGGCCGAGCGCCTCCTTGCGCTCCCGCTCCACGGCTTCCGAGGCGGGGTGCAGCTCGATCTTCGCCGGCTCTTCGGTGCGGAAGCGGTTCACGCCGACGACCGTCACCTTGCCGCTCTCCACGTCGCGTTGGTGCTCGTAGGCCCGCCGGGCGATCTCCTTCTGCACCCAGCCCGTCTTCAGCGCCTCGACGAAGCCGCCCATGCCGTCGATGCGGTCCATCACCTCGCGGATCTTCTTCTCCATCTCGTCGGTGAGCGCCTCCACGAAATAGCTGCCACCCAGCGGGTCGATGGTGGCCGCGACCTCGGTCTCGTGCGCGACGATCTGCTGGACGCGCAGCGCGGTGCGCGCCGACAGCTCGGTGGGGATGGCGAAGGCCTCGTCGAAGGCCGCGGTGAACACCGACTGCACCCCGGCGCAGGCGTCGGCGAAGCACTCGAGGGTGGTCCTGGCGATGTTGTTGAGCGGCTCGGCGCGAGTGAGCGAGTGCCCGCCGGCCACGCACGCGACCCGCAGCCGCATGCTCTCCGCCTCGCGGGCGCCGTAGGTCTCCTTCATCAGGCGCGCCCAGAGGCGCCGGGCCGCCCGGTACTTGGCGACCTCCTCGAAGAAGTTAGTGTACGTGTAGAAGAAGAACGACAGCCGCGGCGCGAAGCGGTCCACGTCCATCCCGCGCTGCAGGCAGCGCTCGACGTAGGCCTTTCCCGCCGACAGCGTGTAGGCCGCCTCCTCCGCCGGAGTCGCGCCCGCGTCGCGGTAGTGGCTGGCGATGGAGACCGGGTTGAAGCGCGGCAGCCGCGCGACGCAGTCCTCGATCAGGTCCACCGCCAGGCGCAGCGACGGCTCGATCGGGTAGATCCACGCGCCGCGCGCGCCGAATTCCTTGAGCAGGTCGTTCTGTACCGTCCCGGAGATGCGGTCGGGGGCGACTCCCTGCCGGCGCGCCGTCTCCTCGTACATCGCGAGCAGGATGGGCGCGGTGGCGTTGATGGTCATCGACGTGGAGACGCGGTCGAGCGGGATGCCCTCGAAGACGCGCTCCATGTCCGCCAGCGAGGTCAGCGCCACGCCGACCTTGCCGACCTCGCCTTCCGCCTCCGGATCGTCCGAGTCCAGCCCCAGCTGCGTGGGCAGGTCGAGCGCCAGCGACAGCCCGGTCTGCCCCTGGGCGAGCAGGTACTTGAAGCGCTCGTTGGTCTGCGCCGGCGTGCCGTAGCCGGCGTACTGGCGCATCGTCCACAATTTGCCGCGGTACATCGTGGGGTAGATGCCGCGGGTGAAGGGGTATTGCCCGGCGGGCTCCGCTCCGTACTGCGGCGCGATCTCGATCCCCGAGCGCGTGAAGAGCGCGCCCGGCTTGTCGTCCGGTCTGCGGCTCATGGAAGCCTCACGCCGGCAGCGCCGACGACTCCTCTGCCGCGGCCACGGGCCGCGCGACCAGCTCGTCGTTCGCGTCGAGCAGGCCGGCCTTGCGCGCCACGCAGATCTTCTTCCACTCGATGCGCAGGGTCGCCGCGTCCACCATCTCGTCGCCGTAGACGATGGCGCCCTGGCCCGCTTCGGTGTCGGCCTTGCGGTAGGCCTCGACGATGGCGAGCGCCCGCTCCAATTCCTCGCGGGAGGGCGTGTAGACCGCGTTGATGACCTCGATGTGCGACGGGTGGATCGCCCACTTGCCGTCGAAGCCCAGCCGGGCGCCGGCCTCGGCGTCCTTGCGGACCTGCTCCAGGTCGCGGAACTGCAGCGTCACGTTGTCGATGACGTCCAGGCCCGCCGCTCGCGCCGCGGCGATGGTCTTGCTCTTCGGATAGTGGAAGTTGAGGAACTGGTCGTGGGTGAAGTCCTTGGCCCCGGTGTCCCCGGCGTAGTCGGCGATGCCGAAGATGAGCGAGGTCATCCGCGGCGTGCAGGCGGCGATCTCCTCGGCGCGCAGGAGCGCCTTGGCGCCCTCGATGAGCACCTCGAGCTTGATGCGCCCCGGCTCGCAGCCGACGTTCTCCTCCACCTGGCTGAGCAGCCGATCGACGAAGAGGACGTCGTGGTGGTCGTGGACCTTGGGCACGACGACCACGTCGATGTTCTTCCAGGCCGCCTCTACCACCTCGACCAGGTCCCGGTAGAAGAACTTGGTGCGGACGTTGTTCGGCCGTATCGCCCGGATCTTCCCGTGGAAGTCGAGCGTGTTGAGCGCCTGGACCAGCGTCTGGCGGGCGCCGACCTTCTGCGAGACCGCGCAGCTGTCCTCGAGGTCGAGGATGACCTCGTCGGCGGCGGAGGCGGCGGCCTTGGACATCATCTTCAACGAGTGCGCCGGGCAGGTCAGCTCGGTGCGCCGCACTCCGAACTCGCGGGCGATGACCAGCTGCTCATAGGGCTTGTCGGACATGGTCGGTCGGTCTCCTGTCACTCCTCGAGCTGCTCCTCGTCGTCGCGGCCTTCCGGTGCGCTCGGCAGCGGACGGCGGCGCAGGACCAGGACCTCCCGGTCGATCTGCAGCACCACCTCGGCACGCTGGTTCTTGCCCACCAGGCGGAAGCGGACGATCCCCGCGTCGGGCACCGTGGCGTCGCGCTTCTCCAGCACCGTGGACTCGGCGAACAAGGTGTCGCCGGCGAAGACCGGGTTCAGGTGGCGGCCCTCGTCCATCGACAGCTCGGCGATCGCGTTCTCGGTCGTCTCCTCGCTCGCCAGCCCGGCGACGAACGCGAGGACCACGCCGCCGAAGACCACGCGGCGGCCGCCGAAGTAGGTCTCCGGGCGCTCCTCGCACATGGCCTGGTTGAAGTGCAGCTGCGCGGTGTTGAGGACGAGGTTGGTGAGCATCATGTGCTCGCCGTCGCTGAGCGTCCGACCGCGCGGGTGGACGATGGTCTCGCCCACCACGAAGTCCTCGAAGTAGTTGTCGGTGCGGGTCAGCCGGCGCTCGGCCTCGTCCCGGCGCCTCTCGAGGTAGCCCAATTCCGTCGGCGTGAGCATGGTGTCCCCCTCAGGCCTCACTCGAGGAGCCTCTTCGCGATGACGTCGTACTGGATCTCGCTGGTGCCTTCGAAGATGCGGAAGACGCGCGCGTCGCGCCAGAAGCGCTGCGCCGGGAACTCGCGGCTGTAGCCGTAGCCGCCGAACACCTGCAGCGCCTCGCTCGTCACGCGCTCGGCCATCTCGGCGGCGAAGGCCTTGGCCATCCCCGCCTCCAGATCGCAGCGCTTGCCGGTGTCCTTCATCCGGCACGCGTGCCAGGTGAGCTGCCGCGCGGCCTGCAGCTCGGTCGCCATGTGCGCGAGCTTGTGGCGGATGACCTGGAACTCGCTGATCGGCCGGTCGAACTGGGTGCGCTCCTTGGAGTAGGCGATCGCCGCGTCGAGCGCGGCCTGCGCCACTCCCACCGCGCGCGCCGCGGTCTGGATGCGCGCGTACTCGTAGGTCGCCATCAGCTGGTAGAAGCCCTTGCCCTCGACGCCTCCCAGCAGGTTCTCCGCGGGCACCTCGTAGCCGTCGAAGGCCACGTTGTACGAGTTCATGCCCTTGTAGCCGATGGTCGGGATGGGGCTGCCCGAGAGCTTGGGCGGCATGAAGCGATCGCCCGGCTCCTTGGGCACGAGCAGCAGCGACAGGCCCTTGTGCTTGGGCGCCTTGGGGTCGGTGCGCACCAGGGTCGTGAGCAGGTGCGCGCGGTTGGCGAAGGTGCACCAGGCCTTCTCGCCATAGAGCCGGTAGCGGTCGCCCTCGCGGACGGCGCGCGTGGACACCGCCGCGGTGTCGCTGCCGGCGTTGGGCTCGGTGAAGGCCGCCGCGGCCAGGATCTCGCCGCTGCAGATGCGCGGCAGGTAGCTCCTCTTCTGCTCGGGCGTGCCGTTCGCCTCGATCAGCGAGCCGGTGATGAGCATCCGCGTCATCACCGAGCCGACCGAGAGCCACGCGTACGAGAGCTCCTCGGTGACCAGGGCCATGGCCAGCGCGTCCATGCCGCCGCCGCCGTGGTCCGGCGAGAAGATGAGCCCGAAGTAGCCCAGCTCGGCCATCTTCTGGATCAACGGCATCGGGATCTCCGCGCCGGCGTCGTCGAGCTTGCCCGCGATGGGAGCGACCTCGCTCTTGGCGAACTCGCGCACGCTGTCCCGGATGGCCTGGTGCTCCTCGCTCAGCATCTGCCCGCCCTCCTCCCGAAGCCGCCTGCGCCGACCGCGTCAATCTGTGCCTGCCGCGCTCAGCCGGCCGCGCCCGGGGCCTTGGTCGGTGCGGCGTCCTCCAGGTAGTGGCTGCGCTTCTTCACCAGGATTCGCCGCTCGTAGCTGAGGACCTGCTCGCCCTCCTGGTTCACGCCGCGGGTGCGCACGTGGACGACGCCCCGGTCCGGCTTGCTGCCGCTCTCGCGGACCTCGAGGACCTCGGACTCGGCGGTGAGCGTGTCGCCGCCGTAGACCGGCCGGTCGAAGCGCACGTTCCAGTAGCCCAGGTGCGCCAGCGCCTGCTCCGACAGGTCCTCGACCGACAGGCCGAAGACCACGTTGAGCACCAGCATCGGGTTGACGGGCATGCCGTGGTAGCCGTTGCGCCGCGCCCAGACCGCGTTGAAGTAGAGCGGGTTGGCGTTTCCGGTCCAGGTCGTGAACTGCACCGCCTCGGCGGCGGTGATGGTGCGGCCCCAGTGGTGGGCGAGGACCTGGCCCGGCCGGAAGTCCTCCAGGAACCGCCCGTAGCGAACCACCTTGCGCGCTCCCATGCTCCCCCTCCTTGCGCCCGGCCGCTTCCTTCCGGTACGCAGGCATCTTCCGCAGTTCACGTTGGAGCGCTGACGAATGGTGGAGGAGGCCCTCGTTGAGGAGGTGCACCGCGCGGCGTACGTGGCCGACGCGCACGCCGACTCGCTGATGTGGAACCGCGACCTGTCGCAGCGCTCGGAGAAGGGAGAGGTCGACTTCCCGCGGCTGCGCGAGGGCGGCGTGAAGCTGCAGTGCTTCACGCTGGTGACCCGCGGCTTCCCGGTGGTGGGCGGCTTCCCGCTGCTGGCGCGGCTGAACGGCTGGCCGGCCGAGGCCCTCGCGGACGAGAGGGCGCGCGCCGTCTGGCAGATCGGTCAGCTCGAACGCTTCTGCTCGCGCTCCCCGGACCAGGCGGCCATCGCCCGCTCTGCCGCGGACCTGGCGGAGAACGAGCGCGTCGGCCGCCTGACCGCAGTGCTGGGCATCGAGGGAGCGCATGCCCTGGGCGGCGACCTCGCGCAGGTCGAACGCTTCCACCGCCGCGGCGTGCGGTTCCTGGGGCTGACGCACCTGATGCACAACGAGCTGGGCGGCGCCTGCTTCCCCCTCGCCCGGAAGAGAGGGCTCACCTCCTTCGGACGCGAGGTCGTGGGCGAGATGAGGCGACTGGGGCTGGCCGTGGACCTCGCCCACGCCTCACGGGCGCTCGTCGACGACGTGCTCGCCTCGGGCGCCACGGTCTTCTGCTCGCACACCGGCGTCGACTCGGCGCACCGCAGCTTCCGCAACCTTCCCGACGAGGTGCTGCGCGCAGTCGCCGCGAGGGGCGGCGTGGTCTGCGTGATCTTCGCGGTCGAGTACCTGGGCGGCCGGACGATGGATCGGCTGGCGCGGCACCTGCTGCGCGCGCTGGAGGTCGCCGGCGAGGACCACGTCGGGCTGGGCTCGGACTTCGACGGGATGATCCACCTGCCCCGCCCGATGCGCGACGCGCGCGACCTGCCGCTCGTCACGCGGGTGCTGCTCGAGCACGGCGTGGACCGGAAGGTCGTCGCCAAGGTGATGGGCGGCAACCTGCGGCGCTTCCTGGAGCAGGGCCCGCTCTCGTCTGCAGCTTGAGCGCGGGCCTGGATGCACTTCGGCCGCCGAGGCATTCGCCCCGGCGGCCGTCGTTTCAGTCAGTTCTCAGGCGAGACTCAGGGAGCCGGGGGAGGCTGCGGGTCGGTGGTGCCCCCGCCGGACGAGGACGGCGGCGTGCAGGTGCCGCCGCTCGAGCCACCGCCGCCACAGGTGCAGGCGCAGGGCAGGCAGTTGGAGTCCTTGTCGCAGGCGACGGCCGGGCACGCGCAGACGCACGCGCCCGGATCGGTCGGCGGCGGCAGCGTCTGGCAGACGCCGGAGCGGCACTCCTGCCCGGCGGCGCAGGGGACGCCCATGCCGTACCAGATGCAGGTCGCGTCGGCGGCGCAGGAGGTGGCGTCGGCGTGGGCCGCGCAGGGGTCCTGCACCACGTGCACGCACATGCCGGAGCTGCCGCAGTCGCACGCCGGGCACTCCTTGCCGGGCTCGCAGGCCGGGCAGGCGCAGGCGCCCATGCCGTACCAGGCGCAGGCGTTGGTGGTGTCGGCCGCGCAGGCGGTGGCGTCGCCGTGGGCGTTGCAGGGATCGACTGGGGCCGCGCCGCCGTCGCAGGTGCACGGCGCGCACGCGCTGCCGGCGACGCAGGCCGGGCAGGTGCAGTTGCTGGTGCCGCTCGAGCCGGTCGAGCCGCCGCCGCTCTTGGTGCCGCTGCCGACGACGTCGCCGGAGGGCAGGCAGTCGCACGCGCAGGGGGCGCAGGCCGCGTTGTCCGGGCAGGCCGGGCAGGCGCAGGCGCAGGTGCCGCCGCTGACGCAGCCCTGGGAGGGGTCGCTGGCCTGGCAGTCGCAGGCGCAGGGCGGGCACTCCTTGCCGGCCTCGCAGGGCGAGCAGGCGCAAGTGCAGCTTCCGCCCGATTCGCCGCCGCCGGCGCAGTCGCACTCCATCGGCGGGCACTGCGCGCCGTTGGGACAGGAGACGGGGCTGACGCAGGCGCAGGATCCGCCGGAGACGCTGATGGCGTGGCAGAAGCCGTTCGCCCCGGGGTCGGACCCGACGGCGACCAGGTCCTTGGTGGCCGACCAGGCGCACTTGGCGTCGGCCGCGCAGGAGCTGGCGTCTTGGTGATCGATGCAGGCGTCCTTGGCGATGCAGATGCCCGAGGGGCAGGTCATGCCCGCCATGCAGGCGATGTCGGCCGCGGCCCACTCGCAGCCGCTCGCGCCGCCGCAGGTGGTGCCGTCCAGGTGCTTGGCGCACGCCGCGCTGTCCTGGCTGACGATGTACGCGAGGATCTTCCCCTTGTTGTCCTTCTGGCTGCTGCTGCAGCCGGCCGCCGCCATCAAGGCGACGAGACAACATCCGCCCAGCATCCATCGAGTCATGGGTCTCTCCCGGTTCGAGTCCGCGCTGCCGCTTCGGCCCAGAGCCAGCAAGCTGCGCGCCACGCAGGGCTCCATGATAGCGCAGGGATGACGGACGCTTGGGGGACAGCCCCCCGGGCGTCCCCCTCAGGAATCCGAGAGTTCGCGGCAGAGACGTCGGTCACGGTTAGGATCGGCGGCTCATGAACCTCATCGTCCATACCGAGCTCTCCTGGCTGGTGGCGCAGGTCCTCCCCAAGCGGCGCGACCGGATCGTGGTGACGATCGCCGGGCTGGCGCCCGACCTCGACGCGCTGACCCTCCTCGGCGGCTCCCGCATCTACGGCACCTACCACCACGTCATCAGCCACGGGTACGTCGCGGCGCTGCTCACCGTGCTCGTCGCCGCGGCGGCCGCGCGCGACCGGGCCAAAGTGGCGATGCTCGCGCTGGCGACGTTCCACCTGCACCTGCTCTGCGACCTGGCAGGGAGCGGACCGGGCTGGCCGCTGCTCTACTTCTGGCCCACCAGTCGCCACGAGTGGTTCTGGAGCGGGCAGTGGAACCTCGCCTCCTGGCAGAACGGCATCGTCGCGCTCGTCGCCTCCTTGGCCTGCCTGGGGATGGCGTTCCCGTTCCGCCGGACTGTGGTGGAGCTGTTCTCGCTCAAGGGCGACGCGGCGCTGGTCAAGGCGCTGTGGACGCGCTTCCGGCCCTCGCGGGTGAAGGAGCTGGACGCGGCGCCGCCGGCCGCCGGGTAGAGCGCGGCCCGAGCCGGCTCTTCGGCGAATGCCTGACTGGAGTCTGGCCCTTCGACGGGCTCGGGGTGTCGCGGGCTACGGCGCCGGCCGCACGAACTCGAGCTTGAGCTCGTTGTCCGAAACGGCCTTGCCCCCGGCGATCTTCGCGTGGATGCGGGTGTGCAGCACGAGCAGGCCGTCGCTGAGCGTCAGCGTGTGCGCGAAGAAGCCCAGCGCGCCCGGGGTCCACTCCTTGACCACGCTCCAGCCGGTGGGGCCCTTCTTGGCCAGCCGCAGGTCCGAGGCCGTCGAGTTCTGATAGGCGACGTAGACGCCGGCCGAGGTCGAGACCAGCGAGGAGTTGGCGCCCACCCAGGCTGGGCCGTCGGCCAGGGGATCGGAGATGCCGGTGTCGATGACGAGGGTCGCCGGGGGCGTGCGCTGCTGGGCCACGGGCACGAGCGAGCCGCTGGAGTAGAAGCGCAGGCCGCGCCGCGTCAGGTCGTGGTAGGCGATGAGGTAGTTGCCGCCGTCGACCACCAGCGACGGGTAGCTGCCGACGTTGCCGGAGTCGCCGTTGGCGTCCTCGCCGTCGAGCGTCTTGCGGTCCCAGGCCGTGCCGCTCCACTGCGCGGCGACGAGGTTGCCCTTGGTGCGGTCGTAGTAGGCGATGGCGGGGTTGCCCAGCTTGAAGGCGAGCGAGGGGAACAGGCCCATGCCCCGCGGCACGTCGGCCAGCTCGGTGGGGCTGCCCTGGGGCATGCACTTGTTGCCGACGGTGCAGACCTGGCCGGTGCTGCAGGCGGGCGCGCAGCCGGCCGACGAGCCCATGCAGACCGTGCCGCCGGGCGCCGTGGCGTCCAGGACGCAGACCTTGGCCCCGGAGCCGACGCAGCCGTAGCAGGGCGGCGGCGGGCGGGCGGCGCAGTCGACCATCTCCACCGCCCAGTCGGACTCGGCCCTGGGGTGCTCGATGCGGGCGCGGGCCAGCTTGACGCCGGTGATGAGCGCCTTGGCGGCGCCGGGATCCTGGGCGCAGCCGACCGACGGGTCCTCGGTGCCGGAGCGCATGAAGTAGGCGACGGCCGGCTTGCCGGTCGGGTCGATGGCCAGCGAGGTGTACAGGCCGACGTCGGCCACCGCGCCGTCGACCCGGTGGCTGGTCCACTTGCCGTCGGCGCCGCGCTCGGCGAAGCGCAGGTCGCCGTTGGTCTGGTCGTAGTAGCTGACGTAGAGCGTGCCGTCGGCCTTGGCCGCGGTGGAGGTGTACTTGCCCACGTCCGGGCCGGGGTCGGAGATGCCGCCGCGCGGCCCGCTGGGCCCGCCCAGGACGGTGCCGTTCGCGGGCACGCCGTCGACCCAGACCGTCTGCGTCTTGTTCCCGGTCGAGTCGTAGTCGGAGACGACCAGGTCACCGTAGTGGCCGTCGTATTGCGCGACGGAGAGGGACCCGGCGCCGGTGACGGCGCCGGAGGGGTGGCGGCCCAGATCGAGCGCGGGGAGCGGCGGCAGCTCGGCGTACTCGCAGGCCTCCTTGGACAAGGTGCAGGAGTCGAAGACGTTGTCGGGCTCGGTGAAGACCACGAGGTAGCCGGCCTTGGGCGCCAGCTCGCAGCGCTGGCCGTAGGGGTGGCAGCGCCCGCCGCCGGCGGACTGCGGGACGCAGGCGCTGCCGGAGGGGCACTGGCCGCCGCAGGGCGGGTTGACCACGCAGAAGTGGGCGAAGCACGACTGGCCCTCGGGGCAGACGTCGCCCGCGCCGCAGGGCTGGTAGGTGCAGCGCTTGGTGGTCCCCAGCCGCGGGTCGGTCCAATCCCGGCAGACCCGGTCCGGCGTCTCGCCGCAGTCGGTGTCGGTGGTGCACTCGTCGAAGCGGTCCACGCACTTGCCGTCGGCCGTGCAGATCTGGCCGGGGCAGCACTCCGAATCGTTGGCGCAGGTGCGGGACGTGCGCGTGCAGCAGCTCAGCCCGCTGGTCTTGTCCTTGTGGCAGACGTTGCGCTCGGGGCAGTCGTCGTCGGTGGTGCACGCCTGCGAGCCGATGCCGCAGGCGCCGCCATCGACGTCGGTGGGCCGGATGTTGTCCTCGCAGGTGCAGCCGGCGAGCGAAGCCAAAGCGATCGCCACTGCCACGAAGGACGTGCGCCACAACCCCATGGAAACCTCCATCTGCGAAGCAGTGATCCTAAGAGCCACCTGCTGGGCGCGGCAAGGCGAGGTGCGGCAAATCCTCGACACCGTCGAATCTCGGTCATGACGCAGGGCGTCGAGAATCCTGGGGTTTCGGCGGTCCGGGGCCTGCCGCCCGGGGTCTGGGGCCTGGAGCCTCTTTCTTGACCCTTCCCCCACCCGCCAGTACCTTCGGCCTTGGAATTAAGGAAAGGTGTAGGAGGACGAGGACTTGCCAGCCTGTCCGAAGTGCGGTTACCCGCAGGCGACGCCACTCAACTGCCCGAAGTGCAAGGCGACTTTCGCCAAGCCTTTGTCGATCCCCGAGCAGTCTGCCTCGCCCCTGCCCTCCCCGGCCCTTGGCGCGGAGATCCAGATCGATCGCCGGTCTGTTCCGCGCACTGGTCCTGCAGCGCCGCCGCCGTCCGCCAAGGCCAGCCCCGCGTCGGCCGCCGACGCGTCCTGGATGATCGAGCCGGGCGAGTCTCCGCACCCCAAGCCCGCGCCGAAGCCGGCCTTGAAGCCCGCGGGCCCCCTGCGCCCTGCCGCACCCCCGGCAGCCGCCGCTCCGCCTGCGAACGCCGTGGCCAGGCCCGCGGCTGCTCCGCCTGCGTCCGCGCCTTTCCCGGCCGCCAGGCCCGCCGCCGCTCCCGAGCCGGCACCGGCGTCTGCGTCGACTCAGAACAAGAAGGCGATCACCGGGAAGTTCGGCTGGCCGGACGGGCGTCCTGCTCCCGCAGCGGGCAGCGGGCCGGCTCCTTCGCCAGCTCCTGTTCCCGCTCCTGCGCCGGCAGTCGCCGCCGCACCCAAGCCGATTCCTCCCGCTCCCGCTCCTGCTCCTGCTCCTGTTCCTGCTCCTGCTCCCGCGCTCGTCGCGGCGGTGCCCGCCGAGCCCAACCCCGTGGCCGCGCCGCCCCCTGCCAAGCCCGAGCCCCTTCCCGCGCCCGCCGTGGCCAAAGCCGCCCAGCCCGAGCCCGAACCCGAGCGCCACGGCGAGATGATGAGCGCGGGCAGGATGCGCGAACTGGCGCCCGAGCCTGAATTCGAGAAGTCGCCCCTGCCTCGCGTCGACGCCCCGTCCGAGCCTCCCCTCTCCCGCGGGGCGATCCAGCAACCGGCGGATGCGAAGCCGGAGCCCGGCGCCTCCTCGCAGCCGCCGATGCCCGCCGGCTCCGAGCCGGTCGTCATGGGCGAGTCCTCCGCCCCGGCGTCGCGGTCGATGGCGGTGCGCTCCGCCGAGATCCCGACCGAGACCATCCACGCCGAGCCGGGCGGGGCGCTGGCGCAGATCGGCGCGGGCCTCGTGGACGCCGCCGTGGTGGGCCTGCTCTTCGTGGCCTGCCTGTCCGTGGCCCAGCTCATCGCCGGGCGCGTCCCGGCCTCCGACGAGACCGGGCTCGACTGGCTCATCGAGCGCACCCTGACCTGGCGCGGCGTGCTCCTTCCAAGCGTGGGCTTCCTGGGCGCGCTCTGGTTCGTCTACGGCTCGCTCTTCCACGCGCTAGGAGGCAAGACGCTAGGCAAGCGCCTGTTCGGCCTGACGGTGGTCGACGAGACGGGCCAGCCTCCGCGGCTGTCGCGCAGCGCCGTCCGCTCGCTGCTCTCCTTCGCCTCGGCGGCGCTCCTGATGATGGGCTACGTCCTGGTCCTCTTCGACGCCCGGCGGCAGGCCCTGCACGACAAGCTCGCGCGCACCTTCGTGGTGCGCCTGGCGGACTGAACGACCGTCGCGATCGGGCCCCGGCCGCGATAGTATCCGCCGGCCGGTCGCGCAACGGGCTGCGTCCGGCGCCGCCAACACCACGCCCTTCGGACCGCGGATGTCGCTGGAGCTAGCCGGCCTCTTCGTGACCAGCGGCAAGGTGTCGCCGAGCGTCATCGACGACGCGCTGCGCCGGCAGGTCCTGGCCGGCGGCTCGTTCGACACCGCGCTGCTCGAGGCCGGAGCCGCCCTCTCCGAGTCCGACTGCCTGCGCTTCCTGGAGCGGGCCTCGGCGCTGCCCGGCATCGACGGCCCCCACCTGTTCCGGGCCGACCCCGCGTCATCCGCGCTCCTGCCCTCCAAGCTCGCCGAGCGCCACTGCCTGCTTCCGCTGCGCAGCGAAGGGAAGATCCTCCACGTCGCCGTTCCCTTCCCCATCAGCAAGACGATGCTGGAGGAGATCGGCTTCCTGCTCGGTCGCGAGCTGAAGGCCTCGGTCTCGCTCGAGGTCCGGCTGCGCGAGGCCATCGCGCACACCTACCTGATCCCCCTGGCGCCGCGGTACGCCACCCTGGCGGCGGTGTTGGGGCCGACGCCGGTGCCGGCCGAGCCCGCTCCGTCGCCGGCCGCCGAACCCGAGCCACCCGGCCCCTCGTCCGCGGCGCCGGCGCCCGAAGCCGCGTCGCCGCCGCAGCAGCAACTCCCCGTCCCCGCCGAGGCTCCTGCTCCTGCTCCGGCTCCCGCCGCGGAGGCGCCGGCCGCGCCCCCCGGCGCCGAAGCCGTCGCGCCCGCCGAGACCGCGCCGAGCGCGCCGGATCCTGCGGCCGAGGCGTCCTTCGCGCCGGCCCCTCCCGCGCCGGGGAGCGAGCAGGTCGCGGTCGAGCCCGAGAGGGCCGCCGCCAGGCCGGCGCTGACGCTCACCAAGGAGGACGACGGGCTGAGCGCGGCGCTCGAGCGCGTCCTCGAAGCCGCCGAGCGCGACCCGCGCGTCCTGCACCGCCGCGCCGCCCCGCGCGACAAGGTGGACGTCGCCGGCCTCGCCGGGCGCATCGTCCAGGCCGCCGGCGGGGCCGTCCCGACCCCGGTGGAGAAGTGGACCTTCGGCAAGGCGCGCACGGCGCTGGAGAAGGCCGAGGACCGCCACGCCATCATGGGCGTGGCGCTGCGCTTCGCGCTGAAGACCTTCGACTTCGCCGCCTCCTACGCGGTGGTCGGCGGCAACGCCGTGGGCTGGACCGCGCTCACGCCACAGGGCTTCGCCCCCGAGCGCGTGGAGCGGGTGAGCCTGCCGCTGGACGCGCCCAGCGTCCTGCGCACCGTGCTCTTCACCCGCGGCCGCTACCTGGGCCCCATCCCCGAGGACGCCATCTCGCAGCAGCTCATCTCCGGGATGGACCGCAAGCCCCCGGCGGTGGCCTTCGTCTGCCCGGTCGAGGTGCGCGAGCGCCCGGTGGCCATCCTCTACGCCGACGCCGCCAAGCACGTCAGCGAGAAGAAGGTCAGCGAGCTGCTCGAGCTGTGCTCGCTGCTCGGCCGGCGGCTGGAGCGGCTGATCCTCGACAACAAGAAGCGCCTGGCGGCCTCGACGCCCGCCGAGGTGCCGCCCGCGAACCCTCTGGCCCGGCAGCGCACGCCCAAGCCGGCCCAGCCGCTGCTGGAGCCGGTCCCGGCCGCCGGCGCTCCCAGCGGCGCAGGCGGAGGCGCCTTCCTGGTCCCGCCGACCGCCACCGCGGCCGAGCTGTTCGCCAAGAGCCCCATGCGCGGGCGGCGCCAGAGCGGGCCCATCTCCAGCGGCCCGGCGCTGCCGAGCTTCTCGCCCATGCGCGCGCCCGGCGTCTCGCGGCTGGGCATCAACGTCCTGGGCAGCTCCGCGCCGGCCATGGACGACCTGTACGCCGCGGCGGACAAGCTCATCGGCACGGACCTCTCCGAGCGGGCGACGGCGCTGGGGACGCTGTCCCACTCGCCGGAGGTGGCCGCGGCGGTGTTGGCCTCGCGCTTCCCCGGCCCGGTGCTGCGCGCCCGCGTGCAGGTCACCGAGCTGCCGGGGGCCGAGGAGCTGGGGCCCATCCCGGGCGCGATGGCGAAGATGGGCCTGGCCGCGGCCCGCTCGCTCGCGCCGCTGCTCGAGCACCGCGACGTGGACGTGCGCTACTTCGCCGTCCTGACCGCCGGGCGCATCCCCTCGCCGGTGCTCGTCGGCCCGGTGGCGGCGCACGCCTTCGACCACCACCCGCTGGTGGCCAACGCGGCGCGGGTGGCGCTGGGCGCGATGCGCAGCGTCTCGGGGTTCGCCGACGCGGTGCTGCGGCTGCGCCAGGGGCTGGGCAGCAAGGAGCCGGAGACCGCGGCCAACGCCGCCCGGGCGCTCGCGCCGCTGCACGACCTGGAGGCCGTGCCCAAGCTCATCGAGGTGACCGCGCACGAGGACCGCGACCTGGCGCAGGCGGCGGCGGACGCGCTGCGCGAGATCACCAAGCAGACCTTCGGCACCAACAGCGGCAAGTGGAGCGCCTGGTGGCTCAAGAACGGCGACCAGCCGCGCGCCGCCTGGCTGGTGGAGGCGCTGACCCACCGCGATCTGGACATCCGCATCTCGGCCATCGACGAGCTGGTGAGGGTCACCGCCGACAACTTCGGCTTCTACGCCGACGGCCCCAAGGCGCAGCGCGACGAGGCGCTGCTCAGGTGGGCCGAGTGGCTCGCGGGGCCGGGGCAGAGCGCGCCGGTCGAGTAGCAGGCGGGGCCGCTACGGCGTGCACAGGTAGACGTTGGAGCCCACGTCGGCGCCGCTCCCCGAAGCGAGCAGGCGCAGCCGCGGCCTGGCCGTGGTGCCCGCGGGGCAGGTGCAGGCCCCGGTCCGCGGGTTGGGCGCGCGGCAGCCCAGGCCGCCCGCGACCGCGTCGTCGACCTGGTAGGCGCCGCCGAAGGCCACGAGGGGCGCCGCGGTCGCCACGCAGAGGGTCAGCTGCGTCCGGAGGACCTCGGTCGGGCAGGTGCTGCTGTCGGTCAGGCCTTCGGCGACGAGCGCCTGCGTTCCCGCCGGGCAGGAGCAATCGCCGGTCACCGGGTTGGGGACCCGGCAGCCGGCGCCGCAGGCGACCGCGTCGTCCACCTGGAAGGCGCCGCCGTAGTCGGACTCCGCAGAGAACGCGGCGAGCTGGCACAGCCGCCAGTCCGACCCGGTGGCCGTGCCGGCCCCGGCGCAGTCGCTGACCACCCGCAGCGACTGCTCGGAGAAGCCGGCCGGGCAGGTGCAGGCGAGCGTGAGCGGGTTCTCGGCGCCGCAGGAGAGGCAGGCCGAGGCATTGTGCTGGAAGCCGCCGCCGAAGTTCGTGCAGCCCTGGCCGGAGGCCGACGCCACGAAGCCGGGGTCGCAGGCGGACGGCGCGCAGGCGCCGGCGGCGTCACAGGCGGCCGTCGCGTTCGGGAGCTCGCAGGCCTCGCCGGCGCCCAGCGGAGTCGTCTTGCACTGGCCGTCGGCCGAGTCGCAGCGGCCCGGCGAGCAGGGCGTTCCCGCGCAGGTGCGGCGCGTCGCGACGCACGCCCCCGCCCCGTCGCAGGCGCCGCCGGCCGTGCACGGGTCGCCGTCGGTGCACGCCGTGCCCTTGGCCTTCGGCGGGTAGGCGCAGCCCGTCGCCCCGCAGCCGCCGCTCGACTCGAAGCACATCGTCGGCGGCGCGTCGCAGACCGCGGCGAGGCCGGGCTTGCACTCGCCGAGCAGGTCGCACGCGTCGCCCAGCGTGCAGGGGTCGCCGTCCTCGCAGAGCGCGCCGCTCGGGCGCAGATCGTAGAGGCAGCCCTGGTCGGGATGGCAGTAGCCGTTCGCCTGGCGGCAGCCGTCCGGCGGGGTGGTGCAGGTGGCGGGCGGGCCGCTGACGCACGCGCCCTGGCCGTCGCACGAGTCGCCGGCCGTGCACGGCTCGCCGTCGTCGCAGGGGGCGCCCAGCGTCGCCGGCGGGTAGGCGCACTTCCCGGTCGCGGGAACGCAAGCGCCCGGCGCGGTGCGGCAGCGCGGCGGGTTCACGCACGCGGTGCTCGCGCCGCCGACGCAGCCTCCCTGGCCGTCGCAGAGATCGCCGACCGTGCACTCGTCGTGGTCGTCGCACTTCCAGGTCGACGGGCGCGGAGGATAGGCGCAAGCGCCGGCGTCCTCGTCGCAGGAGCCGAGCACCTCGTAGCAGAGGCCGGGCGAGCGGTCGCAGGGCGCGGCACAGCGCGAGGCGTCCGGCAGGGTCGCCGCATCTTCCGGCGCGGCAGCGTCCAGCGAGGCCGCGGCATCCGGCGAAACGGCGTCGGGCGCCTCGACCGCGGCGTCGGCGTCGGCGCCGACGGCCGACCCCGTGTCGCGGGCCGGCGCAGGAAGATCCGAGGCGGGACAGCCGGCCAGCAGCGTTGCCAGGAGAGCGGGCAGCAGGCGGCGGAGCATGGGAGGAGCCTATCCGCTCAGCCCCACTCCTGCTCCGCCATCGTGTAGAGCCCGCTCGCCTCGCAGCGGTAGCCGGAGGAGGAGGTCCCGCCCGCGTTCGAGCCGTCCGAGTCGTGGAAGACGAACCGAGCGCCCGGAGTGCCGCACGCGAGGCCGTCCTGGGCGCCGGCGGATCCGGAGTCGTTCTGGATCCAGTTCTTCGCCGGCAGCACTCCCGACGGCCGCCTCCCGGACCCGAAATCGCCGATAAAGGCATCCAGGGGCCCGCCAAGGCCCCGGGCTGGCCGGCCAGGCTCAGGCCTTGGGGCGGCCCGGGAGGGCCTTTCCTAGGCATCCGCAATCGCCCGCTATTGCGGCGATTTTGGATGCTCCGGCGAGGCCCTTCGCGGGACGGCGATCACACCGACCCCGACGGCCGCGACCGCCGGCGCCCGAGCACTGCCAGCAGCGCCAGGGCGAGCCCGAGCGAGGCCGGAGCCGCACCGCCGGTCGCGCCGCAGCCGCAGCCCTGCGGGGCCACGTCGAACGACTTGACGACCACGCTCACCGGCTCGCCGTAGGTGGTGCCCGCGGCGGAGGTGGCGACCGCGCAGTACCAGTAGGTCGTGTCCCCGGTCAGGTCGGTCAGCTCGGCCCACAGCGGCACCTCGGCGACGCCGTCGCCCAGCGGCACGCCCTCCATCGGCACCTTGCGGCCGAAGGCGTCGTCGCACTTCTCGGGCTTGACGCTGTCGATCTGGAACCAGCCGGTGGTGTCCGCGCCGTTGGGGTTGACCAACCCCTGCAGGTTCGCCTTCGTCCCGTCGATGGAGGCTTCCTGCGTGGTCACCGTCGGCGGGACCGCGGCGGTGCTGAACGAGCGGACCCCGCCGAAGCCCGCGCCGCCCACGTTCGAGCCGATGGCGCAGAAGTAGTACCGGGTGTTCGGCCGCAGGTCGGTCAGCACCAGCGAGAACGGGACCACGCTCGTCCCGCCGCCCACCGTGATGCCCTCCTGCGCCGGCGCCCGCTTGCCGTAGGTGTCGCTGCAGCCGGCGGCGGTGGGCGCGGTCGTCGTGTAGCGGAACCAGCCGATGGCGGCCGTCCCGTTCGGGTTCACCGTGCCGTTGAGCGTCGCCGCGGTCGCCTCGAGGTCGGTGGCGGTCAGGGTCTCCACGATGGGCACCGGCGCCGAGACCTGGAACGAGAGCACCGCGCCGAAGCCGGTGCCGACGGCGCTCTGGGCGGCGGCGCAGAACCAGACCGTGGCCCCCGGCGCCAACCCGGTGATCGCCTGCGAGAACGAAGCCGCCGAGCTGCCCGCGCCCAGCGCCGTGCCGCCGGTCGCCGGCTGGCGGGTGCCGAAGGTGTCGTCGCACGCCGCCGGCTGCGTGGTGGCCCAGCGGAAGTAGCCGGTGGCGTCGGCGCCGTTGGGGACGGCCGAGCCGTTGAGCGTCGCCGCGGTCGCGCTCACGTTCGAGGCCGACGAGGTGGTGACGAGCGGCAGGCCCGGCGTGCGCAGGCTCTGCACCGCTCCGAACGCGGTGCCCTGGGAGTTCTGGGCCACGGCGCAGAAGAAGTAGGTGGTGCCCGGGGCGAGGCCGGTCAGGTCCTGCGAGAAGTCGGCCTCGGCCGAGCCCGCCGCCAGCGACGTGCCGCCGCTGGTCGGCGCGCGGGTGCCGAAGGTGTCGTCGCAGGTACCGGGATCGGTCGTGTCGTAGCGGAACCAGGCCGTGGTGTCGGCACGGTTCGGGTTGGCGCTGCCGTTGAGCGTGGCCGCGGTGCCGGTCACGCCGGTCGCCGCCTTGGTCGTCACCAGCGGGAGGTCCGGCGTGGTGAAGGCGAGCACCGTGGCCACGCCGGTGCCGGCCGAGTTCTGGGCCAGGGCGCACACGAAGTAGGTGCGTCCGGCGACGAGCCCGGCGACCGCCTGCGCGAACGGGGCGTTGGCGGTGCCCGAGCCCAGGGACGCGCCGCCGCTCGCCGGCTCGCGCGTGCCGAAGGTGTCGTTGCAGGTGCCGGGGCTCACCGTGGCGTAGCGGAACCAGCCGGTCGCCGCCGCGCCGCCGGGGTTGGCCGAGCCGTTGAAGGTGGCCGACGTGCCGGTCACGAGCGTCGGCGCCGCGGTGGTCACCACCGGCGCGGCCGCCGTGGTGGTGAAGCTCAGCGGGCTGCCGAAGGCGGTGCCCACCGAGTTGGAGGCGATCGCGCAGTAGTGGTAGGTCGTGCCCGGGGTCAGCCCGGTCAGCGCCTGGCTGAAGGGCGCCGGCGAGGTGCCCGAGCCCAGGCTCGCGCCGCTGGAGGCCGGGGCGCGGGTGCCGAAGGTGTCGTTGCAGGTCGCGCCGGGGCTGGTCGTCGAGTAGCGGAACCAGCCGGTGGCGGCGGCGCCGTTGGGGTCGCCGGTGCCGTTGAGCGTCGCGCTGGTGCCGGCCACGGCGGTGGCCGCGGCGGTGACGACCTCGGGCGCGGCGAGCGTGGTGAAGGCCAGCACGTTGCCGTAGTCGCTGCCCTCCGAGTTCTGCGCGATGGCGCAGAAGTAGTAGGTCGTCCCCGTGGCCAGGCCGGTGAGCGTGGCGGTGAACGAAGCGCTGGCGCTGCCCGAGCCGAGGTTGGTGCCGCCCGAGGTCGGCGCCCTGGTGCCGAACAGGTCGTCGCAGGTCGTGGGGTTGGTCGTCGAGTAGCGGAACCAGCCCGTCGTCGCGGCGCCCTTGGGCGTGGCCTGGCCGTTGACCGTGGCCACCGTCCCGCCGATCGCCGTGGCGGCGTTGGTGCGCACCTGCGGCAGGTCCGGCGTGACGAAGGACTGCAGGGCGCCCAGGGACTTGCCGACCGCGGTCTGGGCGATCGCGCAGTACCAGTAGGTCGTACCCGCGGTCAGGCCGGTCAGGGCCTCGCTGAAGGACTGCACCGCGGTGCCGCTGCCCAGGTCGCTGCCGCCGGTGGCGGGGGTGCGCGTGCCGAAGGTGTCGTTGCAGCTGCCGGGGCTGGCGGCGGCCCAGCGGAACCAGCCGGTCGCCGCCAGGCCGTTGGGGTTGGCCGAGCCGTTGAGCGTCGCGCCCGTCTTGGCGACCGCCGTGGCGGCCAGCGTGGTGACCGTCGGGCCGGCCTGGGTGGCGAAGGTCGTCACCGCGCCGAAGCGGGTGCCCACCGCGTTCTGCGCGAGGGCGCAGAAGTAGTAGGTCGTCCCGGGGGTCAGCCCGCTCACCGTCTGGCTGAACGGGGTCGCCGCGCTGCCGCCGCCCAGGTCGTAGCCGCCGGTGGCCGGGCTGCGCGTGCCGAAGGTGTCGTTGCAGCTGGCGCCGGGGCTGGTGGCCGAGTAGCGGAACCAGCCGGTGGTGGCGGCGCCGCCGGGGTTGGCGGTGCCGTTGAGGGTCGCGTCCTGGCCGGTGATCCCGCTGGCGGCGACCGTGGTGACGACCGGCGCCGAGGGCGTGGCGAAGGTCAGCGGCGTGCCGAAGGCGGTTCCCGCCGAGTTCGAGGCGAGGGCGCAGAAGTAGTAGGTGGTGCCCGCGGCGAGGCCGGTGAGCGTCTGCGCGTACGGCGCCGCGGCGGCGCCGGCGCCCAGGTTGGTGCCGCCGGAGAGCGGGCTGCGGGTGCCGAAGGTGTCGTTGCAGGCGGCGCCGGGGCTCACCGTCGAGTAGCGGAACCAGCCGGTGGCGGTGGCGCCGTTGGGGCTGGCCGAGCCGTTGAGCGTCGCGCCGCTGCCGGTGACGGAGGTCGCCGCCAGCGTGGTGACCGAGGGCGCCGCCAGCGTCCTCAGGCTCATCACCGCCCCGAAGCTGGTGCCCACCGCGTTCTGGGCGATGGCGCAGTAGTAGTAGGTCGTGCCCGAGGTCAGGCCGGTCAGCGCCTGGTTGAAGCCGGCCGCGGCGGTGCCGCTGCCCAGGCTCGAGCCGGCGGAGGCCGGGGCGCGGGTGCCGAAGGTGTCGTCGCAGGCGCCGGGGTCGGTCGGGGCGTAGCGGAACCAGCCGGTCGTCGCCAGGCCGCGCGGGTTGGCCGTGCCGTTGAGCGTGGCGCCGGTGGTGGCGACCAGCGTCGCCGCGGCGGTGGTCGTCAGCGGCGCGCCGGCGGTGCTGAAGGAGCGGACGCTGCCGAAGCCCAGGCCCACCGAGTTCGCGCCGACGGCGCAGTAGTAATAGGTGGTGCCCGGGCTCAGCCCGGTCACGGCCCGGCTGTAGGCGGTGGCGGTGGTGCCGCTGCCCAGGTCTGTGCCGCCGGTGGCCGGCACGCGGATGCCGAAGGTGTCGTCGCAGACGCCGGGGTCGGTGTCCGAGTAGACGAACCAGCCGGTGGCGGCGTCGCCGTTCGGGTTGCCCGAGCCGTTGAAGGTCGCGTCGGTCCCGGTGACGCCGCTGGCCGCCTGGGTGGTCATCGTCGGCGTCGCCAGCGTGGCGAAGGAGATCGGCGACCCGAAGCGGGTGCCGCTCGAGTTGCTGGCGATGGCGCAGAACCAGTAGGTGGTGCCGGGGTTGAGCCCGGTGACCGCCTGCGCGTAGGGCACCGCGGCCGTCCCGCCGCCCAGGTCCGCGCCGCCGGCGGCCGGGGTGCGCGTGCCGAAGGTGTCGTTGCAGGTGACCGGGTTGGTCGTCGCGTAGCGGAACCAGCCGCTGGTGGCGCCCGCGGCCGGGTTGGCCGAGCCGTTGAGCGTCGCGCCGTTGCCGGTGACGGCGCTGGCGGCGACGGTGGTCACGCTGGGCGCGCCCGGCGTGGTGAACGAGAGCACCGCGCCGAAGCTCATGCCCACCACGTTGTTGCCGACGGCGCAGAAGTAGTAGGTGGTGCCCGCGAGCAGGCCGGTGAGGGCCCGGCTGTAGGAGACCGGCGTCGTGCCCGTGCCGATGGTCGTCTGCCCCGAGGTCGGGGCGCGCGTGCCGAAGGTGTTGTTGCAGGTGCCGGGGTTGGTCGTCGCGTAGCGGTGCCAGGCGGTGGTGGAGACGCCGTTGGCGTTGACGGTGCCGTTCAGGGTCGCGCCGGTCGAGGTCACCAGCGTCGCCGGGTCGGTCATGACCGTCGGGGCGCCCTGGGTGGTCAAGGTCAGCAGCGCGCCGTAGCTGTTGCCCTCGGTGCTGGTGGCGATCGCGCAGTACCAGTAGGTGGTGCTCGCGCTCAGGCCGGTCAGCGCCTGGGCGAAGGCGACGGCGGCGGTGCCGCTGCCCAGGCTGGTGCCGCCGGAGGCCGGGGCACGGGTGCCGAAGGTGTCGTCGCAGGCGCCGGGGTCGGTCGCCGACCAGCGGAAGTAGCCGGTCGCCGCCGCGCCGCGCGGGTTGCCCGAGCCGTTGAGCGTGGCGCCGGTCTGCGAGACCAGGGTGGCCGCGGCGGTGACCGCCGTCGGGGCGTTGGGCGTCACGAAGGTCTGGACGCTGCCCCAGGCCGTGCCGGCCGAGTTCTGGGCGAGGGCGCAGTAGTAGAAGGTGGTGCCCGGGGCGAGCCCGATCAGCGGCTCGGAGTAGGTCTGGGCGGAGGTGCCGCTGCCCAGGTCGGTGCCGCCGGCGGCCGGGACGCGCGTGCCGAAGGCGTCGTCGCAGGTGCCGGGGTTGGCGGTGTCGAAGCGGAACCAGCCGGTCGCCGCCTGTCCGCGCGGGTTGGCCGAGCCGTTGAGCGTCGCGCCGCTGCCGGAGATCCCGGTCGCCGCGGCGGTGGTGACGGTGGGCGCCGCGAGCGTGGTGAAGGTCGTCAGCGCGCCGAAGCGGGTCCCGTTGACGTTGTTGGCGATGGCGCAGAAGTAGTAGGTGGTGCCCAGCGCCAGGCCGGTCAGCGCCTGCGAGTAGGGCTGGACGGTCGTGCCGCTGCCCAGGTCGGTCCCGACCGCCGGGGCCTTGGTGCCGAAGGTGTCGTTGCAGGCGCCGGGGCTCACCGCCGAGTAGCGGAACCAGCCGGTGGTCGCCGCCGCGCTCGGGTTGGCGGTGCCGTTGAGCGTGGCGCCGGTGCCGCCGATGGCGCTGGCCGCCACGGTGGTGACGGAGGGGGCGCCGGGCGTGGTGAAGGTGCCGACCGCACCGAAGGCGGTGCCCACCGAGTTCGAGGCGAGGGCGCAGTAGTAGTACGTCGTCCCGCTGGCGAGCGCGGTCAGGCTCGCCGAGTACGGGCTGGCCGTGGTGCCGGCGCCCAGGTTGGTGCCGCCGGAGAGCGGGGTGCGGGTGCCGAAGGTGTCGTTGCAGGTCGTCGGGTTGGTGGTCGCGTAGCGGAACCAGCCCGTGGCGGTCGCGCCGTTGGGGTTGGCGGTGCCGTTGACGGTCGCGGAGGTGCCGGTGACCAGCGTCGCCGCGGCGGTGGTCACGGTCGGGCCGGCGAGCGTGGTGAAGCTGAGCACCAGGCCGAACTGCGTGCCCTCGGAGTTCTGGGCGATGGCGCAGTAGTAGTAGGTCGTCGCCGGGGTCAGGCCGGTCGCCGCCTGCGACCAGGCCGAGGCGGTGGTGCCCGCGCCCAGGCTCGAGCCGCCGGAGCCGGGCAGCCGCGTGCCGAAGGTGTCGTTGCAGGTGCCGGGGTCGGTCTCCGAGTAGCGGAACCAGCCGCTGGTCGCCGCGCCGCGCGGGTTGGCCGAGCCGTTGAGCGTCGCCGCGGTCGAGCCGACCGCGCTCGCCGCGACCGTCGTCACCACCGGGGTGCCGGGGGCCACGAAGGACATCGGGCTGCCGAAGGCGGTGGTCACCGCGTTCTGGGCGATGGCGCAGAAGTAGTAGGTCGTCCCCGCCGTCAGCCCGGTCAGGTCCTGGGAGTAAGGCAGCGCGGTCGAGCCGCTGCCCAGGTCCGTCCCGCCGGTCAGGGGGATGCGGGTGCCGAAGGTGTCGTTGCAGGAGGCTCCGGGGCTGGTGGTCGAGTAGCGGAACCAGCCGGTCGTCGCCGACAGGCGCGGGTTGGCCGTGCCGTTGATCGTCGCGGTCGTGCCGGTGATGGCGCTCGCCGCCACCGTGGCGACCACCGGGGCCGCCAGCGTGGTGAAGCTCGTCACCGTGCCCAGCCCGGTGCCCACCGCGTTGTTGGCGATGGCGCAGTAGTAGTAGGTCGTCGCCGCGGCCAGGCCGGTCAGCGCCTGCGTGTAGGGGACGTCGGCGGAGCCCGCGCCCAGCGCGGCGCCGCCGGAGAGCGGAGCGCGCGTGCCGAAGGTGTCGTTGCAGGTGACGGGGTTGGTGGTCGCGTAGCGGAAGTAGCCGGTGGCGGCCGCGAGCATCGGGTCGGCCGCGCCGTTGAGCGTCGCGCCGGTCGAGCTGACCAGGGTCGCCGCGCTGGTGGTCACCACGGGAATGGCGGTGGTGGTGAAGGAGAGCACCGTGCCGTAGCCGATGCCGCCGGAGTTGTTGGCGATGGCGCAGTAGTAGTAGGTCGTGCCCGCGGTCAGGCCGGTCAGCGCCTGCACGTAGGTGACCGCCGTGGAGCCCGAGCCCAGCGCGGTGCCGCTGGAGACCGGGGCGCGCGTGCCGAAGGTGTCGTTGCAGGTGCCCGGGTCGGTGAGGCCATAGCGGAAGTAGCCGGTCGCCGCCAGGCCGTTGGGGTTGGCCGAGCCGTTGAGCGTGGCGACGGTGTTGCTCACCCCGCTCGCCGCGACGGTGGTCACGCCGGGGACGGTGAGCGTGGTGAAGGTCATCACCGCGCCGTAGCCCTTGGCGACCGCGTTCTGGGCGACGGCGCAGTAGTAGTAGGTCGTCGCCATCGTCAGGCCGGTGAGGGCCTGCGAGTAGGCCGTGGCGGTGGTGCCCGAGCCCAGGTCGGCGCCGAGGGTGGCCGGCGCGCGGGTGCCGAAGGTGTCGTTGCAGGTGACCGGGTTGGTGGTCGAGTAGCGGAACCAGCCGGTGGTGGCCGAGCGGTTGGCCGTGCCGGTGCCGTTGAGGGTGGCGGTGTTCGAGCCGACCAGCGTCGCGGCGACGGTGGTCACCGAGGGGGCGGCGGCGGTGGTGAACGAGAGCACCGACCCCACCGAGTTGCCCAGGCCGCTCGTGGCCAGCGCGCAGAAGAAGTAGGTGGTCGAGGCGGTCAGGCCGGTCACGTTGGCGCTGAAGGGCACGGTGGCGTTGCCGCTGCCCAGGTCGGTGCCGCCGGTGGTCGGGGCGCGGGTGCCGAAGGTGTCGTTGCAGGTGCCGGGGTTGGTGGTCGCGTAGCGGAACCAGCCGGTGGCGGCGGCGCCGTTGGCGACGCCGGTGGCGTTGAGCGTCGCCGCGACGTCGGTGATGGCCGTGGCCGCCAGCGTGTTGGCGCTCGGGGGCGCGTTGGGCGTGGTGAAGGAGAGCAGCGCCCCGAACGTGGTCCCGATGCTGCTCTGGGCGATGGCGCAGAAGTAGTAGGTCGTCGCGGGCGACAGGCCGGTGATCGGCTGGATGAGCGCGACGAGCGAGCTGCCGCCGCCGACCGAGGAGGTCGCGGTCGCGGTGCCGAAGGTGTCGTCGCAGCTGCCCGGGTTGGTGGAGCTGTAGCGGAACCAGCCGGTGGTCGTGTAGCCGTTCGGGTTGACCGAGGCGTTGAGGGTCGCGGCGCTGGAGGTCACCGGCGTGGCCGCAAACGTGTTCACCGCCGGGGTCATCGTCGTGGCGAACGAGAGGACGGACCCGAAGGAGATCCCGACCGAGTTCTGGGCGATCGCGCAGAAGTAGTAGGTGGTCCCCGGGGTCAGCCCGGTGACCGCGGTCTGGTACGACGAGTAGGTCGTCCCGCCGCCCAGCGGCGAGCCGCCGGTGGCCGGCGTGCGCGTGCCGAACGAGTCGTTGCAGGTGCCGGGGCTGGCGGTGGCGTAGCGGAACCAGCCGGTGGTGTCGGCGCCGTTCGGGTTGGCGGAGCCGTTGAACGTGGCCGTGGCGGTGGTGATGGAGGTCGCCCCGGAGGTGCTCACGGTCGGCTTGGTGGTCGTGGCGGTGAACGAGAGCACGGCGCCGAAGGAGGTGCCGTACGCGTTCCGGGCCAGGGCGCAGTAGTAGTAGGTCATGCCCGGCGTCAGCCCGGTGATCGGCTGCCCGAAGGCCACCGGGGTGGTGCCGGCGCCCAGCGACGGGTCGTTGTAGGAGTAGTACTGCACCCGCGTGCCGAAGCTGTCGTTGCAGACGACCGGGTTGCTGGTCGAGTAGCGGAAGTAGCCGTAGGTCGTGTCGCCGTTCGGGTCGGCGCTGCCGTTGAGCGTCGCCGAGCTCGAGGTCACCAGCGTCGCCGCGGTGGTGGTCACCGCCGGCGAGGTCGCGGTGGTGAAGGACATCACGGCGCCGAACGCGGTGCCCTCGGCGCTGTTGGCGATGGCGCAGAAGTAGTAGGTGGTCGCGGGCGACAGGCCGGTGAGCTGCTGGTTGAAGCTCTGGGCGGTGGTGCCCGAGCCCAGGCTGCTGCCGCCGACGGTCGGGGCGCGCGAGCCGAAGGCGTCGTCGCAGGTGCCCGGGTCGGAGAGGCTGTAGCGGAAGTAGCCGGTCGCCGCCGAGCCGTTGGGGATGCCCGAGCCGTTCAGGTAGGCCGAGCTGTTGCTGACGCCCGAGGCGGCCACCGTGGTGACGGTGGGCGGGGTCGGCGTGGCGAAGGAGACGACCGAGCCGAAGGTGGTGCCCTTCGAGTTCGAGGCCACCGCGCAGTAGTAGTACGTGGTCCCCGGGGTCAGCCCGGTGATCGCCTGGTTGAGGCTGGACCAGGCGTTGCCCGAGCCCGCCGAGGCGCCGCCGCTCGTCGGGGCGCGGGTGCCGAAGGTGTCGTTGCAGGAGCCGGGGCTGGCCGTGGCGTAGCGGTACCACGCGGTCGTCGCCGCTCCGCCGGGGTTGACCGTCGAGTTGAGCTGGGCGGTCGTGCCGGTGAGCAGCGAGGCGCTGTTGGTGTTCACCGAGGGGAGCGCCGCGTCGGTGGTGAACGAGAGCACGCTGCCGAACACCGTGCCGTAGCCGTTGCGGGCCGCGGCGCAGAAGTAGTAGGTCGTCCCCGGCGAGAGCCCGGTGAGCGCCTGCGAGAAGGCGACGCCGGAGCTGCCAGCGCCCAGCGAGGGGTCGTTGTAGGAGTAGTACTGCACCCGCGTGCCGTAGCTGTCGCTGCAGGTGCCGGGGTTGGTCGTGCCGTAGCGGAAGTACCCGTAGGTCGTGTCGCCGTTGGGGACGGCCGACCCGTTCATCGTCGCCGTGGTCGCCGTCACCAGCGTCGCCGGCGTGGTGGTCGCCACCGGCGCCCCGGTCGTCGTGAACGACATCACCGAGCCGTAGGCGGTGCCCTCGGCGCTGAAGACGATGGCGCAGTAGTAGTACGTCACGCCCGAGGTCAGGCTCGAGATGTCCTGGTAGAAGCCCTGCGCGCCGTAGCTGGACCCCAGCGCGCTGCCGCCGGTGGCCGGGGCGCGCGAGCCGAACGCGTCGTCGCAGGTGCCCGGGTTGGTCGTCGAGTAGCGGAAGTAGCCGGTGGTCGCCGAGCCGTTGGGCGTGCCCGTGCCGTTCAGCCTCGCCCCGACGTTGGTCACGTAGTTGGCCGCGGTGGTGGTCACCAGGGGCGGCGTCGGCGTGACGAAGGAGACGACCGAGCCGACCGCGAGGCCCTTGGAGTTCTGCGCGAGGGCGCAGAAGTAGTAGGTCGTCCCGGCGGTCAGCCCGCTGATCGCCTGGAGGTAGGAGGCGGTGGTGTTGCCCGACCCCACCGCGGAGCCGCCGGAGGCCGGCGCGCGCGTGCCGAAGGTGTCGTTGCAGGTGCCGGGGCTCACCGTGGCGAAGCGGAACCAGCCCGTCGTCGCCGCCCCGCCCGGGTTGGACGAGCCGTTCAGCTGCGCGGTGGTGCCGGTGAGCAGCGAGGCGCTGTTGGTGTTCGCGGTGGGCAGCGTCGCCGGCGTGGTGAACGAGAGGACCGCGCCGAAGACGGTCCCGTAGTTGTTCCGGGCGAGGGCGCAGAAGTAGTACGTCGTCGACGGGGTCAGCCCGGTCAGCGCCTGCGAGAACGGGATGCTGGTGCTGCCGGCGCCCAGCGACGGGTCGTTGTAGGAGTAGTACTGGACCCGCGTGCCGAAGCTGTCGTTGCAGGTGCCGGGGTCGACGGTGCTGTAGCGGAAGTAGCCGTAGGTCGTGTCGCCGTTCGGGTCGGCCGAGCCGTTCATCGTCGCGCTGGTCGCGGTCACCAGCGTCGCCGCCGTGGTCGCGACCGTCGGCACCGCCGCGGTGGTGAACGAGAGCACCGTGCCGAAGCCCGTCCCCTCGGCGCTGTCGGCGATGGCGCAGAAGTAGTAGGTCACGCCCGAGGTCAGGCCGCTGATGGTCTGCGAGAAGCCCTGCGCGGTGCTGCCCGAGCCCAGGTTGCTGCCGCCGCTGACCGGGGCGCGCGAGCCGAAGGCGTCGTCGCAGATGCCGGGGTTGGTCGCGCTGTAGCGGAAGTAGCCGGTGGTCGCCGCGCCGTTGGGCGTGCCCGTGCCGTTCAGGGTGGCCGAGGTGTTGCCGACGCTCGTCGCCGCCGTCGTGGTCGCCGTGGGCGGGGTGGGCGTGGTGAAGGCGACGACCGCGCCGAAGGAGGTGCCCTTGGAGTTGGAGGCCACCGCGCAGTAGTAGTACGTCGTCCCCGGGGTCAGGCCGGTGATCGCCTGGTTGAGGCTGGACCAGGCGTTGCCCGAGCCCGCCGAGGCGCCGCCGCTGGTGGGGGCGCGCGTGCCGAAGGTGTCGTTGCAGCTGCCGGGGCTGGTCGTCGCGTAGCGGAACCAGCCGGTCGTCGCCGCGCCGCCGGGGTTGACCGACGAGTTGAGCTGGGCGGTCGTGCCGGTGAGCAGCGAGGCGCTGTTGGTCGTCACCGACGGCGGGTTGGCGACGGTGGTGAACGACAGGACGTTGCCGGTGGCCGTGCCGTAGCCGTTCCGGGCGAGCGCGCAGAAGTAGTAGGTCGTCCCCGGCAGCAGGCCCGTGAGCGCCTGCGAGAAGGGGACGCTGGCGGCGCCGGCGCCCAGCGACGGGTCGTTGTAGGAGTAGTACTGCACCCGCGTGCCGAAGCTGTCGTTGCAGGTGCCCGGGTCGACGGTGCTGTAGCGGAAGTACCCGTAGGTCGTGTCGCCGTTGGGGATGGCCGACCCGTTCATCGTCGCCGTGGTCGCCGTCACCAGCGTCGCCGGGTTGGTCGTCACGCTCGGGCCGCCCGTGGTGGTGAACGACATCACCGGGCCGAAGGCGGTGCCCTCGGCGCTGGTGACGATGGCGCAGTAGTAGTAGGTCACGCTCGAGGTCAGGCCCGAGATGTCCTGGTAGTAGCCCTGCGCGCTGTAGCCGGTCCCCAGCGAGCTGCCGCCCGTGGCCGGGGCGCGCGAGCCGAAGGTGTCGTTGCAGGTGCCGGGGCTGGTCGTCGAGTAGCGGAAGTAGCCGGTGGCCGCCGAGCCGTTGGGCGTGCCCGTGCCGTTCAGGCGGGCCCCGGTGCTGGTCATGCCGGTGGCCGCCGCGGTGCTCGCCAGGGGCGGGGTGGGCGTGACGAAGGAGGCGACCGAGCCGTAGGCGTAGCCCACCGAGTTCTGGGCGATGGCGCAGTAGTAGTAGGTCGTCCCGGCGGTCAGCCCGGTGAGGCCCTGGAGGAAGGAGGCGGTGGTGTTGCCCGAGCCGATGGCGGAGCCGCCCGAGGCCGGGGCGCGCGTGCCGAAGCTGTCGTTGCAGGTGCCGGGGCTCGCCGTGGCGTAGCGGAACCAGCCGGTGGTCGCGGCGCCGCCCGGGTTCGAGGAGCCGTTGAGCTGCGCGGTGGTGCCGGTGAGCAGCGAGGCGCCGTTGGTGGACACCGTCGGCAGCGCGGCCAGCGTCGTGAAGGACAGGACCGCGCCGAAGACGGTCCCGTAGTTGTTGCGGCCGATGGCGCAGAACCAGTACGTCGTCGACGGAGTCAGGCCGGTCAGCGCCTGGGTGAACGTGACGGGGGTCGTGCCCGAGCCCAGCGACGGGTCGTTGTAGGAGTAGTACTGGACTCGCGTGCCGAAGCTGTCGTTGCAGCTGCCGGGGTCGCTCGTGGCGTAGCGGAAGTAGCCGTAGGTCGTGTCGCCGTTCGGGTCGGCCGAGCCGTTCATCGTCGCGGCGGTCGCGGAGATGGCGGAGGCCGCGACCGTAATGACCGTCGGGGTGGTGGCGGTGATGAACGACATCACCGTGCCGAACGAGGTCCCTTCCGAGTTGTTGGCGACGGCGCAGAAGTAGTAGGTCGTCCCCGCCGACAGGCCGCTGATGCTCTGCGCGTAGGGGATGTTCGAGGTGCTGGACCCCAGCGCGCTGCCGCCGGTGGTCGGGGCGCGGGAGCCGAAGGTGTCGTTGCAGGTGCCCGGGTTGGTCAGGCCGTAGCGGAAGTAGCCGGTGGTGGGCGCGCCGCTGGGGTTGGCCTGGCCGTTCAGGGTGGCCGTGGAGTTGGTGACGCTCGTGGCCGCGTAGGTGGTCACCGCCGTCGGGGCGGAGGGCGTGGTGAAGGACTGGACGGTGCCGACCGAGGTCCCCACCGAGTTCTGGGCGACGGCGCAGAAGTAGTAGGTGGTCGCGCCGGACAGGCCCGAGACGCCCAGCGAGTAGGCGACGTAGGAGTTGCCCGAGCCCAGCAGGGTGCCGCCGGTGGCGGGGGCGCGGGTGCCGAAGGTGTCGTTGCAGGTGCCGGGGTTGGTGGTCGAGTAGCGGAACCAGCCGGTGGTGACGTCGCCGCCCGGGTTCGCCGAGCCGTTGAGCTGGGCGGTGCTGCCGGTCACCAGCGTGGCGCCGTTCGTCGACACCGACGGGGCGAGCGGCTGCGTGGTGAAGGAGAGGACGGCCCCGTACGAGGTCCCGTAGGCGTTGCTGGCGATGGCGCAGAAGTAGTAGGTCGTCCCCGGCGTGAGCCCGGTGATGGCGAACGTGTAGTCGACCGGGACGGTCCCGGAGCCGAGGTTCGAACCGCCGGAGGTCGGGGCACGGGTACCGAAGGTGTCGTTGCAGGAGCCGGGGTTGGTGGAGGCGTAGCGGAACCAGCCCGTGGTGGACGCGGAGCCGGGGCTGGCCGTGCCCTCGAGCGTGGCGGTGGTGCTGCCCACTGCGGGGGGCACCAGGGTCGTCACCGTCGGCACCGCGGGGACCAGGAACGACAGGATGGAGCCGTACGCCTTGCCCGACCCGTTGGAGACGATGGCGCAGAAGTAGTAGGTGGTGTTCGAGCTCAGGCCCGTCGCGGTGATCGAGTAGGCCACGGAGACCGCACCGGCGCCCAGGTCGGTGCCTCCCGTCGAGGGTACGCGCGTCCCGAAGGTGTCGTCGCAGGTCCCGGGGTTCGTCGAGCTGATGCGGAACCAGCCTGTCGTGGTCTGGCCGTTCGGCGTGCCTGCGCCGTTGAGGACCGCCGACGAGGTCGTGATCGACGTCGCGGGAGAGGTCGTGGCCAATGGCGCAGCCGCCAAGGCCTGGAACGCCTGGAGGAACACCGCGACGAAGAGAGCAACCCGCAGGACTCGAAGTGACATGCCGCAACCCCAGGAAAAGGACCTGACCCAACCAAGGAACGGCGCAGCCTACACGGTCCCCAAACTTCGGGACCAGTGGCCACCCGTTCCTTTGCCGTGACTGGTAGTTCCACATCTGCCGGCGACTTGGCACTAACGCTTCGAGTGCCCGGGGCGGACCGCCTCTCCGGCTTCCGGCTGGACACGCCAGCCCTCCGATCCCACAATCGCTACCCCATGAAGAACACTCGCCATTTCGCCCTTTGCACCCTTGCTGCCGCGGCGCTTGCCGCCTCCTGCCAGTGCCCCAAGACCACCCCGGCGAGCCAGCCCGAGACCTGGCTCCAGCAGGCCTCCAAGCTTCCCAACGGGCTCGCCGTCGACCTCGTCTCCGGCCCCTGCGGCGACTCCGCGGCGCTGGTCGTCCTGATCGACGGCGGCATCCACCACGACCCGGCCGGAAAGTCAGGCATGGCGCTCATCGCCGGGCGCGTGCTCTCGGCGGCGCCGCGCACGATCGAGACGGGCAGCGACTACATGCTCTACTCCGTCGTGGCTTCCGGCGATCAACTCCTGGCCGAGCTGGACACCGTGGCGGCCTGGATGAAGAGCGCCCCGACCGAGTCCGACCTGGCGCGTGCCAAGGCGCGCGTGCTCGAAGAGCTGGCCAAGGCCTCCGTTGTCGATGGCGCGCTGGCCGCGACGAGCCTGGCCGAGGAATCGGTGCTGCCGACGCCCGGCCACGGGAGGCGGCTGGGGATCGGCCCCGAGGTTGAGACCATCACCCTCTTCGATTTGCAGCCCTTCTGGCAGGAGCGATTCAAGCCCGGCAACGCCCACCTCATCGTCGCCGGCCGCTTCGACCCCGCCAAGGTCCGCGCACGTATCGACGCGGCGTTCGCTCCCCTGCCCGCCGGCACTGCGCCCGTGCCGAGGGAACCGACCGGCGGGAGCGTCCGCGGGACCCTGGTGATGAGCAAGGAGCCCACCGCCCTCGCCCTGGCGATCCCGGCGCCGGCGCTGGACGCGCCGCTCTACCCGTCCTTCCTCGTCCTTGCGTCGCGCCTGCTGGAGGCTCCTGCGGCGCCCCGCGCCTGGCAGGTCCGCTTCGACCCGCTCCGGCGACCCGAGCTGCTGCTCGTCACTGCGCCGGTGGCCCCGGGCGAACCCGCGGAGCCCACCGTCGACAAGATCCGCACAGAGATCGGCGCGATCCTCTCCAAGCCGTTCGCGCCCGGCGACCTCGCCCGGGCGAAGGAGAAATTCAGGCTCCTCCTCGATCCTCGGCCCGACCCGGCGGCGTGCACCGAGGACGCTCGTGCCTTCGCCATCGCCCGGGCACGGCGGGCGCAGCTCAAGCTCGAGGGAACGGCCCTGGCCCAGGCGCTCGATGCGACCACGAAGGACCAGCTCGAGCAGGCTTCTCGCCACTTCGGCCCGGAGCAAACCGCCGCGGTCGTCGCCGGCGGGCCGTCGGGCGAACCGCGGCCGAAGCCCTAGTCCGGCGACTTTCCAGCGCTTTCTCGCGGCCCCACCGGCCCCCATCCATTGCTGGCGCCGGAACGTCGGCTCCGTAACAATGGGAATGCAGTGGGGCGGGCCGCCGGAAGTGGGCACGGACCGACTCCCGGCGGCGCGCCTCTGGTCGAACGGCTCGCGCACCTCGAGAAACCCCGCCTATGCCCCCTCGCCTCTTCTCCTTCCTCCGCACCGTCTTCGGGCCGATCGTCCAGCTGCTCACGGCCCGGCCGTCCCGGCGCCCCGAGATCGACCAGGCCCGCTCGCACCTGCTCGACGTCTGGCTCCTGATGGCGGGGGTCTTCGCCGCGGTCCCCGTCGCGGTGGGGGTCCTGCGCGCCGTGCGCGAGTCCCAGCCGCACTTCGCCGTCGCCTACGTGCTGACGCTCGCGGTGCTCGTCGTGGGCCTCGCCTCGCGCCGCCGCCTGTCCTACGACAGCCGCGCCCGGCTGCTCCTGGCCGCGTTGATGATCTGGGGAATCGCCAGCCTGCTGCGGGTCGGCCTGACGGGCATGGGCTTCACGCTGCTCATCTCCGCGGTGGTGCTGGCGGCGCCGCTGCGGGGCGTTCGCGCCGCGCTGGCGCTGACGGTGCTGGGCGCGGCCTCCATCGCGCTCATCGGCGGCGCCCACCTGACCGGCACCCTTCCTCCCGACAGCGTCGCCCCCTCCGTCCTGATGCAGGCGAGCGCCTGGGTGAACGGCGGCCTGCTCTTCGTGGCGCTGGCCACGATGCTGACCGTCTCCCCGCAGCTCCTGCTCGGCAGGCTCGAGGAGGCGCTGGACGACGCCGAGGCGCACGCCGCGAAGCTGCAGGCCGCCCAGCGGGCCGCCCGCGAGAGCGAGAACCGCTTCCGCGAGCTGGCCGAGCTCTTGCCCGAGACCGTCTTCGAGGCCGACCTCGAGGGGCGCTTCACCTACCTGAACCGGGTCGCCTTCTCGAGCTTCGGCTACCCGGAGGGCGAGGTGCCGTCGGGGTTCACCGTCTTCGACACGGTGCACCCCGACGACCGCGCCGCGGTCCGCGCCGCCGTCGCCCGGCTGGCGAGCACCCAGACCGAGCGCGGCGGCCTCAACGAGTACCGCGGCCTGCGCCGCGACGGCAGCGCCTTCCCGATCATCGTCACCACCGGCGCCATCCGCCGCGACGGCAAGCTGGTGGGCGTGCGCGGCCTGGTGCTGGACGTCACCGAGAAGAAGGCGGCCGAGGAGCGGCTGCGGCAGGCGCGCAACCTGGAGGCCGTGGGCCGGCTCGCCGCCGGCGTGGCCCACGACTTCAACAACCTCCTCTTCGGCATCCGCGGCCGGGTGGCGCTGATGCAGAACAAGCCCGACCGGGCCGACCTGCCCGAGCACCTCTCCCACGTCGACGAGTACGTCAGCAGCGCCGCCCACCTCACCCGGCAGCTGCTCGCCTTCGGCCGGGGCGGCAGCTACGAGGTCTCCGAGGTCCACCTGGGCGAGCTGGTGCGCAAGGCCTCCTCGCTGTTCGCGCGCACGCAGAAGCGGCTCACCTTCGGCCTGCACCTCCCGGAGCAGGTCTGGGCGGTGACCGCCGACGCCGGCCAGCTGGAGCAGGTGGTCCTCAACCTGCTGCTCAACGCCGAGCAGGCCATCCCCGCCACCGGGACCGTCGACCTCACCGTGCGCAACCTCGAGCTGTCCGAGGGCCGGGCCGCGGCGCTGGAGATGAAGCCGGGCGACTGCGTCTGCCTCGAGGTCCGGGACACCGGGGTGGGCATCGAGCCGGCCGACCTGGCGCGCATCTTCGAGCCGTTCTTCACCACCAAGGGCCCCGGGCGCGGCACCGGGCTGGGGCTGGCCTCGGCGTACGGCGTGGTGCGCGCCCACCGCGGCGCCATCGAGGTCGAGAGCCGGCGCGGCGAGGGCGCCTGCTTCCGCGTCACCTTGCCGGCCTCGTCGCGGCAGACCCCGCAGGTCAAGAAGCCCCTGGCGGCGGTCTCGCCCGCGCGCGGCTCGGAGCTCGTGCTGGTGGTCGACGACGAGCCGCTGGTGCTCAACGTGACCAAGCCCCTGCTCGAGCGGGCGGGCTACACCGTGCTGACCGCCGCCAGCGGCACCGAGGCCCTGGCCACGATGGAGCGGGAGCAGTCGCGCATCGGGCTGGTGCTGCTGGACATGGTCATGCCCGGGATGTCGGGCGCGGAGGCCTTCCGCAGGCTGCGCGCGCTGCGGCCCGAGCTGCGCGTCCTGCTGGTGAGCGGCTACACCGACTCCGAGGAGGCCCACGCGCTGCTGCGCGAGGAGCACGTGGGGTTCCTGGCCAAGCCCTACCGCCTGGACGAGCTGGCGGCGAAGATGCGCGAGGTGCTCGGCGGGAGCGCCAAGGCCGCCTGAGCGGCCCGCGGGCTAGATCCGCCGGAACAGGTCCTTGGCGGCCTGCGAGGTCAGCTCGGTGACGGTGGTGAGCTGGTCGGCGACCTTGCCCAGCTCCCGGGCGGCCCGCGAGAGCGCGTCGTCGCCGCCGCGCAGCACGTTGCGCGACGACTGCGGGTCGTCGACCAGCACCGCGAAGATGGCGAGGTCGCGCTTCTTCTTCTCCTGCCGCACCTCCTCGGCGAAGGCGTCGGTCAGGCTCGCCTCGCCGTCGGTGATGAAGACCACGTCGGCGCCCTTGAGCTCGTGCGTCTTGACCGCCTCCAGCGCGGCGCGCAGCGGCTTCTCGAAGTCGGTGCCGCCGCCGGGAAAGCACTCGGCGAGCCCGACCACCGAGTCCAGCGCCACCGTGCGCCGGCTGCCGAGCTTGCCGCCGCGGGTCAGGTCGAACTCGGCCAGCGGCGCCTCGGGGCCGGAGAAGACGATGGCCTTCGCCCGCCGGCCCTGCCGCCGGGCGACGTCGAGCAGCGCCAGCGAGACCGCCTTGGCCCACAGCTCGCGCGCGCCGGACATCGAGCCCGAGCCGTCGACGCAGACCACCACCGGCCCGCGCCCGTGGCGGTCGTCGCCGCGCAGGTCGTACTGGCTGAGCTGCTCCTCGAGCAGGCGGCGCAGGAAGTCGCGGCGGCGCAGCGGGTGGCGCAGCGCGACCAGCTCCGAGGGCAGCAGCCGGCCGATCTCGGCGCCCCGGCCGACGCGGTAGACCTCGGTGGCGGCGCGCTCGCGGTTCTTGCGGCGCACGGCCCGGGCGTCGGCGCGGAAGGCCCCGGCCAGCGCCGCCAGGGCGCGCAGCTTCTGGCTCTGCTCCAGCTTCTCGGCCAGCCGCAGCCGCTCGCCGGCGCTGCGCGGGCCGGAGGAGCCGACCGCGCGGGAGAAGGAGTCCACCGACTCGTCCAGGCGCGGCAGGTCCTCGGCCAGCCGCGAGGCCGCCTGCGACAGCTCGGCGTCCAGGCGCGGCGGCAGCTCGGAGTTGGACTGCGCGACCTTGCGCGCCAGCGCTCGCGCGCGCCGCTCGGCCTTGTCGGCCTCCTCCTCGAGCTTCCGGGCGGTCTCGGGCGGGGCCTGGTCCTTGAGGTCCTTGGCCGCCTCGCGCAGCCGGTCCGCCCGCTCCTCCTCGCCGGCGAGCTCCTGGGCCTGCAGCAGCTCCTCCTCGAGCAGGAGCTCGCCGCTCTTCACCAGCGCCAGGGCCCGGCGGGCCACCTTGGCCGCGGCGTGGGCGGCGCGCGCGGCGTCGAGGGCGGTCTCCTCCTTGAGCGCGGCGAAGTCGGGCGAGCCGGTGATCGCCGTCAGCAGCCGGCGGTTGAGGCCCGTGGAGGCCGGCGAGTCGCCTTCCGCGCGCACGCGGACCACCAGCTTGAAGAGCGCCGCGAACAGGTCCTCGAGCAGGGGCTGGAAGTGCGGCAGGAGCGTCTCGCCGTGCTCGACCAGCTCGTCCAGGCCGTCGACGTGGCGGACCGCGCGCGCGAACGCCTCGCGGTCGTAGGAGTCGGTCTCGACGAGGCGCGGGTCGAGCATCAGTGCGTCCGCGAGGTCCCGTCGCCCTCGGCGTCCTCGTCCTCGGACAGGAGCCCGCGGACCAGCGCCTTCACCTCGTCGCGGCAGCTGGCGACGCGGTCGGCGCGCTTGCCCCGCGACTGGACGTCCCGGACCATGCCGTCGAGCCGGCGGCCGAGCTCGTGCAGCTTGGAGAGGGCCTCGGTGCGCCGGGCCTCCTCGTCGCCCTCGGCGTGCGCGCCCTCGGCGATCTCGCGGGCCTGGAAGAGCAGCCGCTGGGCCTCGTCCTCCTGGCCGAAGGAGAGCTGGCGCAGCGCCTCCTGCACCTCGGCGCGCTCCGACGGCTCGCTCCACAGCACGTGCTCGAGGATCTGCAGGTCCTCGCTGGTGCACGCGTCGCGGCCGTGGAGCACGGCCTTCGCCCGCAGGAGATCGAGCGACTGGCGGTAGCGGCGGTCCGAGGCGACCACGCCCTTGGCGTTGAGCAGGTTGCGCAGCTCGAGCAGGTCGCGCCGGACGCCCTCGGGCACCTTCACCGCCTGCGCCTTGGCCTGCAGCGCCTCGAGCTCCTTCAGCGGCAGACCCGAGCCACCCGTATTCGGCTCGAGCGCGAGCATCCGCAGGAAGAGGTAGTCCTCGCGCAAGTAGTCCACGTCGTAGCGCAGCAGGAAGCGGTCGAAGAGCGCGACCAGCTCGTCCTCCTCGGGCAGCTCGTTGGCGGCGCCGACCAGCGTGATCAGCGGCGCCTCCTCGGGCCCGTCGCCCCCGTGGTAGCGGCGCTCGTTCATCAAGGCGAGCAGCGTGTTGAGGATGGCGGACGAGGCCTTGAAGACCTCGTCGAGGAAGGCGACGTGGGCGCGCGGCAGCTTGCCGTCGGTGACGCGCGTGTAGCGGTCGCCCTCCAGCGCCTTGAGCGAGACCGGGCCGAAGAGCTCCTCGGGGGTCGTGAAGCGGGTCAGCAGCCACTGGAAGTACTGCGCGCCCTCGACGCGGCGGCAGACCTCGTGCGCCAGCTCGCTCTTGCCGGTGCCCGGGGGCCCGACGATGAGCACGTGGGCGCGCGCGACCAGGGCGCACAGGAGGCCCTCGACGACGTCATCGCGCTCGAGGAAGCGCTCGGACAGCTCGCGGCGCAGGCGCTCGAGGGGGCTGGGGTTTGCTGCGGAAGAGAGAGGGGTCATGGCGTTCGTTCGTGTGGCTCCGGGACCGGCGGATCGTACACGTCAACCGCCTCTCACGCCGCGCCATTTCCCCGGAGGAGGACAATCCGTGCGCCCCGGCCCTCAGTCCGGCTTCGGCCGCTCCTCTTCCTCCTCGGCCCCCAGCGTCACGAGCCAGCCCAGGTAGGCCTGGAAGGCAACCGCCGACCCGATTGATCGGCCGGCAGAGAAGAGCAGGTGGTGGTGCTCGCTCAGTTCGAGCACCAAGCCCAGGTCGAAGCGTGTGTCGGATTCCTCGCCGGTCTCGTGGACGACCTCCACGCCCACGATCAGTCGATCGAAGAAGCGCCGCTGGAGCAGCCAGCCGAAGAACCAGCTTTGCGCCTGAGAGCTGACGCGCCAGCCGAAGCCTCCGTAGGTCGTCCAGGCTCCGAAGCTCTTCTGCAGCCACAGCGGGAGAAAGGCCTGCCTCCGGCGTGCCGCGGCCGAGCCCTCGCTTCGCGCTTCTCATGTCCTGCGTCCGCGCGCAAGAGACGGCGCAGCGCACCAGCCGCTTGCGCCGCGACCGCCGGATGGGGTGGGATTTCAAGGTCAACGGAGGCCGGATGGACGCCCAGCAGACGATCCACGAACTGCGGCTCGAGCCGCACCCCGAGGGCGGCTCTTACCGCGAGACCTTCCGCAGCACCCAGCGGGTCACGCTGGCGGACGGCCGGGTGCGCTCGGCCGGCACGGCCATCTACTACCTGCTGCGTCCGGGCGAGTTCAGCCAGTTCCACCGCATCCCCGCCTGCGAGGTCTGGCACCACTATGACGGCGGGCCGCTGCTGCTCCACCAACTGGGCGTGGGCACGGTGCGCCTGGACGAGAAGAACCCGCAGGCCTTCGTTCGCGCTGGCGCCTGGCAGGCCGCCGAGCCCGTGGGCGAGGCCGTGCTTTGTGGCTGCACGGTCTCTCCGGGCTTCGAGTTCGAGGACCTGGAGTTCGCGCACGTCTCGGACGTGCTGCGCCTGTTCCCCAAGGAAGCGGACCTCATCCGCAGGCTGTGCCGGGACTGAGGCGCGCGGCTGCAGTCCATGCAGTCCATGCAGTCCATGCAGTGACCCGATGGACTGAATGGACTCCATGGACTCCATGGACTTCCAAGGACCGGGACGAGCCCTGCTGCCGCCGTTGTTCCCACCCCTAACCCGTGTTATCGACTCGGACTTTCCATGAACCGGCCCTCCCAAGAAGGGGGCGCCGCACCGCCACGGACGAACCCATGCAGAAGCGCACCGCCGCCGAGATCCGCGAAGCCTTCCTTGCCTACTTCGAGAAGCAGGGCCACCGCCGGGTCGCCTCCTCCTCGCTCGTGCCGCAGAACGACCCGACGCTGCTCTTCACCAACGCCGGCATGAACCAGTTCAAGGACGTCTTCACCGGCCGCGAGAAGCGCGACTACACCCGCGCCACCAGCAGCCAGAAGTGCGTGCGCGCCGGCGGCAAGCACAACGACCTGGACAACGTGGGCTACACCGCCCGCCACCACACCTTCTTCGAGATGCTGGGGAACTTCTCCTTCGGCGACTACTTCAAGAAGGACGCGGTCCGGTTCGGCTGGGAGTTCGTCACCAGCCCCGAGTGGCTGGGCATCGACACCAACCTGCTCTCCATCACCATCTTCGAGGGCGAGGGCAAGATCCCCGCGGACACCGAGGCCGAGCAGTTCTGGAAGGACGTCGGCGTCCGCCCGGAGCGCATCTTCCGCCTCGGCCGCAAGGACAACTTCTGGCAGATGGGCCCGGTCGGCCCCTGCGGCCCGTGCACCGAGATGCACGTCTACCGCGGCCCGGAGCGCGACCCGAAGTTCATCGACGAGCACGCGCGCAGGTTCTTCGTCGACCAGTCCATCGCCGACTCCGACGCCTGGATGGAGATCTGGAACCACGTCTTCATGCAGTTCGAGCAGTCCGAGGACGGCTCGCTCAAGCCGCTGCCCAAGCCCTGCGTCGACACCGGCGCCGGCCTGGAGCGCCTGGCCGCGGTGGTGCAGGGCGTCGCCTCCAACTACGACACCGACCTATTGCGCTCGATCATCGCCCGCGTCGAGGAGCTCTCGAAGAAGAAGTACGGCGCCTCGATGCAGCCCGACGACGTCGCCATGCGCGTCATCGCCGACCACAGCCGCGCCACCGCCTTCCTGGTCGCCGACGGCGTGCTGCCCAGCAACGAGGGCCGCGGCTACACCCTGCGCCGCATCATGCGCCGGGCCATCCGCTACGGCTCGCGGCTGGGCCTGAAGGACCCGTTCCTCTTCGAGACCGCCGACCGGGTCATCGAGCTGATGGGCGGCCACTACGCCGAGCTCAAGGCCAACCGGTCGACCATCCTCGAGTTCGCCAAGCAGGAGGAGATCTCCTTCCGCAAGACGCTGGACAAGGGCACCAAGATGCTCGCCGGCGAGATGGAGGAACTGGGCAAGAAGGGCGGGAAGGCCATCCCCTTCAAGACCATCTTCTTCCTGCACGACACCCACGGCTTCCCGCCGGACCTGACCCGCATCATCGCCAACGAGAGCGGCTTCACGGTCGACGAGGACGGCTACAAGAAGTGGGTCGACGAGCAGAAGACCGAGCAGACCTTCGCCGGCTCCGGCGACAAGGCCATCGCCGACGTCTACCACCAGCTGCAGCAGTCCCTGGGCGACACCGAGTTCGTGGGCTACGACACGCTCGAGGCCGAGTCCAAGGTCCGCGCGCTCGTCGCCGGCGGCAAGAAGGTCGACACCGCCAGCGAGGGCCAGGCGGTCGAGGTCGTCGTCGCCAAGAGCCCGTTCTACGGCGAGTCCGGCGGCCAGGTCGGCGACACCGGCCTCATCGAGGCGGACGGCCTGACCATCGAGGTCACCGACACGCACAAGCCGGTCGGCGGGCTGCTCGTCCACCTGGGCAAGATCAAGAAGGGCACGGTCAAGGTCGACCAGGCCGTCAAGCTCGAGGTCGACCCCGAGCGCCGCGCCGCCATCCGCCGCAACCACTCGGCGACCCACCTCTTGCACCTGGTGCTGCGCCAGACGCTGGGAGACCACGTCAAGCAGGCCGGCTCCAAGGTCGCCCCCGACGGCTTCCGCTTCGACTACACCCACTTCTCGCCGCTCACCGGCGAGCAGCAGGCGGACGTCGAGGAGAAGGTCAACGCGCTGGTGCGCACCAACGTCGGCCGCGATCTCAAGGTCGTAGGCATCGAGGACGCGCGCAAGGAAGGCGCGATGATGCTCTTCGGCGAGAAGTACGGCGACAAGGTGCGCATGGTGAAGTTCGGGCCGTCGCTGGAGCTGTGCGGCGGCACCCACGTCGACCGCACCGGCGACATCGGCACCTTCCTCATCGACAGCGACGAGTCGCTGGCCTCCGGCGTGCGCCGCATCTGGGCGGTGACCGGCGCCGAGGCGCTCAAGCGGGTGCAGGAGCAGCGCAAGAGGGTCCGCGCGGTCTCCGACCTGCTGCGCGCCTCGCCCGACCAGGCGGAGAAGGCGGCCGAGAAGCTGCTGGCCACCGTCAAGACGCTGGAGAAGGAGCTCGACGCGCTCAAGAAGAAGGGCTCCACCGAGGGCGCCGGCGACCTGGCGGAGCAGGCCAAGGACGTCAACGGCGTGAAGGTGGTGACCGCGCGGATCGACCCCGCCGACGCCGAGGCCTTCCGCGACATGGCCGACAAGCTGCGCGACAAGCTGCCGCTGTCCGTCATCGGCCTGGGCGGCGAGAAGGACGGCAAGGCGGTGCTGCTGGTCGCGGTGTCCAAGGACGCGGTGGCCAGGGGCAACAAGGCCGGCGACCTCATCCGCGAGATCGCCAAGGAAGTGGGCGGGCGCGGCGGCGGCAAGCCCGACCTGGCGCAGGCCGGCGGCTCCGACCCTTCGAAGATCGCGCAAGCCCTGGAGCGGCTGTACGCGTTGGTGAAGTAAGAGTCGCGCGCAATGGCCGGATTGCCCCTCATCAAGCTGCGGCTCCCCTACGAGAGCGAGGAAGAGTTCCTCGCCAAGCTCGGGCCCAGCCTTGCGCGCAACCAGATCTTCGTCGGCACCCGCTCGCCCAAGGCGTTGGGGACGGTCTTCGCGTTCCTGTTCGTGCTCAAGAACGGCGCCAAGATCCTCGGCGGCGAGGGCAAGGTCGAGTCGATCTCGGCCGACCCCGCCCGACCCGGGATGACCGTCGCCATCCGCGCCCTGGACCACGACAGCCAGGACCTGCTCGCGCTCGCCAACGGGACGCGCAAGAGCCGCCCCCCGGCGCCGGCCGCCGCGGCCGCCGCGGCCGCCCAGCCTGCCACCCCGCCGACCGACCCCGCGGCCGAGGAGCGCAAGCGGCGCCGCGAGGCCATCCTGAGCGGCGCCTCGTCGCCCTCGCAGCCGCCGACGAAGAGGTCGGACGCGCCCATCCTCGGCATCGACCTGGGGACCACCAACTGCCGCGTGGCCGTCTGGAAGGGCGGCGGCATCAAGCACCTGCCGCTCGAGGGCCGCAACCTGAACATGCCCTCGGTGGTGGCCTTCGACGAGAAGGGGCGCCTGCTGGTCGGCGCGCGCGCCAAGGCGCATGTCCTGGTCGACCCCAAGAGCGCCATCTTCGGGGCCAAGCGGCTCGTCGGCCGCCGCGCCGGCTCGCGCAAGGTCAAGGAGATGGCCTCGCGCTTCCCGTACGAGCTCGCGCAGGACGAGCACGGCGACGTCGCGGTGAAGGTGCAGGGCAAAGTCATCTCGGTGCCGCAGGTGCTCTCGTACCTGCTCCACGAGATCCGCGACCGCGCCAGCACCGAGCTGGGCTGCGCCACCGTGCGCGCGGTCATCGGCGTCCCGGCCTACTTCAACGATCGCCAGCGCCAGGCCGTGCGCTACGCGGGCCAGCTCGCGGGCCTGGAGATCGTCCGCGTCCTCTCCGAGCCCACCGCGGTCGCGGTCGCCTACGGCTTCGGCAAGGGCCTGACCCGCAAGCGCCTGCTGGTTTACGACCTGGGCGGAGGCACGCTCGACGCCTCGGTGCTGGAGGCGACCGGCGACGACCTGGAGGTCGCGGGCGCCGGCGGCGACAACTTCCTGGGCGGGCTGGACTTCGACGCCCGCGTCTCGCGCTGGCTCGAGGAGCGCTTCCAGGCGACCCAAGGCTTCGCGCTGCCCGTCGACCCGCTCTCGCGCCAGCGCGTCCGCGACGCCGCCGAGACCGCCAAGATCCAGCTGTCCGAGCGCGCCGACGCGCGGGTCATGCTGCCGGTCATCGCCCAGAAGGACGGCGAGCCGGTGAGCCTGGACGCCTCGCTGGACCGCGCCAAGCTCGAGGCGCTCACCGCGGACCTGGTCGAGCGCTCGTTGGCGGTCACCCGCGTGGTCCTGACCGCCTCCGAGATCCCGCCGTCGGCCATCGACGAGGTGCTGCTGGTCGGCGGCCAGAGCCAGAGCCCGGCCGTGCGCGCGGCCGTCGAGGGCCTCATCGGCAAGCCGGCGCACCGCGACCTCGACCCCTTCGCCTCGGTCGCCATCGGCGCGGCGCTCATCGGCCGCGCCCTGCTCGACGACCCGAGCGCCGAGACCTTCAGCCTGCACGTCGAGGAGAAGCTGTCCCTGGCGGTCTTCGCCCGCACCCTGGAGGGCGCCTTCCACCGCGTCCTCGACGCAGGCTCGCCGCTGCCCTGCGAGAAGACCGTTGCCTTCGGCGGCGCCAAGGCCTTGGAGGTCGCGGTCTACCAGGGAGAGAAGGACGACTCGCCAGACCTCGAGTTCCTGGGCCTGGCCCGCGTGCCGGCCGGAGCCCAAGGGGAGCTGACCTTCCAGCTCTCCGCGGACGGGATGCTCAGCCTGTTCGCCGGGGCGCCCACCCAGACCCGGCGCCCGGTGGCCCTGGACTCGAGGGCCGCCGACCCGTTCGCCCTCCCTGAAGACGGCGCGGCGACCCTGCCGGCCCTCGCCGCCGACGACCGCAAGGGCGGGCTGCTGTCGCGGTTCTTCAAGAAGTAGAGCCTCGCGCACCCTTTTTGGGGCCTATGCATCTAAGTTGGCGTGCGGACGGCAGCGCGCTTCGCCGGTCGCTCCGCATCGACATCAGCCGCCCCGAAGGCGATTTTCCGCAGCCTCAAACCATCACCAACCCTTTTCCAGGGAGCAACCGACCATGGCCGCCATCCGCAAGAACGCCGTGACCTTCAAGGGCAACGGAGTCGATCTCGAGGGTCCCGCCCTCAAGGTCGGTGACAAGGTCTCCGCCGACTTCGCGCTCGTCGCGAACGACATGTCGCCGGTGACCGGCAAGGACCTCGCCGGGCATGCGCGCATCATCGCCACCGTGCCGTCGCTGGACACCCCGGTCTGCGACATGGAGACCCGGCGCTTCAACGTGGAGGCCGCCCAGCTCTCCAACGTGAAGGTCGTCACCGTCTCGATGGATCTGCCCTTCGCCCAGGCCCGCTGGTGCGGCAACGCCGGCATCGACAAGGTGAAGACCCTCTCGGACTACAAGGATCGCAACTTCGGCCGCGCCTACGGCGTGTGGTCGCCGGGCATGGGCCTCTTGGCCCGCGCCGTCTTCGTCGTCGACAAGAACGACAAGATCCAGCACGTCGAGTACGTCGCCGAGATGACCAAGGAGCCGGACTACGCCAAGGCCATCGAGGCCGCCAAGAAGCTCTAAGGCCCTCGACCGCGACACCGCATCCCGAGGCCCTCGGCGCCCAGCGCCGGGGGCCTTGGTGTTTCTGGTCTCGAGGACCGCTCCGAGAAGAGAGCCGCGCCCGGCGTCACGCCGAGCACGGCTCGTCCTCGCTCGTCGAGCTGGCTCAGCCGGAGTGGGCCGGGTAGTCCGTGTAGCCCTTGGGCCCCGGCGTGTAGAAGGTCTTGAAGTCCGGGGCGGCGAGCGGGAGCCCCTTCTCGAAGCGGGCCACGAGGTCCGGGTTGGACAGGAAGGGCCGGCCGAACGCGACGAGGTCGGCCTCCTTCGCCTCCAGGGACGCCTCGGCGCTCGCCCGGTCGAATCCGCCGCTGGCGATATAGGTGCGCGGCCAGACTGCTCGCAGCTCGCGCTTGAGCGAAGCGGGGACCGCGGGCGCGCCCATCGCCGAGTGGTCGACCACGTGCACGTACTGGATGCCCGTCCCGGCCAGCTCGCCCACCAGCTCCCGATAGGTCTGGTCGATCTCCGGGTAGGGCTTCATCCCGGCGTTGGCCCCGTAGGGCGAGAGCCGGATGCCCACCTTCGCCCCGCCGATGGCCCGCGCCACCTCCCGGGCCACCTCCACGACGAAGCGCCGACGCTTTTCCACCGAGCCGCCGTAGGCGTCGTCCCGCAGGTTGGAGTGCGGGCTGAGGAACTGCTCGAGCAGGTAGCCGTTGGCCCCGTGGAGCTCGACCCCGTCGAACCCGGCCTTCACCGCCAGGCGCGCCGCGTTCACGTACTCCTCGCGGGCGCGCTCCAGGTCCGCGGCGTTCATCGCCCTCGGGACGGGGTGCGGCTGGGGGCCCCTGGCGTCGGTGTACATCTCGCCCTCGGCGGCCACGGCGCTGGGCGCCACCACCTCGGCTCCGGGCGGGAGATTGGCGGGATGGCCGACCCGACCGGTGTGCATGAGCTGGACGAAGATCTTCCCGCCCAGATCGTGGACGCGCTGCGTGACCTGCTGCCAGGCCGCAGCCTGGTTCTCGGACCAGAGGCCGGGAATCCGGGGGTAGCCCGTGCCGTTCGGAGACGGCGAAGTCCCTTCCGTGATGATCAGGCCGGCGCTCGCTCGCTGGGCGTAGTACTCCGCCATCAGTTCGTTCGGGGTGTTGGCCTCCACTGCCCGGCTGCGGGTCATCGGGGCCATCACCATGCGGTTGGACAACGGGAGCCCGCCCATCGTCGTGGGCGAGAAGAGCAGCGATCCGTGCGAAGCCATCGATTGCCTCCGGTGCGGGAACGGGAAATTGTTTCGATCTCGAAGCATCCGTTGGATGCCGAGGGCCCTCCGCTGTTTCTCGGGCCGCTGGCGCAGGCCGGCGGGTGGCGACTTCAGCCTCGCAGCCGCCCCAGCGCCGCCGCGGCCTCCGCCATCCGCCCTGCCTCGCGCGACCTTCGCGCCCGCCAGAGCAGGTTGTGCGGCGTGACCGTAGGCGGCACGAACGGCGCGACGGTCGTCTGCCAGCCCGCCGCCTCCAGCCGAAGCGTCCGCTCGGCGTCGACGAGCCCGGCGACCAGCCGCCGGCGAACTTCCGGGTGGCGCGCCATCCCTGCCTCTTCCGCCTTCTCCTCCGCGAGCTTGGCGAACGGCACCTGCGCTCCGTAGCAGCAGGGCACCAGCAGCAGCCACCTCGCCTCGTTGGCGATGGCCGCGTCGATGATCGAATCCGAGGCAGGGCCGCAGGCGTGCAGCGCGGCGACGAGGTCCGGCTTCCGCGGCCAGCACCCGGGATCGCCGACGTCGCCCTGGACGACCTTCACGCGCTCCGCGACGCCCAGCCGCTTCGCCGCCTCGCGGCTGGCCTGCGCCCTCGCCGCGTCGCGCTCGATGACCGTCACCTGCCCGTAGCCGACGAGCCTGGCCGCCAGCACCCCGACGTAGGCCTTCCCCGCCGCCGCGTCGACGAGGTGCCCGCGCTTCCGGGTTCGCGCCAGCTCGCCCAGCAGCGCGGCGATCTCCACCGCCTTCTTGCGCTCCTCGTCGCGCAGCCCGGTGCCCTCGACGGCGATGTACGCCTGGTGCAGCAGCGCCTCGATGGCCTTGGTCTCGAACACCGAGCCCGCCCCCTGCTCCCTACTCCGCCCGCATCGCCTCGACCGGGTCGAGCCGGCTGGCGCGCACCGCGGGGTAGATGCCGAAGACCAGGCCGCACCCCGAGGCCGAGCTCAGCGCCAGCAGGACCGCCCACACCGGCACGCTCGCCGGCACTCCGTAGACCTCTCGCGCGAAGATGGCCACCGTGGCGCCCAGCCCGACTCCCAGCAGGCCGCCGATGAGCGAGAGCACCACCGCCTCGACCACGAACTGCGAGAGGACGCGCCGGCGGCGGGCGCCCAGGGCCTTGCGGATGCCGATCTCTCGGGTGCGCTCCACCACCGAGACCAGCATGATGTTCATGATGCCGATGCCGCCGACGAGCAGCGCCAGCGCGCAGACCCCGAAGGTGGCGGCGGCGATGGTGGCGGCGAGGTTGTTGAACATGCTGGTCATCGACTCGTTGGAGAAGACCTCGAAGTCGTTCTCCTCGTTGGGCGCGACCTTGCGCGTGCGCCGCAACTGCCCCACCAGCTCGTCCTCGGCGATGCGCATCTGGTCCGGGGTGATGGCCTGCACGCCCAGCTCCATCTCGTGGCTCTTGCCCAGGTCGGCGTCGAAGGCCGGCAGCGGCACGACGGCGATGGTGTCCTTGCTCGCCAGGCCCAGGATGGTCCCCATCCGCTCCAGCACGCCGATGACGGTGTAGGGGGCCGAGCGGATGCGCACCGTCTCGCCCAGCGGGCTCTGGTGCGGGAACAGCGCGTCCGCCACGTCGGCGCCGATGACCACCACGCGGCGGGCCAGCGCGACGTCCACCTCGCTGATGAACCGGCCCTGGGCGATCTCGTAGCCGTTGACCGGCTCGTACTCGGGCTGGACGCCGCCGACCCAGATGTTGGGCCGCGTGGCGCGCTCCTTGGTCGATAGCTTCTCCGGCGGGAATGAGAAGCGCTCGGGGGAGACGCGCTTCACGTGCGGGCAGTTCTCGGCCACCGCCCGCGCGTCCTCCAGGGTCAGGCTCTTGCGCTTGCGGTACTTGTTCCAGTCCATCCCCGGCGTGCCGATGGCCGGGTACTTGGCCACGTGCAGCGCGCCGGCGCCGAGCATCGCCAGGTCGGTCTCCACCTTCACCCGCAGGCCCTCGGTCAGCGACATCATCGCCACCACCGTCGCCGCGCCGATGACGATGCCCAGCAGCGTCAGCAGCGAGCGCAGCGGGTTGCTGCGCAGCGTCGCCAGGGCCAGGGCGATGGTGTCGATGAGCGCGGTCATGGGCGGCACGCCCCCGGGGGTTGGGGTCGGTGGAGATCAGCCGGCGACCGGAGTCGCGCCTGACGCTGCGAAGCCCGCCTGCGCGGGCCGGGTCGGCTCGTCACTCCCACCGCAGCGCCTCCACGGGATCGAGGTTCGCCGCGCGCCAGGCCGGCCAGCTTCCGAAGAGCAGTCCGACCGCCGCCGAGAAGGCGATGCCCAGGGCGATGGCGGAGGGCGTCGCCGCCGCCGCCAAGGGAGAGACCAAGGCCACCAGCTGCGCCACCCCCAATCCCAGGGCGGTGCCCACCGCGCCCCCCACCGCGGAGACCGCCAGCGACTCGAGCAGGAACTGCAGCAGGATGGTCCGCTTGCGCGCCCCCAGCGCCCGGCGCAGGCCGATCTCCCGGGTCCGCTCGTGCACCGAGACCAGCATGATGTTCATGATGCCGATGCCACCGACGATGAGCGTGATCAGCCCCACCGCGATGGCCACGCCGTACAGCGCGCCGGTGAGCTGGTTGTAGACCTTGAGGATCTGCTCCTGCCGGTTGATGGCGAAGTCGTCCTCCTTGCCCGGCGGCACCTGGCGCACGCGCCGCAGGATGCCGGTCAGCTCGTCCTCCAGCTGGCTGAGCTTCTCGGGCTCGCCGACCACCGCGATGGTCATCGACCGCTTGGCCCCGTACAGGCCCAGGAAGGTGGTCCAGGGCACCATGACGTTGGTGTCCATGCTCATGCCCAGGAAGCGCCCGCGCCGCTCCATGACCCCCACCACCATGAACGAGCGCCCGGCCAGCTGCACCTTGCGCCCCACCACGTCCTCGAACGCCGAGCCGGGGAAGAGCTGGTCGGCCACGTCGGCGCCCAGCACCACCGTCGAGCGCGAATACTCCACCTCGGCGTCGGCCAGGAAGCGGCCGGTCTGCATCCCACCGCCGTTGGCCTGCAGGTACTGCGCGCTGGTGCCGGTGACCTCGATGCTGCCCAGCTCCTTGCCGTTGCCCGAGATGGAGGTGTGCGAGTGGATCTGCGGGGCGACCCACTTGGCCAGCACCGACTCGCGCTCGATGGCCGCCAGCTCCTTCTTGCCCAGGGCCTTGCGGTTGCGGAAGGAGAACCAGTCGTCCTGGCTGTGGACGAAGCTCATCTTCGAGACGTAGAGCGTGCTCGCCCCGAAGCCCGAGAGCGAGGTGGCGAAGCTGGCGTTGAGGCCCTGGATGATGGCGACGATGGCGATGACCGTCATCACGCCGATGACGATGCCCAGCGTGGTCAGGAGCGTGCGCAGCCGGTTGGAGGCCAGCGCCACCGCGGCGATGCCGGTCCCCTCCCGCAGCTCCCCGAGCAGCCGTCGCACCCCGCGGATCATGTTCCCACCGCCCGCGGCAGCTGCATCGCCGCCACGTCCCGGCCCGGCCCGTCGGCCACGACCTTGCCGTCGGAGAGCCGCACCGCCCGCGGGCAGCGCGCCGCCAGCCGCGGCTCGTGCGTGACCAGCAGGATGGTGTGGCCGGCGCGGTTCAGCTCCTCGAAGAGCCGGATGATGTCCTCGCCGGTGGCGGTGTCCAGGTTGCCGGTCGGCTCGTCGGCCAACAGCAGCGAGGGCTCGCCGACGAGCGCGCGCGCCACCGCGACGCGCTGGCGCTGGCCGCCGGACAGCTCGTTGGGCTTGTGGTTCATGCGCTGGGACAGGCCCACCTTGGCCAGCGCGTCCTGGGCCCGCTTGCGCCGCTCGCTGCGCGACACGCCGCGGTAGATGAGCGGCAGCTCGACGTTGGCGAGCGCGGTGGAGCGCGCCAGCAGCTGGAAGGTCTGGAAGACGAAGCCGATCTCCTTGTTGCGCAGGTCGGCCAGCGCGTTGTCGGAGAGCCCGCGCACGTCGGTGCCGTTGAGCCGGTAGAGGCCGGAGCTGGGCGAGTCCAGGCAGCCCAGGATGTTCATCAGCGTCGACTTGCCCGAGCCTGACTGGCCGACGATGCCCACCCACTCGCCCTTCTTCACCGAGAAGGAGACGCCGTCGAGCGCGTGCACCTCCTCCTCGCCGACGCGGTAGAACTTGCGCACGTCGGCGAGCTCGATGAGCGCGGGCTCGGCGGGCGGCTGCACTGCCGCGGAAGCGTCAGGAGCCGCGGGCGCCGCGGGCGCCGGGCTGGGGGGCGCCTCCGTCACGGCTTGCTCCCCTTGTCCTTCTTCTCCTTCTCGGGCTCCACCGGCTTGCCGTCCTTGAGCTCCTTGGAGACCGCCTTGTACGGGCCGACCACGATGGTCTCGCCCTCGTCGACGCCGGCGAGGATCTCGATCTCCGTCTCGCTGGCGAGGCCGGTCTCCACGCGGTGGGCCTTGGCGACGCCCTCCTCGACCACGAAGACCACCTTCTGCAGCGGATCGCGCGCCTTCTTCTTGCGGCCGGCGATGGCCGGGACCTGGTTCTCGACCACGGAGCCGGCGCCTGACGCGTCGTCGCCCTTGAGCTCCTTCTCGGTGCGCGCCGCCACCGACTGGATGGGCACCACCACCGCGTTCTCGTGCGTCTCGGTGGCGATGCTGACCTCGGCGCTCATCCCGGGCAGGCCGCCGGGCATGGGCGTGGTCAGCGCCATGCGCACCAGGAAGGTGGTCACCTCGGCCTCGGTGCCCTGGTTCTTGATGTTGGCGTTCTTGGCGATCTCCACGACGGTGGCCGGCCACTTCTTGTCCGGGAAGGCGTCGACCTCCACCTCGGCCTGGTTGCCCTCCTTGATGTAGACGACCTCGTGCTCGCCGACCTCGACCTTCACCTCCATGGCGTTGAGCGTGGAGATGACCAGGATGACGTCCTCGGTGAAGTCGGAGCCGCGCACGCGCTCGCCCACCTTCTTCGGGGCGCTGGTGACCACGCCGTCGAGCGGCGAGTAGAGGGTGGTCTGGGAGAGGAAGTGCGCGGCCTCGGCGAGGGCGGCGTTGGACTGCCCGATGCGCTCCTTGGCCGCCAGGGCCCGCGCCTCGCCCGAGGCGATCTCCGACTCCGCCCGCTCCAGCTCGGCCTTGCTGGCGCTGGCCGCGCCGACCAGCTTCAGGATGCGGTCGCGCTCCTGCTTGAGCCGGCTGATCTCGACCTCGGTGACCCCCAGGTCCGCCTTGAGCGAGGCCACCGCGGCCTGCGCCTGCTGGACCTGGGCGGCATAGCGGCGCGACTCGATCTTCGCGAGGAGGTCGCCCTTCTTGACCGTGTCGCCCTCCTTGACCTTGAGCTCCAACAGGTCGCCGGAGAGGTTGGAGGAGACCTTCACCTGCGTCGCCGGGTCCAGCTTGCCGGCGCCGCTGACGGAGCGGGTGATGGCGGCCTTCTGCACCTTCGCCATCTGGACCTCGACCGGCTTCTCCTTCTTCGGCTTGAGGCTGAGCGCCACGATGCCCGCCACCGCGAGCAGGAAGAGGACGGCGACGATTCGCTTGAACCAGGTCATGGTTTTCTCATCCAGCTTCCCCCTCCCTCTGGGAGGGGGCAGGGGGAGGGTTACGGAGCGCCGCCTGCGGCGCGATTCAAGTCGGCGCGAGCGACGATCGCGTCGATGCGGGCGTTGACCAGGGTGAGCTTGGCCTGCGTGAGCTTGAGGGCGGCGTCGCGGACCTCCAGCTGGGTCGCGGCGCCCGCGTCCAGACGCTGCTGGGCAAGCGAGACGCCCTCCTCGGCGATCTTGAGATTTTCGGCGGAGAGCGCCACGGCCCTGGCCAGCAGCACCACGTTCGTGCGCGCCCGCGCAAGCTCCCCCTCCACCTGCACCGCGAGCTGCGCCGCCTGGGTCAGCGCGATTCGCTCGGCGATGTTTGCGCGCTGCTCTCCCGCCAGGGTCTGGCGGCCGTTGAAGGCGTTCCAGGAGACGCTCACCGCTCCGGTGAAGACGAACTGGCGTACCGGGTTGCCCCAAACCCCGTCTTCGCCGGCGAAGGTGGGGCCCTGCCGCTCGTAAGCGAGCGAGCCGTTGACCTGCGGCCACCAGTCCGCCGCGGCGATCCTCTTGTCCAGCGCCGCCTGCTCCAGCAGGACCTTGGCGCGGGCGAAGGCCGGGCGCTTCTCCTGGGCCCGCGAGAGCAGCGCGTCCGCCCCCGGGGGCTCCTGCCTGGCGATCTCGTCGCGGTCCACGTCCGGCGGCGCCGCCAGCGCGCCGATCTCCTGCGGCCGCGCGCCCAGCGCCATGGCCAGGTCGGTCCTGGCCTGCTCCGCCCGTGCGCGCTGCGTCTCCAGGCTGATGCGGTCGTTGCCCAGGTTGACGCGGGCGGCGATGACGTCGCTCTTGGGCAGCCGGCCGGCGTTGAAGAGGGCGTCGGCGCGCTGCACGAACTCCTCGCTGCGCTTCACCGTCTCCTCGAGCACGGACGCGCTCTTGTCGGCCTTCACCACCTCGTAGAAGCGACGGGTGACGTCGAAGGAGAGCGAGAGCGCCGTCTCGTCTATCTGCCGCGCCACCGCCTGCTCGGACAGCCTCGCGCGCTCGATGAGCCGCGGGCCGCGCAGGCCGTCGAAGATGGGCTGCACCAGCTGGACGCCCAGGCCGAAGTTGGCGATGCCCGTCCCCGGGATGTCCTTCGTCGTCTGCTCGAAGGAGAGAGAGTACCTGGTCGCCTCCGGCGCCCCGGGGTTGAAGTTCAGGACGGGGTAGGTGTTCACCTTCTGCTGCGCCCCGAGGTAGCTGCCGCCGAAGCTGGCGGAGAGATCGATGCGCGGCAAGACGTTCGCCCAGCTGGCGTACGTGTCCACGCCGGCGCTCTCTCCCTGCAGCTTGGCGAGCGCGAGGTCGTAGTTCTTGCGCGCCGCCATGGCCAGCGCGTCGTCCAACGTGAGCGGCGCGGGCTCGGCGGCCACGGCGGGGGTGGCGGCGAAGAGGGCCAGTGCGGCGATGAGCGTGCGGGCCATGGTGGTGTCTAGCTCGGTCCCGGCGAAGTGAGGGAGGGCAGCGCGAAGCGGAAGACTAGGACGAACGAGACCCAGAGGATCGTGCTGACGACGCTCGAGCGCAGCAGCGAGACCTTCGAGACGTGGGCCATCCCCATCACGGTGAGCACCAGGGCCCAGGCCGCGAACAGGTCCACCGAGGAGAGCAGGCTCAGGTGCGGCAGCGAGGTGCCCTCCGGCGCCAGCGCGGCGAGGTTGGAGGGCAAGAGCCTGAAGACCTCGTCCAGCCCCATCTTCTCGCGCTGCACCAGCGCGGGGATGGACAGCAGCGCCTGGATCGCCCCGGGCAGCTGGGTGTGGGCCACCACCGCGAAGCTGCCCATGAAGGTCGGCTTGCCCCCGGCCACCTTGAAGCCCAGCCAGAAGCACAGCGCCGCGACCAGCGTCGAGAAGGCGGGCGCCAGCGCCGCCGAGCCATAGGAGGAGATGACCGCCAGCTTGCCGACGCTCTCGATCTTCTCCTCGCGCTCGTGGGGCGTCATCTTGCCGGCCTCCTCGGCCGGCAGCTGGTCGAGCTGCTTCTCGGCGATGGCGGCCAGGTCCGCGCGGGGGATGAACAGCGCCGTGTAGCCCAGGCCGACGACCGTGGCGATGAGCAGCGGCCAGAAGAACAGCCGGCCGTCCGCCGCCTCCTTCAGGGCGCGGCCCGGCGCCCACAGGGTCGCCAGCGCGGTCTTGAGTGCGGACATGGGGTCACTCCGGGGTCGCGCCAGCAGTACGCCCTGCGCGCGCGGCTATTTCCGCCCCCCGGGGCCAACCTGTCAAACGGCAGCAAACTCACGGCGTTGCGGGAGCGCCCGTCCTGCGCCGAGCGCTCTGACACCGCCCGGCGCCGCCCGGTTCCTCACGGCGTCATCAGCGTGCCGTCGACCGGCATCTCGTCCTCGGCGCCCTGGAACAGCAGCGTCATCACCCGGGCGACCTTGACGGTGGTGCCCGGCTTGACCTGGGCCTCGGCGCCCTTGGGCAGGGCCGCGCCGTCGACCTCGGTCACCGAGTCCGAGACCGAGCGCAGCACGAGGCCGTCGGCCCGCCGGCGCAGCTCGAAGTGCCAGCGGCTGATCTGCTTGGCCTGCATCTTGTCCGGCAGGGACAGCACGATGTCGTTGGCCGCCTGGCCGTTGTGCTCCACCAGGCGCCCGAAGCTGATGATGTCCTGGTCGGGCAGCACCAGCTCCTCGCCGGTCTCCTCGATGCGGAAGCCGGCGGGGAAGACGCTGCGGTCGCGCCAGTCCATCAGCATCAGCTCGACCGGCCGCGAGATGCCCTTGAGCGTCGCCGGCGGCATCGACTTGCAGGCGATGCGCCGCGCCGGGAGGCTGATCTCGCGGAAGGCCTCGCGGGTCAGCCGGATCTCGCCGGGCTCGGCGGTGGAGGTCACCCGGGCGGCCAGGTTCACCGAGTCGCCGCTGACCATCACGCCGTCGGTGAGGGCGGGCCCGAAGTGGAGGCCGATGCGCACGTTGAGCTGGTGCTCGCGGGTGCGCACCGCGTTCTCCTTGGAGAGCGTCTTGAGGAAGTCGATGAGCCCCTCGAGGGCGCTGTCCACCTTGGGGAAGGCCGTGAAGGCGCCGTCCCCGGCGGTGTCCACGATGCGGCCGTCGTAGGGCTTGATGGCGTTCTGCAAGAGGTCGGTGTGCAGCTGCTGCAGCTTGCGGCCCGCCTCGTCGCCCCAGCGGGCGAAGTAGGGGGTCGAGCCGACGATGTCCGAGAACGCCACCGCCACCTGCTTCTCGAAGCGGCGGGAGAGGACCTGCGACAGCTGGTTCTGGAGACGGATGATGTCGGTGAGCGAGAGACTGTCGAGGTCGAGGTCGAGGCTCATCCGCTTGTGCTCCACGAAGGCCGAGCTGTGGGGGGCTGGAAACGAGGCCACTCTACCGCCCGCCCCCGACCCGCTCAACCCGTGCGTGGCCGTTCGTTGACGGTGTCGGTGTCGGGCTGGGTCGGCTCCCGGTAGGTGATGAGGTCGGCGGCCGGGTCCACCGCCACCCCGGGGATCTCCAGCGCCGCGTCGAGGGCCGCCTCCCCGCCCAGCCCGTGGCGCGCCTCGAGGCGGGCCCGCAGCACCTTCCAGGGCGCCACCGCCAGCTCCTCCTGCCGCAGGCCCATGCAGAGGTGGGACAGGACCGTCATCTGCGCGGCGCGCCGGGTCTTCTCGGAGTGCAGCGCGGTGAGCTGGGCGTCCGCGTCCTGGAAGCGCTCCGCCAGCACCTTGATGAGCCGGCCGATGAAGAAGGTCTGGCCCAGCTCCTGCGCCAGCGCGTCGGCGGACAGGACCCGCACCGAGACCGGCTCGATGGCCTCGACCGTGGCGGTGCGCGGGGCATGGGTGAGGATGGCCATCTCGCCGAAGATCTCGCCGGGGCCCATCTCGCGCAGGATCTGCCTCTGCCCGTCGACGGTCTTGTAGGCCACGCAGCGGCCCTTCTCGATCACGTAGGCCGAGCTGCCGGGCTCGCCCTCCTTGACGAGGACCTCGCCGGGGACCGCCACGCGGATGGGCGCGCGCCCCGAACCCGACAGGTACCGCTCGATCTCCTCCTTGAGCGCCTCGACGGTCTGGAAGCGGTCCTTGGGCGCGGCGGCCATCGCCTTCTCGCAGATGGCGCACAGGCGCGGCGGCAGGCGCAGGTCCTTGGCCACCACGTCCTGCGCCGGGATCCAGCGGGCGTCGGCGGCCAGCTCGAGCAGCTCGTCCTCGCTGGTGGCCAGGTAGGCCGGCCGGCCGGTGAGCGCGCGGTAGAGGATGGCGCCCAGCGAGAAGACGTCGCTGCGCTCGTCGAGCTGCGCGTTGTGGCCGCGGGCCTGCTCGGGCGACATGTAGCCGATGGAGCCGACGACGCGGCCCTCGTCGCTGCGCTCCTGCTCGCCGCGGCGCACCGCGACGGCGCGGTTCTGGGTGTCGGCGCCGGACGGGCGCGTGACGGCGCGCAGCCGGGCGATGCCCCAGTCCATCACGTAGACCTCGCCGTGCTTGCCCACCATGAGGTTGGCCGGCTTGAGGTCGCAGTGGATGACGCCGTGGTGGTGCGCGTAGCTGACCGCGTCGCAGGCCTTCACGAAGACCTGCAGGGCCTGGAAGAGCTGGCGCTCGCTGCGCACCGAGAAGTTGGTGCGGAAGACCTGCTCGAGCGTCTGGCCGCGGATGTAGTTCATCGTGAAGAAGTAGGTGCCGGTCTCGTCGATGCCCAGCTCGTGGACCGGGGGGATGTTCGGGTGCTCGAGCTGCCCGGTGATCTGGGCCTCCTCGACGAAGCGGTCGAGCTCGCCCTTGATGTCGGCGACCCGCGGGTCGATGAGCTTCATCGCCACCGAGCGCAGCAGGTTGCGGTCGTAGACCCGGCGCACGCTGGCGAACGCGCCGCGACCGATCTCGCCCAGGTCGCGGTAGCGATCGGAGGCCTGCTCCTCGGGCATGGCGGGGGCGACGGTCGCGTCCTGGCCCGGGGCCTCCTCGGACTCCACCGGGGCCTGCTTCGCCTCGCCGCGCAGCCAGCCCAAGAGCCCAGTGTTCTTCTCAGCCATGAGGAAGTCCTCCGAAGACGCAGCAGTATCGCCAAGGAGGGGCAGCGGGCCAAGGACGCGCTCTGGCCGCTCGGGCGGCGACGGGGCGGCACGTCGCCCCGCCCGCCGTCCGGGAGGCCGGCCTCTTCTCGAGGCAGGCGCCCGGTGACGGTAGCGGGGCTCGTCGCCAGCTTGGGGTGAAGCCTGGGGAGGGAGGGGCCCATGAGAGCGAAGCACACCGTCGTCGCGGCAGGGCTGCTGGCGCTGCTGTCCACCGCCTGCGCGAGCATGAAGGTCAGCAGCACCGCTGCCCCGGGGGCGGCCCAGCGCGCGGCGAGCTTCCGCACCTACGCGTGGCTGCCCGAGCCGGACGCCGAGCAGGTTCATCGCAACCCGTTCGTCAAGGGGCAGGTCATGCAGGCCGCCGACCGGGAGCTCACGGCCAAGGGCTACCAGCGCGTCGACGCCTCGGCCAACCCGGACTTCATGATCGGCTGGTACGCGACCTCCCAGGAGAAGCAGCAGGTCGAGGACCACTACTACGCCGGCCACGGCTATGGCTGGGGCCCCTACGGCGGCGCGTACGGTCCGCCCCAGGTGACGAGCTACACCGAGGGCTCGCTCGTCCTGGACATCGTGGAGCCCGGCCGCAAGGAGATCCTCTGGCGCGGCCAGGCCCAGGCGAACCTGGGAGAGAATCCCACCGGCGAGGACGCCCGCAAGAAGATCGACGAGGCAGCCCACAAGCTGCTCGCCCAGTTCCCGCCAAAGCTTTGAGTCGGGGCTCCGATCGTCGGGTCCGGGCGCGTCGGTTGGCGGATGGATGCAGCGGGTCTTCCTCCTCTCCCCCGCCACCTGCGGCGGCCAGCGCGCCCGGCTCCTCCTCTCCGAGCGGGCGAGCTTCCCGCTGGCGCTGCGGCTCCGGTCTGCCCAGGGAGTGCCCCTCGGCGAGGCCTTCGCCTTCCTGAGCGGCCTGTACTTCCGCGGCAAGCTCGCCTACGCCCGCGCCTTCGCGCGCCCGCCAGCCCGGTTCCACGAAGCGGGGGTCCTCGTCATCACGCCGACCCGCGGCCTGCTCCCGGCCGAAACGGCCGTCGGAGCGGACCTGCTGCGGGAGTTCGCGCAGGTGGACGTCCGCCCGTCCGACCCGCGCTACTGCGCCCCGCTCGCGCGCGACACGCGCCTGCTCGCGACCGCGCTGGGCCGCGGCGAGGCGGTGCTGCTCGGCAGCCTGGCGACGGGCAAGTACCTGGACGTCCTCGCGCCGGTCCTCGAAGGCCGGCTCGTCTACCCCCGCTCGTTCCTCGGCCGCGGCGACCTGAGCCGAGGGGCGCTGCTGCTGCGCTGCGCCCGGCGGCGCCGGGAGCTCGTCTACGAGCCCGTCCGGCCGCCTTGAGTCCCGGCTCGGACGGGAGGAGGATTCGCACCCTTGCTCTCTGCCTGAACACACCCCGCGTACGCACAGGTGCCGCCGCCCTATGGAGAAGCGAAAGAAGAGGCGCGTGCCGAAGCGGTTCAACGTCCGGTTCGGCGAGCAGGACCTCTCCCACTCCGGGTTCACCCGGGACCTCTCGCCGGACGGGGCGTTCGTCGTCTCCAACCTCCTGCCGGCCCTCGGCACCCGCCTCCACCTCCAGATCGTGGCCGGCACCACCCGCTGCCTGTACTTCGAGGGCGTCGTCCGCCGCCACAAGCTGGTGCCGCCCCAGCTGCGCGGGGTGGAGCACGGCGGCTTCGGCGTCGCCCTCCTGGCTCCCGGCGAGCTCTTCCTGGAGCTGGTCCCCGCGACCGAGCACGCGCACCTGCTCCAGGTGCACTTTCCGGATGCCGCGAGCCTGAGCTCGGCCTGGCAGAAGGAGCTGAGGCTCGGCGGCCTCTTCGTGCGCACCGACGTGCAGCTCGCCCGGGACGCCGAGGTCGCCGTGTCCCTGCACCTCGACTGGCTCGGCCAGCGCCTCGACTTCCTGGCCAAGGTGATGCAGGCCGTCTCTGTGCCGGGCACCAAGGGGCTGGCGGTCAGCTTCAGGGAGCCGGCCGCGGTGCGCGCCGCCGTCGCCTCGCACGTCGGGATCGCGGAGACTTGGTGAAGGCCCGCTGACACGCCTCGACCGCCCGTGCCACAGTGGCGTCACGGGAGGCTCCCATGCGCGGCACCATCTCCATCATCTCGCTCGCCTGCTTCGCCCTCGCCGGCTGCGGCGGCAATCCCCTGACCGGCTCCGAGGACGCCTGGACGACCGGGCCGTCCGACGACGCCGGCGGCGGCTCGGCCGCGGACGCCGCGGTCGGCCCCGGGGTCGATGCGGGAGGGACGGGCTCCTCCGACGCGGGCGCCTGCCCGGTCTCCTGCAACGGCCAGTGCGTGGACGCTCGTCGAGATCCCGCGAACTGCGGGCAGTGCGGAAAGGTCTGCGGCGCGCTCGAAGCCTGCGTCGCCGGCGCCTGCCAGGCCAACCCCGAGTGGGCGCACTGGCCGCTGCCGCCGGACCAGCCCACGCAGTACACCGTCGCCGCCGACACCGTCACCGACCAGGTCACCGGCCTCGTCTGGGAGCGCAAGGTCACGACGACCGAGTGCACCTTCGCCGAGGCTCGGGCCTGGTGCGACGGGCTGCGGCTGGGCGGGTTGACGAACTGGCGCCTGCCGACGCGCATCGAGCTGGTGAGCATCCTCTCGACCGGCAACGGGCAGCCCTTCGTCAGCGCCAGCGCCTTCCCCGCCTACTACTACGTGGCCAGCCTCTACGGCAGCTCCGCCCTCAACGCGGAGAAGGTCTGGGGCGTGCGCTACGACATGGGCTGGTTCTCGTGGATGGAGATCGCCGACGCGGCCAGCACCCTCGGCACCGGGGTCCGCTGCGTCGCCTCGACCACGCCGGCGCCGGCCAGCGCGCACTACGTGGTCGGGTCGGAGACCGTCCAGGACAACTGGACGGGGCTCCTCTGGGACCGCGGCGGCTCGACCCTGCGGCGCGACCACGCGGAGGCGGTGGACTACTGCGCCACCCTCGACGCCGGCGGCTTCAGCAGCGGCTGGCGCCTGCCCACCCGGAAGGAGCTGGAGAGCATCGTCGACACGAAGGCCTCGGGAGAGCTGCTCTCCTCGGACTTCGACCGCGACTGCTGGACCTCGCTGACCCGCCAGTGGGACTACTGGACGTCCTCGCCGGAGAACTCGTGCTCGTATACCCCCGGGTGCTTCTGGTCGATCAACTTCCAGGACGGGCTGGCCGAGCCGCGCAACGCGGACCCGAGCGCCGGGGTCGCCTGCGTGCGGTGCGTGCGGTAGGCGCTCACTGGCGGACGTGAGACTCGATGCGGCGGTCGGGGATGAACCACATCGCGGCGACCAGGACGTAGAGCGCGTAGGAGAGGCGCTCGTCGACGAAGGCCAACCCGATGGCCGCGGCGTAGAAGGCCGGGGAGAGCTTTCCCTTGAGGTCGCTGCCGATGGCCTTCGCCAGCTCCGAGCTCTGGCCGTGGAGCGCGACGATGGCGTGGACGAGCAGAAAGTACGCGCAGGCGGCCATCAGCAGCACCGCGCCGTAGATCACCGCCGGCCACTCCCCGCCGCCGCTGCGCCCGAGCCAGGCCGTGGTGAAGGGCACCAGCGAGAGCCAGAACAGCAAGTGCAGGTTGGCCCAGAGGATCCACCCGTTGACCGTGCGGACGGTGTGCATCAAGTGGTGGTGGTTGTTCCAGTAGATGCCCACGTAGACGAAGCTCAGGACGTAGCTCAGGAACACCGGCAGCAGCGGCCGCAGCGCAGAGAGCGCCCGGGCCTCCGGCGGGCGCAGCTCCAGCACCATGATGGTGATGATGATGGCGATGACGCCGTCGCTGAAGGCCTCGAGCCGTCCCCTGCTCATCTCGAAGTCCTCCTCCCCGGGACCCATCCCGGAAAACCTCCCCACCGTCATCGATGGTCCGCCAGCCAGTCCGTCCCGATGTCGCCTTCGCGACGTCGCCCCTAGGCTTCGAACGAAGTAGGCTGCTGGCCACCGCGAGGAGACCATGACGACCGCGATCGAGAGGTCCCGAGAGGCCAAGGAGAAGGGCGCCCAGTTGTTCGCCAAGGGCAAGCTGGACGCCTCGCTCAAGGAGTTCCGGAAGGCGGTCGAGATCTTCCCGGACGACGTCGCCGCGCGGAAGAAGGTCGCGGAGGTCCTCTCCAAGCTGGGCCAGAAGAGCGAGGCCATCGCCGAGTACCAGCACCTGGCCGGCTTCTACGCCGCCGACGGGCAGCTGGCGCAGGCCATCGCCATCTCCAAGCTCATCCTCCAGCTCGACCCGAAGCACACCCAGACCCAGGACACCATCGCGCGGCTGTACGCCCGCAAGTCGGGCGGCGCCACCAGCTGGCTCGAGAAGATCCCGTCCTCGATGGCCGGCGCGCTCAACACCCGGCACGTGAAACCGGCGGGCAAGACCACGCTTGAGCGGGCGCCCGCGCCGGCCGCGAAGTCACCCCAGTTCGCCGAGCTCGACGTGGACGTCGACGTCGAGATCGACACGGCCACCCTTCCCAAGCCGCCGCTCTTCTCCGAGCTGCCGCGCGAGGTCTTCCTCTCCCTCCTCGGCGAGCTGGAGATTTCCACCTTCCCTGCCGGCCAGGCCATCGTGAACGAGGGCGAGACCGGCAAGTCGATGTTCGTGCTGGCCCAGGGCAAGGTGAAGGTGGTGCGCGAGCTGGGCACGCGGCAGGAGAAGACGGTGGCCACGATGGACGAAGGCGCCTTCTTCGGCGAGATCGCCCTGCTCTCCGACGCGCCGCGGCTGGCGAGCGTCGTCGCCCAGGACGAGTGCGTGGTCCTCGAGATCAAGCGCGAGATGCTGGGCGACCTGGTCATGAAGCACGAGGTGCTCGAGGCGGTGCTCCAGCACTTCTACCGGGAGCGGCTGCTGGAGAACCTGCTGCGCTCCAGCCCCATCTTCGCCTCCTTCGACGAGGCGACCCGCCACGCGCTGGTCGACAAGTTCGCGCTGCGGCGGGCGCCCAAGGGCGAGCTGCTGGTCGCCGAGGGCAACCCGGGCTCGACCCTGTTCGTCCTGCTGCGCGGCTGCTGCGACGTCTTCCACGTCGACGCCAACGGCCAGGAGCACGTCTACCCGCCGTTGAGCGAAGGCGCGGTGTTCGGCGAGATCTCGCTGATGCAGGAGGGGACCACCTCCGCCTCGGTGCGCGCCGCCGACGACTGCCTGCTGCTGGTGCTCGACCCCGAGACCTTCCAGAAGCAGGTGCTCGCCAACCCGGCCGCCAGGAAGGCGCTCGACGACATGCGCGCCGCGCGCCTGAAGCGCACGGCGGACCTGCTCCTGAAGCTCGGTGACGACTACGCTGCCTGGGTGTGAGGCGGCTCTCGAGGAAACCATGATCCCCAACGCGGAAGCCCGCCAGGCCAAGGACAGAGGCGCCACGCTGCTGGCGGAGGGCAAGCCGGAAGAGGCCCTCCTGGAGCTGCAGAAGGCGGTCGCGCTCGTCCCGGACGACATCCCTGCTCGCCGGGCCGTCGCGCGGCTGCTTGCCCAGCTCGGCCGGAAGGGCGAGGCCATCGCCGCCTACCAGCACCTGGCCGGCTTCTACGCCGCCGACGGACAGCTGGCCTCGGCCATCGCCATCTCCAAGCTCATCCTCCAGCTCGATCCCAAGCACACCCAGACGCAGGAGACGATCTCGAGGCTGTACTCGCGCCAGACGGGCGAGGCGGCGGCCAGCAGACTCGAGAAGATCCCGTCTTCCATGTCCGGCGCGCTCACCGCGCGGCAAGCCAAGGCGCCCCCGGCGGCCGCGCCGGCGCAAGCGAAGTTCACGGAGCTCGAGCTGGACGTCGAGTTCGAGATCGACACGGCGCTCCTGCCCAAGCCGCCGCTCTTCTCCCAGCTGCCGGGCGACATCTTCCTGGCCCTCCTCGGCGAGCTGGAGATCACCGACGTCCACGCCGGTCAGGTGATCGTCAACGAGGGCGAGACGGGCAAGTCGATGTACGTGCTGGCCCAGGGAAGGGTGAAGGTCGTGCGCGAGCTGGGCACGCGACAGGAGAAGACGTTGGCCACGCTGGAGAAGGGCGCCTTCTTCGGCGAGATCGCCCTGCTCTCCGACGCGCCGCGGCTGGCGAGCGTCGTCGCCCTGGACGAGTGCGTGATCCTGGAGATCAAGCGCGAGATGCTGGCCGAGCTGACCTTCAAGCACGCGGCGCTCGAGCCGGTGCTCCAGCACTTCTACCGGGAACGGCTGCTCGACAACCTGTTGCGCTCCAGCCCCATCTTCGCCACCTTCGACGACGAGTCGCGACACGCGCTCGCCGACCACTTCAGCCTGCGCCACGTCAAGAAGGGCGAGGTGCTGATCAACGAGGGCGACCCCTCGGCGACGCTCCACGTGCTGCTGCGCGGCTGCTGCGACGTCTTCCACGTCGACGCCAACGGCAAGGAGCACATCTACCCGCCGCTGGTCGAGGGCTCGATCATCGGCGAGATCGCCTACGCGCAGGAGGGCATCGCGTCGGCCTCGGTGCGCGCCGCAGTCGACTGCATGCTGCTCGCGCTCGACCCGGAGACCTTCCGCGCCAAGGTGCTCACCAACGAGGCCGCCAAGAAGGCGATCGACGACCTGCGGGCGGCGCGCCTCAAGCGCACCGCCGACCTGCTGCTGAAGCTCGGAGCGGACTACTCGGCCTGGGTCTGAGCCGCTAGCGGGCGACCAGCGAGATCGTCGCGGCGGCGCCCTTGACGGTCACCGTGGCCTTGTAGGCGCCGCCCTCGTTGATCTTGGCGGCGAGCGCCTTGGCGACCTCGGCCGGGCCCTGGCCCTCGCGGGTGTCGAGCGAAGGCGTGTGCGCGAAGTACCACTTGTTCTTGGCGCGGTAGTCCGGCTCGTTGTCGAAGTTGGGCATCTTGGCGCGGTCGAGCGAGAGCGCGCAGCCGCGGGCGACCTCGTAGTCCACGTAGCCGCTCAGGTCCTTGACGACCTTGGGGCCCTTGGCCTCGCCGGTGATGGTCACCGAGTTCGCCTTGGCGTTCACGGTGAACTTCAGGCCCGGGTCGCTGTGCTCCGGCTTGATGGCGACCTTGCCGGCGGCCTCGGTCTTCCCGGCGCTGGCGGTCTTGGTGGTGGCGCGAACACTGTGCGAACGGCTGGAGATCACGGGCATGGGGCTCCCCTCGGGTGAAGCGATTGTGCCGCGAGTCTGCCAGGACGGGACCGCCCCCGACAAGTGCCGCCCCGCCACTGGGGGCGGACGCTACTGATCGAGCACCTTGTGGTGGCACAGGACCGTGGCCTTGGCCTCGTCGTCCCACAGGTGCATCGAGTTGCCCTGGCATTTCTTCCACTGGTCGCAGGTCTGGCACTGCCCGGCCTTCATCCACCCACGCTCGAAGAAGGGCTGGAACTTGTTGTCCCAGACGTCCTTGAAGTCGTCGGTGCGGATGTTCCCCTGCACCAGGCTGCGCGTGACGTTCGGGCAGGCGCAGATGGCCCCGTCGCACAGCACCGAGGCGATGTTGATGCCCGCCCGGCAGAAGTACGGCTCGTCGCGCACCGCCTCGTCCCAGCGCGGCGGCAGGTAGCCTTCGCAGCTGAAGTTGAGCGCCAGGTTCTGCTTGGCCAGCTCGGGCTTGCGCCGCTTCATCCACGCGAACAGCTCGCGCATCTGCTCGTCGCCGAGCTTGAGCTCCGGGTTCGCCTTCGCCCGCCCCTTGGGGAAGATGCAGAACAGCCGCCACGCGGGCACGCCCGCCTCGACGAGCAGCTCCGCCACCTGGTCCAGCTCGCCCAGGTTGCGCGGGTTGACGCAGGTCACCACGTCGAAGGCCGGCAGCGGCCCCTGGGCCACCCGGCGGATGCCCGCGATGGCGCGCTCGAACGACCCGGCGCGGCCGCGCAGCCAGTCGTGGCTCGCCGCGGTGCCGTCCAGGCTCACCGTCATGCTCATCATTCCGTGCTGGAGCGCCCGCGCGACGTTCTGCTCGGTCAGCGCCCAGCCGTTGGTGACCATGCCCCAGGGGATGCGGTTCTTGCGCAGCCCGGCGAGGATTTCGTCCAGGTTCGGCCGGCAGAACGGCTCGCCGCCGGTGACCACCACCGCGATGCTCCGGGCGTCGAAGCGGGTGGGCAGGTAGTCGAAGAAGCGCAGCCACTCCTCGGTGGAAAGCTCGCTGCGCTGCTCGTCCTTGCCGCAGTCGCTGCCGCAGTGCAGGCAGGAGAGGTTGCAGCGCTGGGTGATCTCGACGAACAGGTAGCGCAGGACGCGCGCCTTGGTCTCGAGAGCCTTGTAGGCCGGCTGGACGAGCTTGCGGAAGGTCGATGGGGCCATCAGTGGAGCCTACCGCCTACGGCGCCTTCTTCATCAGGAGGGTGAAGCCCCCGGAGCCGCCGGGCAGCGAGGCCGGGGCATAGCGGCCGCCGTTGGCATCCCCGTCCACGTCCAGGGCCTCGTAGGTGTCGCAAGGCTGCTCGGACCCGGTGTCCAGGATCACGTCGCCGCCGACGGTCGTGGTGCTCACGACGTCGGCGGCGCCCGCACGCTTGCAGGTGACCTGGATTCCGGTGATGCCCTCGTGCGTGTCGGCGTCGATCACCTTGCCCGTCTTCGAGTAGGTGACCGGCACCCCGTAGGCGCAGGCGATGACGAAGGGGACGCCGAACGTCCCCAGCCACATGGCCACCCGCGCCAGCGCGCGCACCTACTTCACCTTCTGCATGCTGATCGTCGAGCCGTCGGCGGCAGGGAACGCCACGGTGGTCTTCACGTAGCGCGGCGGGTTCATGGAGTCCTCGGCGTCCAGGTGGTCGCACTCCACGTCGTAGTAGAGGTACCAGCTGCCTTCGGTCCCGGAGTTCGTGTAGTCCGTCGCGGTGCCGCTCTTATCCATGCAGCTGATCTTGATGTCCTGGATCGTGTCGTGGCTCTCCTGGTCGATGACCTTGCCCGAGCGGCTGAAGCGGGCGGGCATGCCGTAGCAGGCGGCGATGATCATCGGGATGCCGAGCGCTACGACCCTCAGGGCGATGCTGGCCAATCTCTTCATGGTTCTCTCCGGGGCGATGTTGGCTGCTGGGGTTAGCAAACTGCGGGCCGCGTCGTAGGAGCGCGAATTCTCTGGGAGAAGGCGGTCGGCCCGGCTCGCGGCAGGCGACGGCCCATGATCTCCCTGTCGCGAAATCCGATGCAAGCTCGGCGAGGTCCGGCCCCTGGCTTGACGCCCCGGCCCCCTGGCTTCTGTGGTATCTGCGCGGCTCGCCTTGCGGAGGCGCCCCATGGACCTGTTCGAATCGCTCGGCCCCCAGATCGCTCGGGAGTTCGCCTCCCGCCGCGCGGAGTTGCCCCTGGCCTACTTCTGGGGCGAGGACGCCGCGGAGAGGCTCGCCGGCGCCATCGCCAAGGACCTCGGTGCGCGCTCGGTGCTCGTCTTCAGCGACGCGCGGACCCGCAGGGCCGGGGAGCGCTGCTTCGCTGCCCTGGCCGCCGCCGGGCTGAAGGTCGCCGAGTGCCCCATCCCGGATCGCTCCGGGGGCCGCTCGCCCATCTGCGACGACGTCACCAAGGAGGCGCTCGGCCGGGGCCTGCCCAAGGCGGACTGCTTCGTCGCCGTCGGGGCGGGGGTGGTCAACGACCTGACCAAGTGGCTCGCCGCCGAGGCCGGCACGCCCTACGCCGTCTTCGCCACCGCCGCCTCCATGAACGGCTACACCGCGGCCAACGTCGCCCCGTCGATCAAGGGGGTCAAGAGCCTGTTCCGGGCCAAGGCCCCGCGCCTGCTCGCCGCCGACCCGCGGGTGGTCTGCGCCGCGCCGTTCGCGCTGACCAGCTCCGGCCTGGGCGACGCCATCGCCAAGCCGGTGAGCACCGCCGACTGGAAGCTGAACGAGATCCTCTTCGGCGAGGCCTTCTCGAAGAGCGTGGCCGGCGTCATCAACGACGTCGAGCCGCGCTACCTCGACGCCCCCGCCGCCCTGGCCCGCCACGAGCCGCAGGCCATCCGCGCCCTCTTCGACGCCCTGGTCTTCTCCGGCTGCGCCATGACGCTGCAGGGCTCGAGCCTGCCCGCTTCCGGCGGCGAGCACCTGGTCAGCCACACCCTGGACATGCTCGCCCACGTCGACGGCCTCGAGCACGACCTGCACGGCCGCCAGGTGGGCGTCGCCACCGTGCTGGCCGCGGCGCTCTACGAGGAGATCCTCGCCGTCGACCGGCCGCGCTGGGCCGCCGAGCCCGGGGTCCCCTTCGACGCCG
>DASXVQ010000067.1:0-11669 GCA_036504155.1 Myxococcales bacterium
GTCGACCTGTCACCGCCTCCTGTCAGCCGTCAGGATTGACGGAGGGTGCGGCCGCGCAAGCGTCCGCTTTTCCTAGAGGAAGGGACTGGAACGCCCCCTGCAAAAGCCATGGGTCGCAAGGCCCAGCCGGACGCGGGCGGAAAGAACAGGGCGGCCATGGTTCGCGCAATCGTCATCCTCGCTGCGGCGCTCCTTCCGTCGCTCTGCCTCGCCCAGGAGGCCAAGCGCTTCAACGCCAAGGAGCTCGAGAAGCAGTTCGACCCCATCCCGGTCTTCAGCGTGAACGGCCAGGCGGTCGACAACGAGGTGGTCATCTCCTCCGACCTCGCGACCGGCAACGCCTCCGCCGACTACCTGGTCGCCGCCGAGTTCAAGAAGGTCATCGAGTTCTACCAGGTCAAGCTGGCCACCAAGCCGCGCAAGTCCGGCGAGATGGAGCTGGGCACCCTCAAGTTCGTCTTCGCGCCCAAGCCCTTCAAGGAAGACCCGTTCGTCATCCAGGTGGTGGTCCGCCCGGTCGAGGACAACCCACGGCTGACCGCCATCCGCCTGCTGAAGCGGCCCGCCACCGAGAACGATCCGCGCGACTGAAGCCTGCGCCTCCTCCCGGCCTTCCCAACATCCCAAGCTGCCGCGGGGCCCCCGATCCGAGCTCGCCCAGGACCGCCTTTCCCGACGCCATCGCCGACGGCTCCGCCGCGCCGCAGAACCCGAGGACGTTGCCGGCGCTGCGCAAGCGGGCAGACCCGCCACGCGGTGATGCTCTTCCAGGAAGCGCATCGGCTGCCCGGCTCGCCCCCACCTACGGCTTGGGACCTACGACCCCTTCGCCGGCTTCGTCGCGGCACTTCTGGCACAGCGCGCCGCCGAACGCGTCGGGGTGGGCCTCGAAGTAGGCCTCCACGCGCTCTCGCCAGGCGTCGTCGCAGTGGACCGTGCCGCAGCGCGGGCACACCGGCAACAGCGCGCGCAGCTCCACCAGCTCGCTCTCGTCGACGAACTCCACCAGGGCCAGCAGGCGCCCTTCGAAGTGGAACGGCGAGACGGTCACGTCGAGGTGCTTGACCTCGGTGCCCCACGGCGCCTCGCGCAGCAACGTCGCGCTGTGGTGGACCATGGTCTGCGTGGTCAGGCTCTCCTCCACCGAGTTGCGCAGGTCGCAGGTGCGGCAGGCCTCGGAGCTGCCGCAGCCGGTCGGCCCGCGCCGGGCGTTGACGCACTTGAGGGCGTCGCCGGGAAGGCGGGTCACCGCCTGGGCCAGCTCCTGCTCCTCGGAGAAGCGCAACGCCGCCTGGTTGGCGTGCTGGATGCGCAGCTCCTTGTCGTAGAGGAAGACCGGGTTCGGGAGGGCGTCCAGCGCCTTGGCGAGCAGCGTTTCGAGCAACGGAGGCCTCCTGGCGGGCAAGCCCATCCTACCCTCGGAGTTCGAAAACACACGGCGCGAAGGTAATCTCCCACGGCCGGGACGGGAGGCGTGGTCCGACCGGCACGGAGGCCGGCCGCCACCAAGATGGATCCACTAGTGCCAGCGCTGAAGAGGGCCGTCCGCGACGCCGCGGTGGTCGCCGCCGGCTGCGCGGCGGTCGGGTTCGCGGTCAACGCCGCCCGGCCGACGGGCTCCCTCCCGGCCGTGGCCCGGGAGCCCTACGCCATCCTGGTGCCGTGCCCGGTGCTGGGCGGCGAGGCCCTCGCGCTGGCGCCGAGCGATCCCCGAATCGCGCAGGAGACCTCGGTGATCGTCGACGCGCGGTCGAAGGCCGAGTTCGGGGCCTGGCACCTGCCGCGCGCCCGGAGCGTGCCCTTCGACTACCTGGAGCAGGTCTCCAAGGCCCACGTCGAGGCGCTGCTCGCCTCGGGCGGCTCGGCGGTCGTCGTCTATGGCGACGGGCAGGACCCGGACTCCGGCCAGGAGCTGGCCAAGGAGATCTCGGGGAAGGGCCTGCGCAACGTCTTCTTCGTCCAGGGAGGCGCGCCGGCGCTCGGCGCGGGCGGCCGATGAAGGAGCGCCTCCTGGCCTGGAAGGGCCACTCCGCCCTCGCCCTGGCGGCCCGCGTGTACCTCGCGGCGATCTTCCTGCTGGCCTGCTTCCACAAGATCGCCGACCCGCATTCCTTCGCGGTCGACGTCGCGACCTACCAGGTCCTGCCGCTCTTCCTGGTGAACGCGGTGGCCCTGGTGCTGCCCTGGGTCGAGCTGGTGGCGGCGGTGATGCTGCTGGCGGGGGTGCGCGTGCGCGCCGGGGCCCTGCTGGTGGCGGCGATGATGCTCGTCTTCCTGGCCGCCCTGAGCGTGGCGCTCGCCCGCGGCCAGCAGATGTCCTGCGGCTGCTTCGCCTCGCAGGGCGCGGCCGAGGACCCCATCTCCTGGCGGACCGTCGTGCGCGACCTGTCCTGGCTGGTGCTCGCGGTCTACGTGCTCGTCTTCGACGCGCGGCCCCTGGGTCTGGAGCGGCTGCGGCGCGCCCCGACCGCCTGACTCCTGCGGCCCCGGGGCGACCGTCGCGGGCGCCGGCCGGGAGTTCGCCTCGGGCGCCGAAATCATCAAGAATGCCTCTGGGATAACCAACGCGCCCCCTGACCAGAGGCCATGAGACCGCCCGAACGCATTCCCGAGGTCGAGCTGAGCGCTCGCATCGCGCAGCTGCACCCGCTGCTGGCGAGGGCCGAGCCGCACCTGGAGGCGCTCTGCGAGGTCCTGGATCCGGGGCCGTACGGCCTGCTCCTGATCGACTGGGACGGCATCGCGCTCTGGTGCCGCGACCGGGGCAACGATCGCGGCGAGCACGGGCTCGGCCCGGGCGTCGACTGCGCGGGGCTCTTCGGCGCCGAGGAGGGCCAGCGCCCCGCGTTGCTGGCCAAGGCGGAGACCTTCCGCCTGGAGCGCGGAGGCGTGGTCCACCTCGGCGAGCCGGTGACCGTCGCCGGCCGCGGCCTGGTGGGGTTCCTGGTGCTCTGCGAGCCGAAGGAGATCGGGCCCGGGCACGAAGGGCTGCTGCGCCTGGCGGCGCGGGCCCTCAGCCGGCTGGCCGCCGCGAAGGAGCCCGTGCCGGACTCCCACGAGCGCCACGCCCGGTGGCTCGCGGCGATCATGAAGCAGATCCCCGCGGCGCTGGTGGTGGCCGACGCCAGGACCGGGCGGATCGTCATGGCCAGCAAGCACGCCGAGGATCTCTTCGGCGGCCCGATGACCAGCCTGGGACGCCTCCACGATGGCGAAGGCTCGCCGTTCGCGCCCCGTACCCCCGAGGGCCGGCCGCTGGAAATGTCGGAGTTCCCGCTGCTGCGCGCCGCCCGGACCGGCGAGGCCGTCTGCGGCCAGGAGCTCGTCCTGCGCGTCGGACCCGACCGGGACGCCCGGGTGGTGCTCAGCGTCGCGCCGGTGCTGGAGGACGGGCACCCCGGCGCGCTGGTCATCACCCTCGAGGACGTCACCGCGCGCCGCGCCGCCGAGCAGGAACGCGAGTCCATCCTCGCCGCCGAGCGCCAGGCCCGCGAGAGCGCCGAGGCCAGCGGCAAGGTCCGCGAGCGCATGGTCGCCGCGCTGGGCCACGACCTGCGCCAGCCGCTGGCGGCGGTGATGCTCGCCCTCGACGCCCTGGAGTCGGAGGAGAAGCTCGACGCCGACCTGCGCAGCATCCTGCGCAAGACGCGTCGCTCCGCCGGCCGCATCGAGGCGATGATCCGCGACCTGCTGGACTTCAGCGGCGCGGTGGCGGGCCTGGCGCTGCAGGTCGTGCCGCAGGAGGCGGACCTGCGCGGCATCGCCGAATCGGTGGTGGAGGAGCTCCAGGTCGTCGACCCGAAGCTCCAGGTGAACATCCGCGTGGCGGGCAGCCTGCGCGGCAGCTGGGACGAGGGGCGCCTCGAGCAGGTGCTCACCAACCTGCTCACCAACGCCGCGCGCTACGGCGAGCCCGGCTCCCCGGTGGAGGTGCGGCTGGCGGGCGACGACGCGGAGGTCTCCGTCGAGGTGTGCAACCGCGGCGAGTCCATCCCCGCCGAGGTCCAGGAGCGGCTCTTCCAGCCGTTCGTGCGCGCCTCGCGCAAGGGCCCTGGCCTGGGTCTGGGCCTGTTCATCGTCCGCGAGATCGCCCGGGCGCACGGCGGCTCGGTCTCGCTGCGCTCCTGCCCGGCGGAGGGCACCGTCTTCACCGTGAACCTGCCTCGCCGCTGCAAGGAGGGCTGAGCCGACCGGAGTTTCGGGCCGGCGTCCCGGGTTGCTGGAGGGACGAGGGCCCGGGAATGAGGCGCTGGCGGGACGGCGGTTCATCGGCTGACGACGCCCGGGGCGGCCCCGTCCGCGGGTCGCGCGCCCGCCGGGGCTCGCGCCGCATCGCGCTGCTCTACCTGGGGGTCGCCGCGCTCTGGATCCTGCTCTCGGATCGGCTCCTGGAGCTGTTCGACTCCCCGAGCGAATCGGCCGCGGTCTCGACGCTCAAGGGCCTGCTCTTCGTGGTCGCGACCGCTTGGATGCTCTACGGGCTGGTGCTGCGCCTGACCACGACGCTCGAGCGCTCGGAGCGGCGGCTCCAGGCGGCGCTGGGGGAGCGGGACGAATCCGCCCGCCGCAAGGACCAGTTCCTGGCCGCGCTCTCGCACGAGCTGCGCAACCCGCTCTCGCCCATCGTCACCAGCGTGCGCGTCCTCGAGCGCTGCATGCCCAGCGGCGACGAGCGCGCCCGCCGCTCGGTGGCCATCATCGGCCGCCAGGCCACGCACCTGGCCCGGCTGCTCGACGACCTGCTCGACGCCACGCGGCTGACCCGGGGCAAGTTCGCCGTCCGCCCGTCGCGCTTCGACCTGGGGACGCTGGCTCGCCAGACGCTCGAGGACCTGGGCCCGGTGCTCGCCGGGCGCGCGCTGGTCGCCCGGCTCGACGGCGAGCCGCTCTTCGTGCGGGCCGACCCGACGCGCATCCGGCAGGCGCTGGGCAACCTCTTGACGAACGCGGCGAAGTTCACGTCCGAGGGCGGGCGGATCGAAGTGTCGCTGCGCCAAGCGGGCGGCCGCGCCCTCCTGCAGGTCGCCGACGATGGGGTGGGCCTGGACGAGCCGACGCGCCAGAGGCTCTTCGAGCCCTTCTTCCAGGCGGACGACACGCTGGATCGCAAGAACGGCGGGCTGGGGCTGGGCCTGGCGCTGGTCAAGGGCATCGCCGAGCTGCACGGCGGCTCCGTGCGCGCCGAGAGCGAGGGGCCGGGGCGCGGGGCGCGCTTCACCCTGGAGCTGCCGCTGGACCGGACGGCGGTCGCCGAGGGCTGGGGGACCGCGGGGCCGCGCTCCGCTCAGGCGTCGTCGTCGCCCTCGATCGCCCTCAAGGAGTGAACCCGGAGGAGAACATCGCCGCGGTCCAGGCGCAGCCCAGCAGGCCCAGCACGATGGCCGCCTTGGACACCCCCGCCCGCGGCACCGACTCGCCCGCCAGGCGCGTGCGCAGCTGACCGGCGACGCCGCAGTAGAGCGCGGCGAGGCCGCAGAACGGGACGGCGAGCCCGCAGACGCCCAGCAGCAGCCCGCCCATGGCGATCGAGTTCTCCGACCAGGACCGCCAGGCCCGCTCCAGCTCGGGGCGGGGCACCTCGAGCCGGAAGAAGAGGCGGTTGCGCACGCTCCCGAAGAGGGCCAGCGAGGCGAGCAGGGGCGTCAGCGAGAAGACGACCGCGCCGGTGGCGAGGCGCCGCGTCGCTGCGTCCTCGGCCATCGAGGCGACGAGGAGCGCGAGCGTCCCGAGGCCGCTCGCCGCGGGCAGCCCCCACCGCGCCGGGCGTGCCCGGAAGAAGAACGAGAGACAGGCCGCGGCGTAGACCGTCAGGAGCGCCGCGAGCGCCCGACCGGAGGCAGGGATGCCGTTGCGAGCCGCCAGATAGCCGCAGCCGAGCGCGCAGCCAGCTCCCAGGGCCCCCACGAGCCAGGTCCAGAGATCGCGCGAGCCCCACATCCGCCGCCGGAAGCGCTCCACCGGGTCGCAGTCCGGGTGGTGGAGGCAGGCGTCGCAGTAGCCCTTCTCGTCGACGCCCAGGTGCCGGCAGGCGCTGCAGACGAAGCGCCCGCAGCGGTTGCACATCCCGTTGGCCAGGTTCTCGGGATGGACCGGGCAGCGGGGATCGGCCACGGGAGCGGCCCCTGGGCTAGGCGAACAGGTCGCGCACGTCCTTCTCGGTGAGCACCTTGCCCAGCGCGTCGTCGCTGCCGAGCACGCCGGCCGCCAGGGTCTTCTTGCGGTCCTGCATCACCAGGATCTTCTCCTCGACCGTGCCCTTGGCGATGATCTTGTAGCTGAAGACGGGCTTGGTCTGGCCGATGCGGTGGGCGCGGTCGACGGCCTGCTGCTCGGCGGCCGGGTTCCACCACGGGTCGTAGTGGATGACGTAGTCGGCGGCGGTCAGGTTCAGGCCGGTGCCGCCCGCCTTGAGCGACAGGAAGAACAGCGGGGCGCCGTCGGGCGAGTTGAAGCGGTCGATGCGCTCCTGGCGGTCCGCCGCCGGGGTCTCGCCGTCCAGGTACTCGTAGCGCAGCCCCTCCTCGTCGGCCCACTCGGCCAGGTGGCGCAGCATCTCGGTGAACTGGCTGAAGATCAGCACCCGGTGGCCCTCGCCCAGGACGTCGCGCACCAGCTCGGCGAACGCCTCCAGCTTGGAGGACGGCGGCAGCCGCGTGCCGGGCGGCAGCTTCAGGAGCCGCGGGTCGCAGCAGACCTGCCTCAGGCGCAAGAGCTCGGTGAGGATGGAGATGCGCGCCTTGGCGAAGCCCATCTGGCCGATGATGGAGGTCACCCGCTCGCGCGCGGTCATCAGCATCTCGCGGTAGAGCGCCTGCTGGCCCGGAGAGAGGTCCACCGGCAGGATCGTCTCGGTGCGCGGCGGCAGGTCGCGCGCCACCTCGTCCTTGAGGCGGCGCAGGATGAAGGGGTGGACGCGCCGGCGCAGGCGGTCGCGCGCGGCGGAGCTGCCGTCGACCTCGATGGGCCGGGCGTAGCGGTTGCGGAACTGCGTCTCGCCGCCCAGCAGGCCCGGCATCAGGAAGTGGAAGAGCGACCAGAGGTCCGAGAGCCGGTTCTCCAGCGGCGTGCCGGTCAGCACCAGGCGGTGGTCGGTGTTGAGCGAGCGGGCGGCGCGGGCGCCCAGGGAGCTGGGGTTCTTGACGTGCTGCGCCTCGTCGAGGACCACGTAGCGGAAGCGGGTCTTGCGCAGGGGCTCGGCGTCGCGGCGCAAGAGCGCGTAGGAGGTGAGCACCAGGTCGGCGTTGGCGAAGCTGGTGCGCTTCTGGTCGCGGTCGGGGCCGTCGTAGGTGACGACCTTGAGCTGCGGGGCGAAGCGCTCCGCCTCGCGGCGCCAGTTGGGCACCACCGAGGTGGGGCAGACCACCAGGCTCGGGCGCCGGCCCTCCTCCTCCTTGAGCGAGAGCAGCAGCGCCAGGGTCTGCACGGTCTTGCCCAGGCCCATGTCGTCGGCCAGCACGCCGGCCATCCCGTGGCGGTGCAGGAAGAGGAGCCAGTCGAACCCGGTCTTCTGGTAGGGGCGCAGGTCGGCCTCGAGCCCCTTGGGCAGGTCCACCTGCTCGATGCCGTGGAAGTCGCGCAGCGCCGCCAGGAACCGGCGCGACTCGGGGGAGACCCGGGCGTCGGGGACCAGGCCGACCAGCCGCTCGATCTCGCCGGCCTCGAAGGGCGCCAGCTCCACCGAGGCGCCCTTGGGCTCGGCGCCGGACTCCTCGAGCAGGGTCTTGACGTACTCGGCGATCTCGCGCGGCAGCTCGCCCACCGTCCCGTCGGAGAGCGGCACGTAGCGGCGGCCGGTGGCGAGCAGGGGGCGCAGGCGGGCCAGGTCGATGGACTGGTCCTGCTCGGCGAAGGCGACCTCCAGGCTGAACCAGCCGGTCTTGGCCTGGGTGAGGCTGACGCGCGGGGAGAGCTTGCGGACCTTCACCACCTCGCGGGGCTTGGCGCCGAAGAGGACCCAGTCGGAGGGCAGCGTGAGCACGCCGCGGGTCCAGAAGTCGACCGCGCGGTCGCCGCGGGCGACGAAGGCGCCTCCGCCGTGGGACAGGCCCGAGGCGAGCAGCGCGTCGACGGCCGCCTTCTCCGCGTCGACGTCGCGCCGCAACAGCCGCCCTTCGCTCGTCACGTGGGTCGCCGAGCCGGCGACGGTCAGCGGCAGCTCGACGCCGCCGGAGCGCGCGGCCGCCGCGGCGGCGGCTCCCTCCGGCGCGGGAAGCAGCGGGGCGGTGGGATCGCCGTAGCGGACGGCGAGCAGGGCGCGGACCCCGTCCGCGTCGCCGTCGAGGGTGAGCACGAAGACGGGCGGCGCCGGGGCGATCTCCGCGGCGGCCTCCAGGACGACGCCCAGGCGGCGCAGGCCTCCGAGCGCCAGGTCGAGGGTGGCGCCGGCCTCGCGGGGCAGGCGGAAGACCGGCTCGGCCTTCAGGCGCTGCAGGCGGTCGAGGGGGGCGATGGTCTCGATGCGGTGGAGCGTGCCGCCGTGCAGGGCCCAAACCGGGGTCTCGGTGAGGAACTGGACCGAGGGCAGGGTGGCCAGCGTGCCCTCGGAGAGCCGCAGCCGCAGGGTGATGGTCCGCTGCTTCTCGTCGAGCGCGAGCTCGCCGAAGAGGTGGGCGGGGTAGGGGGCGAAGCCGACGCGCTGCCCCTCGAAGGTGACGCTGCGATCGCGCAGCGCCTCGAGCAGGCCGCCGGCGTGCGCGGCGCTGAGCCGGTAGCGGCCCTCGAGGTCGCGGGGGGAGGCCTCCAGGGCACCGAGGATCTTGCGGTCGGCGGGCTCGAGCCCGTCCCCGCGCAGGTAGGTCGAGGCCTGGACGTAGCGGCCGACGGGCCGGGGCCGGTCGGCGCGGGTGACGCCCACCACCAGCCCGATGGAGGAGGGCGCGAGGTCGTAGACGAAGGGGTGGGCGGTCTCGGGCAGGCCCAGCCACTCGCGCAGCTCGGTCGCGCTCGCGGCGTCGGCCGCGGAGGTCTCGCGGGCGGCGGCCACCGCGGCGGGGACGGCCGGGACCAGCGGCGCCAGGGTGCGGATCTTGCCGCCGCGGACGGCCTTCTCCAGGGAGAAGGCGAGCGCCACCACGTGCTTGCAGTGGTCGTCCCAGCTGCCCCAGGCCGGGCAGGAGCAGGTGGAGCGCGGAGGGTGGGCCGACAGCTCGAGCGTCACCTCGTAGAGCGCGTCGTCGGCGCCCAGCACCTCGGCGCGGGCGGCGGTGCCGTCCAGCTCCAGGCCGCGCACGCGCCCCTGCTCCTCGTAGGCCTGGCCGCGCGAGAGGGTCTCCTCGCGGCTGGCCTGGCGCAGGGCCTCGAGCTGCCGGGGGACGAGCTCGAGAATCGAGGGGTGGGCGTCGAGGGGCATGTCTTTAGTCGTAAGTCCTAAGTCGAGGGCGACGAAGCGCGAGCCGAGGGGCGAGGCGGCGCCCGGCGACTATCAAATGGACTGTCGACTGTCGACTAAACGCGGAAGCGCAGCACCAGCACCTGCGTGCCGATGCGGATCTTGTCGCCCGACTTCATGCGCACGCGCGCCACCGGCTGCTCGTTGACGTAGGTGCCGTTGGACGACTGCAGGTCCTCGAGCCAGAAGGTGCGCTGGGCGTAGAGGATGGCGCAGTGCTGGCGGCTGGCCTCCTCGTTCCACGGCAGCACCAGGTCCGCCGCGCCGGCCGCGCGGCCGATGACGGACACCGTCTTGGTGATCTGGAAGACCTGCGTCGTCGAGCCCTCGAACTCCACCATCGCCGAGACGTGCTCGGGCAGCGGCTCGATCTGCGTGCTGGCGATGGTCGCGCCCCTCTCCTTGGCCACCGCCGGCAGCGAGAGGTCGTCCTCCAACGGGATGGGGATGGACGCCACCACCGTGCCGCCCGACCAGGGGCTCTCGTCCGCCTGCTCGCCGAAGCGGTCGATGGCGTCGTCGAAGTCGTCCGGGACGTCGCTGGGCAGCCTGCCAATCTGCTCTTCCTGGTCCGACACGGGCGGCGCCAGGGGAGGCGGAGGCTTCTGGTTCGAGCTGGGGCTCATGGAAAAGCATTCTACACGGCCGGCGGCGGATGGAACCTTGTCGATTCCGGCCTTCCCCTGGCAGGGTCGCCCAGTAGGCGGACGAGGTCGCGCGCATCCGAAATCGCGTGTCCTTCCGCGTCGTTGTTGAAGTAGGCGAAGCAGGGCACGCCCGCCTGGGCGAGTGCCGACATCTCGTCCGCGCGGGGGACGAGCGCCGCGCGCCCATAGCGGCCCGAGTAGCGCGTCCCGACTCCGTGGAAGCGCCGGTAATAGACGCGCCCCGGAGGTGGCCAGGGAAGGGAGGGAACTTCCACGAGGTCCTGCAGGCACAGCGAGGCGCCTTCGTCTTCGAGGAGGCGGTAGAGGGCGTCGCCGTACCAGTCCGGGTGCCTCGCCTCGACCACCGGGAGGAAGTGCGAGCGGCGCGGCAGGGCCTGCAGGAAGTCGCGCAGGCGCGGCAGGTCGGGCTTCATCTGGGGAGGCAGCTGCCAGAGCACCGGGCCGACGCGGGAGGCGAGCGGCGCGAGGGCCTCGAAGAAGCGGCGCAGGCCCTGCTCGGTGTCCTTCAGGCGCTTGATGTGCGTCAGGTAGCGGCTGCCCTTGACCGAGAAGAGGAAGCCCTCGGGCGACGCGTCGGCCCAGCCCCGGGCGGCCTTCTCGGAAGGCAGCCGGTAGAAGGTGTTGTTGAGCTCGACCGTGTCGAAGAAGCGCGCGTAGAAGGCGAGCCATTCCCGCGCCGGCAGTCCCTGGGGATAGAAGCGCGAGCGCCAGTGCGGATAGACGTAGCCGCTGGTCCCCACCCTGATGCGCCCAGGCCTCGCCATCTCCTCGACGGTGGAGTCAGCAGGGCCCGCTCGCAAGGGAGAACAGCGCCCGGGCGTTGCGCTCGGTCAATGCCGCCACCTCCTCCACCGGGCAGCCCAGCGCCGCGGCGACTCCTCGAGCGACGTCCGCCAGGTGCGCGGGCTCGCAGCGTCCCTGGTGGGGCCGGGGCGTCTGGTCCGGGGCGTCGGTCTCGAGCAGCAGCCGGTCGCGCGGGACGGCGCGCGCGGCCAGCACCGGCTTCTTGGCCCGCTCGTAGGTCACCGGCCCGGCCAGGGCGAAGTGCAGGCCGTGCGGCAGGTAGTCGCGCACCTGCTCGGCGCTGCCGCTGTAGCTGTGCAGCACTCCGCCGGCGGGCAGCGGCCTCTCCTGGGCGAGCAGCGCGAGCATCGGCTCGTGCGCGCGCAGGCAGTGCAGCAGGATGGGCAGCCGGAAGCGGCGAGCTAGCTCCAGGTGGCGGCGGAGGACGGCGACCTGGCGCTCCATCGGGGCCCGGGGCGACTGGGCTCCGGTGGGGCCGTCCAGACCACACTCGCCGATGCCCACCACCCCGCCGGCCGCCAGCAGCGCTTCGAGCCGGTCCAGGTTCGCCTCGTCCTCGGCGGGGTCGAGCTCGGGCAGCAGCTGCGGGTGGATGCCCAGCGCCACGTGGATCCCCTTCCGGCCCGCGGCCCAGGCCGTCAGCGGCTCCCAGGTGGCCGGGCCGATGGAGGGGATGACGAGGTCGGTCACCCCGGCGGCCCGCGCGCGGGCGAGGACCTCCTCGCGGTCGGGGTCGAAGCGGGGCGAGTCGAGATGGCAGTGGGTGTCGATCATCCGCGGCTCAAAGTACCAAGCGGCCGGCCCCCGTG
>DASXVQ010000068.1:0-141981 GCA_036504155.1 Myxococcales bacterium
CCAAGAAGGAAGCGGCGACCAAGAGCTACGTGGTGCTCATCACCGACGGCCAGCCGAACTGCAACTCGTCGCTGGGCGACTGCAGGGCCTGCACGAACGGCGGCGACCCCACCAAGATGTGCGGCGACGTCCGCAACTGCCTCGACGACGTGGCCCTCGTCTCCGCGGTGAAGACCCTGAAGGCCAAGGAGATCGAGACCTTCGTCATCGGCTTCGGCAGCGCCTTCGTCAACCCCGATGCCAAGAAGGTGCTCGATGACGCCGCGGAGGCCGGTGGGAAGGCCCAGGTCAATGCGGCCACGAAGTTCTACCTGGCCGGCGACGCGGCGAGCCTCAAGAACATCCTCGATTACATCAAGACCGCGATCCAGCCCTGCTCCTTCGATCTGGCCCAGACTCCGCAGGAGTGGAACCTGCTCGAGGTCTCCGTGACCGACACGAAGGCCGGCGGGGACAACGTGCTCGCCCGACCGTCGACGAAGTTGGGGACCGACGGCGACTGGCACTACAACGACGACACCTTGAGATCGATCACCATCGACACCACCTGGTGCAAGAAGCTGCAAGAGGCGGAGGCCGACACCTACGTCGTGAACTTCACCTCCCTCCGCAAGCTGTAGCCGGAAAGCTCCCAGACCCATCCCGAAGGGCCCCGGGGCATCGAGCCCGGGGCCCTTCGTGTTTCCTTACGGGGAGTCACCGCGCAGCCGCTCGATCGCTACCTTCGACCTACATTTCTCGTGGGGGAGGTCGACGATGGGGGCGCGCGGGTGGGGTGTGGCCGGGGTGCTGGTGGCGGCGTTGGCGGCGGCCGGGGTGGGAGCCTCGTGCCAGTCCCAGCAGTTCTACCCGGTGGGGCCCCAGGCCGTCACCGTGGGGACCACCACCATCGTGGTCGAGGGCAAGGCGCTGCCTCCGAACATCATGCTGGTGGTGGACAAGTCCGGCTCGATGACCCAGTCGGTGACCGGAACCGGCCTGGCCTGCACCTCGGACGGCACGGTCGGGGCGACCTACGACCCGCGCTCGACCAGCCCCTGCAAGTGGAACGACCTGAAGACGGCCTTCGCCGACCCGACGACCGGGTTCCTGGTCACCTCACAGGGGCTGGCGCGCTTCGGGCTGGCGGCCTTCCCGGCGTCGACCGGCCAGTGCGACACCGGGTCGGTCCTGGTGCCGATCAGCGACGACGTGCAGGCCATCCGCGACCAGCTGCTCAACCGGCTGAGCCCCGGTGGGGGCACCCCGAGCGCGGCCAGCCTCCTCGAGGCGTCCAAGGACTCGGCGCTGGTGACCGTGGAGCCCAACCGCAAGCGCTTCGCGATGCTGCTGACCGACGGCATGCCCAACTGCAACTCGGCCAACGCCGCGAAGTGCGCGCAGTGCCGTGCGAATGCGGCCTCCTGCGACGCCGTGGACGGCTGCCGGCCCACGGAGGTCCCCGGCACCTGCCCGGCGAAGAGCCCGTTCGACGGCGCGAGCTGCCTCGACGAGGACGCGCTGGTGAACGCGGTGAGCGAGCTGGCGGCCAAGGGCATCGGCACCTTCGTCATCGGCTTCGGGAAGGACACCTCGGGCAGCGACGCCAACCGGGTGCTGACGCGAGCCGCGGTGGCCGGCGGGTATCCGCGCGAGGGCGCGGCGGAGCAGTACTACCAGGCCAACTCGGTGGCCGAGCTGAAGGCATTCCTCGAGGAAATCCTTCGCAAGTTCCCGTGCAGCTTCAAGCTGGCGAGCGCGGCGAGCAACGCGGCGCTGGTGCAGGTGAGCATCGCCGATCACCAGAACGGCACGGAGACGGTGCTGCGACAGGGCACCGACTGGCAGTTCCCGTCCGCCACCGTGCTCGACGAGGTGCAGTTGCTGGGCGACTGGTGCACGGAGATCCAGGGAGCGGACGCGAACCGGTATTGGATCATTGTGCGGACGGTGGGGAAGTTCTGAAACCGCCCCCCGACCCCCTCCTGCGGAGCAGGAGGGGGGGCTCGGCACTGCTCGATTCACTGCCCTGCGGAGCTACTCGCACCCCGACGCCTCAGCGGTGCTGAGCGTTTTGCCCGGGCACCGCGCGCGGCGGTGCAGGAGCTCCGACCGGGTAGCCGAAGGCAACCAACGGCTCCCCCTCCTGCTCCGCAGGAGGGGGCCGGGGGGCGGTTTCATCATCACCCCTTCCTGGTGAACTCCTCGATTCCCAGCCTCGGCGCCAGCCGCGGCAAGGTCGCCGTCGCCGCCGGCAGCACCAGGTGGAACCTCGAGCCCCTCCCGGGTCCGCTCTCCACGTCGATCCGTCCGCCCTCGGCGCGCGCGATGCGGTCCGCGATGGAGAGCCCGAAGCCCGAGCCCTGCGGCTTGGTGGTGAAGCCGGGCACGAAGATCCGCTTGAGGTCCGCGGGCGAGATGCCCGGCCCGTCGTCGGCCACGGTCGCGCGCACCCAGTGGTCGCTGGCCGAGGTGGAGATCTCCACGTGGCCCTGCGGGCTCGCCTCCCGCGCGTTGCGCGCCAGGTTCAGCACCGCCTCGCGCAGCGCCGCGGGGTCGCCCAGCGCCAGCGGCGTCGCCTTCGCCAGCGTCAGCCTCGGCCGCTCGCCCTCCGGGAAGTCGCCGGCCACCTCGGTGGCCAGCTCGTTCAGGTCGCACGCCTCGCGCCGCTGCGCCACCGACCGCGCCGCCTTCAGGAACCCGGCCCAGTCCAAGTAGACCTTCTCCAGCGCCTGGGCGAGCTCCTTGATCCCCGGTTCGCCCGGGACCTTGCGCGCCAGCGAGCTCGCCTTGCTCCCCGCCAGGCCGATCAGGTTCTTCAGCGCGTGCCCGGCGCTGTAGGTCGAGCCGAAGGCCTCCTGCCGCCCGGCGTCGGCCGCCGCGCGCAACAGGCGGCCCAGCGCCTCGCCCGTCCCGTCCTTGGCGAGCAGGAGCAGCAGGGCCGAGACGGCGGGCTCGTCCAGTTGCTCCAGCGCCAGCTGCGCCAGGTTCTGCGTCGCCAGCCCGTAGCCCGGGTCGTCCAGCACCACGCCGGCGAACGTCGACACCGCCTCTTCCGCCTGGCCGGTCGCCAGCAGCGCCACCGCGAGGTTGTTGCGCGCCGCCGAGTCCTTGGGCTCGAGCGTCAGGCCGGCGCGGTAGTGGACGATGGCCTCGGGGTAGCCGTCGGGATGGTCGTCGTAGAGGCTCGCCAGCAGGAAGCGCGCGTGCGCCCCGGCGCCCTCGGCGACCAGGGACTCGAGCAGTTTCAGGGCCTTGTCGCGGCGGCCCGGCTCGTCGCGGTGGAGCGCGTGGGCCTGGGCCTCTTCGAAGCGGGGGTCGGTCATGGGCAGGGTCGCGGGTCGTGAGCCGTCGTCAGTCCTAAGTCGTCAGTTGTAGGCCCCTGAGCATCGCCGAGCGAGGGCGAAACGGACGGCTTGCGTCCTGGCGGTCGCGGCTCCGGACGCGTTGACCGGTTTCGCGGTCCCGTCTAGCATCCGGAACTCCTCCGTCCTACGAGGGATATCCGCGATGCCCATGCAAGTGCATGCGTACGGCCTGACCGACGTCGGCCGCAAGCGCCAGGGAAACGAAGACGCCTACGCTTTCGACCCGGCCCACGGCGTCTTCATCGTCTGCGACGGCATGGGCGGGCACAACGCCGGCGAGGTCGCCTCCGCCCGGGCCATCGAAGTGGTCAACAAGTACGTGGTGGACCACTACGAGGTCATGCGGCAGCTGTCCGAGAACCCCACGCCGCAGACCAGCCAGGCCGCCCAGGCCCTCATCGAGAACGCCGTCCAGGCCGCCTGCGCCGACATCTACCGGCAGGCCCAGGCCGACGCCGCCAAGCGCGGCATGGGCACGACCTTCGTCGGGCTCTTCGTCGCCGGCGACAAGGCGATCATCGGGCACGTCGGCGACAGCCGCATCTACCTGCTGCGCCAGGGCCAGGCGCACCGGCTGACCGAGGACCACACCTTGATCTCGGCGCAGCTCAAGGCCGGGACCATCACCAAGGCCGAGGCCCTCAAGAGCCCGTACCGCAACGTCATCACCCGCGCGGTGGGCATCCAGGAGTCGGTGCAGGTCGACACGCTCGCCATGGACATGATGCCGGGCGACCTGTTCATGCTCTGCTCCGACGGCCTGCACGGCTACATGACCGACGAGGAGACGCCGATCATCCTGGGCGGCGCGCCTTGGGACCAGCTGCCCAAGAAGCTCATCGACCTGGCCAACACCCGCGGCGGCAAGGACAACATCACCACCATCGTGGTGGGCGCCGGCGGCGAGCCCAGCCAGGAAGCGACGGCCGAGGCGGCCTCGAAGATCGACGCCCTCAAGGCCATCCCGCTCTTCCACCACCTGACCTACAAGGAGCTGACCGCGGTCCTGGCCGTCTCCAGCACCCGCACCTACCCGGGCGGCCGCGAGATCGTCATCGAGGGCCAGCCGGGCGACGAGCTGTTCGTCGTCGTGCGCGGCCGCGTGGCCATCGAGAAGGCCGGCGTGGAGATCGGCGAGCTCAAGACCGGCGGTCACTTCGGCGAGATGGGGCTCATCGACAACGCCCCGCGCTCGGCCACGGTGCGCGCCACCGAGCCCACCCGGGTGATGGTCATCTCCCGGGCCGAGCTGATGGGCCTGATGCGCAAGGAGCCGGTGCTGGCGGTCAAGCTGCTCTGGAGCTTCGTCCAGGTCCTCTCCGACCGCCTGCGCGACGCCAACACGCACCTGTCGCAGGCGATGCAGGAGCTGGCGATGGCCCAGGCCGTCCAGCCGTTCATGGAAGAGGACTGACCTTCCGTCCCGAGCCTGGCTCCGGGCAGGCTCCGGCAGCGCCCCGCGATGCCGGAGTCGAGGGACCCCGCGGCATGTCTCCCGTGTCTCCTCTCTGCGCGCTCCTCCTGGCTGCCTCCCCGCAGCCCGCGCTGGTGGAGCTGCAGGCCGCGGCCAAGAAGCTCTCCCAGGTCAAGCTCGAGGAGAAGGGCGAGGCCAAGGTCGAGGCGGTCCGCCACCGGTTGGGCGCGCTGGCGGCGCTGGCCGGGGCGGCCCGGCCGCTGCTGCGCGGCGCGGACGTCCCGGCCCGGATGGAGGCTCACTTCGCCCTCGCCGAGGCCCACGAGGCGTTCGCCCGCGAGCTCTTCTCGGTCAAGGCCCCGGCCGGCGCGACCGGCGAGTCGGTCCGCTCCGCCTGGGCCGAGCAGATGGCGACCACCGTCGAGCGCTCGCTCGAGACCGCGCGGGCCCACCTGCGCTCCTGCGTGGACCTGGCAGGACAGGCGGACCAGGGCCTCGCGGCGCGCTGCGGCAAGCTCCTGGACAAGATGGGGGCGGGCAAGAGGCCTCCCAAGGGGCAACCGGCCGCGATCGCCGCCGGCCGGATGAGCGAGCTGCAGGGCTGCTTCGACGCCCACGCTGCGCAGGCGCCCGCCGGCCAGGCGATGGAGCTGTCGGCCCGCCTGTCGATCGACGGGGAGGGCAGGGTGGAGGAGGTCGCGCTCTCTCCGCGGCGCGAGGACGCCCCCGCGTTGTACGATTGCGTCCTCGACGGGCTGTGGATCTGGACCTTCCCCGGCGTCGCGGACGTGGAGCTGGAGCTGCCCATCCGCCTGAAGGGGCCGGCAGCGAAGTGAAGTGAAGTGAAAGCAGTGAAGAGGAACGGCCGCCACCGAATGAACGCCCGCGCCACCTTCGTCGCCTCGCTCTTCCTCGCCGCGCTCCTGGGCGGGTGCCAGTGCGTGGAGCCGACGCCGGCGACGATCTTCACCGACGTCAAGTACACCGCCGACGGCAAGGCGCTCCTCCTGCACGCCACCGACGGCATCTACGTGGCGCGGCCGCCCGGGGCGACCCCGAAGCGGGTGCTGGGCAAGACCTGCAGCGAGTCGAAGTCCAAGTCGCTCGACTGCGTCCGCGCCTCCCGCGACGGCCGCCGCCTGGCCATCCTGGTCACCGAGAACGAGGTGACCTCGCTCTACGACGTCCGGCCCAATCCCCAGGCCGCCGACGGCAGCACGATCTGGGCGCTCGTCGACCTCGACGTCCTGAACGCCTACGTGGGGCAGGACGGCCAGGACCTCGCCTACGTGCGGGCGTCCGCCATCCCCAAGGCGGTGGACGTGCTGCGCCTCGACTCCCAGGGCGTGCGCGGCGAGATCGTGCACCAGCTGCCGACGGCGACGCTGGCGCCGGAGGACCTGGCCTCCTCGATCGTCGTCACCTCCTACGGCATCGCCTACCCGCGGCTCGCCGCCGACGGCAACGTCGACGCGCGCTTCCGCCCCTGGGGGCAGGAGGGCTTCCAGCTCACCGTGCTCGGCGGCCAGTGCAACGGCGCCTCGTTCCCGTACTGCCTCGTCACCAACGCCGACGGCTCGGCCATCGCCTGGCAGGACCCGGCCTCGGGCATCGTGCACGCCTACCGCCCGCTGCCGGACCTCGACCTGCCGCTGGGCGTCGGCTACGACTTCGCCTTCTCCCGCGGCGGGTCGACGGTGCTGCGGCTGGACTCCGGCCCGTTCTCCGCGCTCGTCCAGCGCGCCGACAACGGCGTGGTCGTCCGCGAGATCGTCGGGGCCGTCAGCGCCGAGCTCTCCTCCGACGGCGAGTCCATCGCCTGGGTGGCCCAGGAGTCCAAGGTCAACAAGACCTGGCGGCTGTGGACCGGCCTGTCGCGCCGCGAGGGCCAGGACCGGGACCTGGGCGTGCTCGAGGAGCCCGCCAGCCGCCCCTTGCTCTCCGCCGCCCGCGGCTCGCCCCCCTTCGGCCACTCGCTGACCGGAGACGCGCGCTTCGTCATCCTCGACCAGCCGCTGGAGCAGCCGGGGACGGGCGCGCGCCTGGTCGCGCTCAACACCGAGACCGGGGAGTCGCGCACGCTGGACACGCTCACCTGCCGCGGCTGCTGCCTGGTCGCCCCGGTCGGCTCCCTGGTGGCCTGCATGCCCGGGATGAGGGACGGCTACGTCAGCGAGCCCACGGCGCTGGACCTCTACGACCCCGCCACCGCCCAGAAGACCCGGGCCTCCGAGAAGGCCGTCCTCGTCGAGCCGTTCGCCGACGGCAGCGGGGCCGCGGTGCTGGAGTGGGCCGGGGACCTGCCGGAGCTGTTCCTGGTCTTCAAGGACGGCCGGCGCAGCTCGAAGGGCCTGTCGCTGCGCGTGGCCGCCTCGCCCGACCAGCGGCAGTACGCGTGGCTGGACGTGGCGGGCCGGCTCGCCGTCGATTCGCTTCCTTGAGCGAGGCGGCGGCTTCCGATAGGTTCGGGAAAAACGCGCACCTGAGGGAAGGGTGGAGGCCATCGACATGGCGGCGCCGAGCATCCGCTCCGGCGGCGAGCTCAGAGGACGGGCAGGGGCCGGGGCCGCAAGCCTCGCCGCAGCGCTCGTCCTGGGCTCGCTCTTGGTCTCCGCCGCCGCCCAGGCGCGCCCGGCGGTCACCATCGCCGAGTTCAGCGACGCCACCCGCGCCAGGGGCCGCGCCGACCAGGCCCGCAGCGCCATCGTCAAGGCCGTCCAGGAGGCCGACGAGGTCGACGTCATCCCGTTCTCGCGGATCAAGTCGCTGGCCGCCAGCCGGCGGGTGAAGGACCTGGCCAACCCCAAGGCGCTGGGCAAGGTGGTCCAGGGCGCGGGCGGCGACGCGGCGGTGACCGCCTCCATCGCCAAGGCCGGCGGGCAGGTGAAGCTCTCGCTGCGCATCTACGACCTCCAGGGCGTGGAGATCTGGGAGAAGACGGTCCCGCTCGGCGGCGGCGAGCTCAAGCCCACCGTCGCCCAGCGCTTCGCCGCGGCCATCGCCGCCTCGGTGGGGATCGTCGGCAGCGACAAACCCGCGACCAAGCCCGCCTCCCCGACCGAGCCGGAGCCCGCCGCCGAGCCCTCGACCAAGCCGAAGATCAAGCCCGCCCGCGGCACCGAGGGCTCCGAGCCGACGACGGGCGCCGCCGAGCCGAAGGCCCTCGGCGCCAACGACGAGCCCGAGGCCCCGCTGGCCGCCGTCCCCGAGCCCTCCCGCAAGCCCAGGCCTCCGATGGGCGGCGAGCCGGAGTCCCCGGGCGCCGAGCGCACGGCCTCCATCACCGAGGAGCAGGAGGAGGAGCTGGCGCGGCCCAGCTGGGTCCACCTGAACGTCGACCTCTCCTTCACCTGGCGCAACTACCAGTACTGCCCCGAGGTCACCGACTGCGCGCAGCCGACCCCGGGCACGGCGGGGATGAGCGCGGTCAAGTACTCCACCGGCGCCCCGTACGCGGGCGTCCTGGTGCGCTTGGACGCCTTCCCGCTGCGCTTCCTCGACAACTTCGTGCGCGGCGTCGGCCTCTCCTTCGCCTACGGCAGCAGCCTGGGACTGCGCACGCACTACACCGAGGACTCGGTCGACAAGAGCTTCGAGTCGCGCCAGCAGAAGCTCATGGTGGAGGTCCTCTACCGCTTCTACTTCCGCATCGGCGGGGCGGGGGACGGCTGGGCCGGCCTCCGCGGCGGCTGGCTGCACCACGCCTTCTACGTCGCCGACAACCCGAAGATCGTCGAGAGCGTCCGCAGCGGCCTCTACGGGCAGCTGGACGTCGGCATGCCCCTGCACCGCTTCCTGCGCATCGAGGCCAAGGGCACGCTCATCCCCTACGCCAGCCCCGGCGCGACCGAGCGGCTCAAGTACGGCGCCGGCGACGAGGAGAACAACCGCCCGACCCAGGGCGGCGGCTGGTCCGTCGAGGGCGGCCTCACCAGCGACTTCGGCCACCCGGAGTGGCACATCGGGCTGCAGGCGATGTTCGAGTACGCCTACTTCGGCGACCGCTACAACAACCCGCCCGACGTGCACCCCGAGTTCGGCCGCGCCACCGAGAACTACATGGGGTTCCGGGTCGGCCTCAAGTCGCACCTCTAGAGGCCGGTCGAGGCTCGGCGGTGGATCGGGCGCCGCCCCGGGCTTCCAGCCGAGGGTGGGGGCACTCCGCGAAGTCCACCCCGGGCTATCGCCTCCCGGCGCGTCTGTGTGCTACGATGCGCCGTCCAAAACTCGCTGGGCTGCTGTCGCCCAGTTCTCGGCAGGGCCGGAAGTCTCCCCTGATTCTCCAAGCAAGAGGGTCGAACCACATGAAACAGTTCGCGAAGCTCCTCTGTATCGCCGCGCTGTCCGTGGCGGCGTATGGCTGCGGTGGCCCCACCACCCCCACCACCCCGGATACCGGCGGCCCCATCATCCACCCCGACGCCGGCTCCAACTGCACCGCGGCGAAGAAGTGCGGCAGCGACTGCTGCACGGCGAACCAGGAGTGCGTCGGCGGCGCCTGCACCGATTGCGAGTGCACCACCGAGAATTGGCTCTGCGGCACCGACAGCTGCAACAACAACTGCGGCTCGTGCACCAACCCCAAGGTCTGCAGCGCCGGCACCCACACCTGCGTGAACAGCGGCGAGTTGTGCCCCACCCCGAACACCTGCCCCGCCACGACCCCGACCTGCAACCCGGCCGATGGCGCCTGCGAGTGCACGGCGGATTCCTGCGGCGCGGGCAAGACCTGCAACGCCGCCAAGAAGTGCGAGACCACCACGGTGAGCTGCAACGCCACCACCGAGACCGCGTGCGGCACCGCGTGCTGCACCAACGCCACCGAGAAGTGCGTGGCCGGCCAGTGCGCGACCTGCGGCTGCGGCGCCAAGGTCTGCGGCGAGGACGCCTGCGGCAACAAGTGCGGCACCAACAACGGCAACTGCACCGGCACCGACAAGTGCAACCTCAACGGCGCCTGCGTGCCCGCCACCCAGATCTGCGACGGCATCACCTGCGCGATGACCGGCGAGGCCTGCGACACCGCCGACGGCAAGTGCTACTGCACCGTGGGCGGCACCGCCTGCGGCGCCGGCTACGAGTGCCAGAACCGCAAGTGCACCCCGGTCGCGTGCGCCGGCCTGACCTGCAGCGCCGAGCAGCCCTGCAACACCACCTCCAACAAGTGCGAGTGCAACAGCGGCTCCTGCACCTCGCCCAAGACCTGCAACGCGACCACCAAGGCCTGCGAGACCCCCGGCGCCTGCTCCGGCCTGTCCTGCACCGCCGAGCTGCCCTGCAACTCGACCACCAACAAGTGCGAGTGCACGACCACCTCCTGCGGCACGGGCAAGACCTGCAACGCCAGCACCAAGGTCTGCGAGACCACCACCGTCAACTGCACCACCACGGGCTGCACGGGCACGCCCGAGACCCCGTACTGCAACACCGCCAGCGGCAAGTGCGAGTGCCAGTCCGGTTCCTGCACGGCGCCGAAGACCTGCAACGCGATCACCAAGGTCTGCGAAGGCGGCGGCTGCTCGAGCTGCACCCAGGGCGAAACCTGCAACGCCGCCACCAACTCCTGCGAGTGCACCGTCGGCAGCAACACCGTCAGGGACAGCTGCTTCACGGCGAACTCCGGGTTCACCTGCGACGCCACGACCAAGCTCTGCAAGGCGGCGATCGTGAACTGCAACGGCACCAACTGCTTGGCCGGCCAGGTCTGCGCCGACGTCAACGCGACCGACCCCTTCACGGGCCCCAACAAGGCGTGCACCTGCCTCCCGTCGCTGACCACCGGGTTCGTTGACTCCTGCCTCTACATGGGCACGGCCTGCAACGTCTACACGGCCCCGCCGTTCAAGTGCGAGAAGCCCAGCCAGTTCGACGAGTGCACCACCTGGGGCGGCTGCGACACGACCTACAACCCCAACCTCACCTGCGAGGGGCTCGGCCAGGGCGGCAACGTCTACCTCTGCGCCCAGAAGTGCACCGCGACGTCGGCCTGCCCGGGCCTGACCATGAGCTGCCAGACCGGCTACTCGGCCACCTCGAAGATCTGCTACTACAACCAGTGCGGCAAGCCGGCGACCCCGACCGGGTCTCCTGACCGCAGCAAGTACTTCATCCCCTGCGCCGCGGCCGGCGCCTCCGACGGCCTGTGCGTGCCGCTGTGGGGCAGCGACTCGGCCCAGAAGCCGATCGACTCGGGCTACTGCTTCCAGACGGGCAGCGCGGCCGAGAACGCGCCCTGCGACCCGTTCGCCACCCGCTCGCAGCTGACCAAGGTCTGCGCCCAGGGCCTGTTCTGCGACATCACCCGCTACGACGGCGACACCGCTGGCACCTTCACCGGCGTCTGCCGCCCGGTCTGCAACGCGGCCACCGGCGGGTCCACCAGCCCCGTCACCCCGGCCCCGGTGAAGAACTGCACCGGGACCGCCCACTGCCGCGACAACTGGCTCTGGGAGGCCCTCTACAATGTCGACCTCAAGACCGTGTACGACGACTTCAAGTACTCGCTGCTCGGCTTCTGCGCGCCCGGCTGCGACGTGCTGACCGGCTCCCCGGCCTGCGCCGCCACCAACGGCGCCGGCGACAAGCTGGGCTGCAGCCTCTTCGACTGGTCCGGCGCCACGGGCGCTGGCACCTGCGAGGCGCTCCAGAACACGGTCGCGACCGAGGGCCAGGCCTGCGTCGACGCCTCGGGCAACCTGGCGCCCGACGACGGCTCCTACAAGCTCAACTGCGAGGGCGGCACCTTCTGCGCCTCTTCCACCAAGACCTGCGTCGGGTTCTGCAGCACCGCGACCTGCGCGTCCGGCGTCGCCTGCTCGCAGTGCACGCCCGGCACGATGACCTGCGGCCCCGCGGCCGCCGGCGCCGCGCTCGGCGTCTGCCAGTAGTCGTCGAGGCGGAACCGAGAAGCTGAAGTGAAATGAAGAGGCCCCGTCCGGTTCGCCGGGCGGGGCCTCTTCCTTTGTCCGCGCCGGTGCCGCCAGCAAAGTCGCAGCCGCCTGATTCCTAACGGGGGGTTGCAGGCGCAACCAGGCGCAACGGCAGCCAATTGTCCGGGCCCGGCTCTTGCTGAACCAACCCGATCGGCCGCGGAGGAGCTCGCCAGTGGGGCCAGTTGACAGGCCTTCGTGCCGCCGTTTACAGTGCCCCACTTCGGACCTTTTTTCGAAGCATCGGCCGATGTCAGTACCCGGGCCGGGGACGCCACACCAGCCAAACCCAGAGGGAGTCGAGAATGAACATGAGGAATCTTCTGTGCGCGTGTAGCGCAGCAGTCCTGACGCTGGCCTTGACGGCCTGCCCCCCGCCGGCCGACGACAAGAAGGACAGCAACGACCTTCCGGGGCTCGACGCCTCCACCGGGCACAAGGACGCCAGCGTCAGCCCCGACACCGGCGTGCCCCTCTTCAACGACGGCGGCGTGGGCCTCGACGCCTGCACCCCGAAGTGCGATGCCCGCGAGTGCGGCCCTGACGGCTGCGGCGGCACCTGCGGCACGACGGCCTGCGCCGAAGGCACCAAGTGCAACCCGGCCGGCGTCTGCGCGCCGATGACCTGCGACAAGCCCGTCGGCCCCTGCGGCACCGACCAGTACTGCGACACCACCGGGACCGACCCGGCGTGCGTCGAGATCTGCGCCCCCGTCGGCTGCCAGGCCGGCGAGACCTGCGTGCACGACACCCCCACCTCCGGCCACTGCCAGCCGCCGACCTGCCCGCCCTGGGCCGACACCACCACCGGCACCGTCTGCAAGCCCGGCCAGAACTGCGACGAGACCAACCCGGGCGTCTACTGGGCGGGTGGCAGCTCCTGGGCCGACTGCTTCGCCGACACCGACTGCACCAAGGCCGGCGAGGCCTGCATCGAATTCTCCGACGGCAAGGCCTGCGTCGCGATGCCCTGCACCTGCACGCCGGCCTTCACCCTGACGGACGGCACGTCCTTCGAGGACAGCTGCGCCAGCATCGGCATGGTCTGCCCGATCGACATCTATGACTCCGCGGCCTGGGTCCCCAGCGAGTGCCGCAAGCCCGTCGAGAACGAGGAGTGCGACGTCAAGGTCGGCTGCGAGCAGGCTGCCGACGGCGGCCAGATCGACTGCGTCAGCGGCATCTACACCATCAGCATCTGCCTGCGCAGCTGCAAGAACGCCGCGGGCGCCTCGGACCACAGCATGTGCCCGAACACCACTGAGATCTGCGGTGGCCTGTCCACCAAGTACCACTGCACCGAGAACGACTGTGTGCCGTACTGCAAGGGCCTGAACTGCACCAAGGACGCCGACCGCGCCAAGTTCTTCAAGCCCTGCAACAGCCTCAAGCTCGGCGACTCCACCTGCATCCCGATCGCCCAGGAGTACCAGGGCACCGTGTACGAGTGGGGCCTCTGCGAGCAGAACGGCACCGCGCCCAGCCTCGGCAAGTGCGACCCGAACGCCGCTCGTGCCCAGGGCCAGATCGACTTCCCGACCGTGTGCCCGACTGGCGAGTTCTGCAGCGGGGTCCGCCCGGCCACCGCCACCGACACCTGGACCGGCGCCGTGGGCAAGTGCACCAAGTACTGCAACGCCTACACCGGCACCAACCCGGCCCCGGTTCCCACCGGCCTGGGCTGCAGCGGCGCCGCGGGCGACTACTGCGCGGATGCCATCGGCGTCCCCGGCCTGCTCAAGTCCATCCTCGGCATCTGCTTCACCAAGTGCGATCCGTTCGGCGACGTGGCCTGCCCGGACAACGGCATCGGCGACAAGCAGGGCTGCTACCCCGAGAACTTCACCAGCGGCAGCGGCATCTGCGTCGGGCTGCAGCCCACCGTCGGCGCCCAGGGCGACGCCTGCCTGCCCACCCCCGCGGACAAGAACGAGAAGCGCGAGGCCTGCGCCGACCGCCTGGTCTGCCAGGTCGACGCCACCGGCAACGCCGGCAAGTGCGTGGGCTGGTGCCACAGCGCGACCTGCTCTGACCCGACCGCGGTCTGCGGCGAGTGCGTGGGCACCGCGTGCGTCGCCTGCACCCCGAGCTGCACCGGCAAGTGCAACGGCGAGACCGACGGCTGCGGCGGCACCTGCGGCTGCGACGTCGGCCAGAAGTGCGACACCGCCGCCGCCACGAACGTCTGCGTGGCCTGCCCCGCCGACGCCTGCCTCAACAAGTGCAACGGCCAGTCCGACGGCTGCGGCGGCACCTGCGGCTGCGCGACCAGCGGCGACAAGTGCGACATCCGCAACCCCGCCGCGGAGGCCTGCTACACCCCCGTCTGCACCGGCCTGTGCAACGGCGAGGGCGACGGCTTCGGCGGCACCTGCGGCTGCCCGGTCGGCAAGAAGTGCGACGTCGCGGCGACCCCGAACGCCTGCGTCGACTGCGTGCCGGTCTGCACCGACATGTGCAGCGGCCAGCCGGACGGCTGCGGCGGCACCTGCGGCTGCCCGGTCGGCAAGAAGTGCGACGTCAGCGCCACCCCCAACGCCTGCATCGACTGCGTTGCGGATTGCGCCGGCAAGTGCAGCGGCCAGCCCAACGGCTGCGGCGGCACCTGCGGCTGCGCCGCGGGCAAGAAGTGCGACACCGCGGCGTCTCCGAACGCCTGCATCGACTGCGTCCCGAACTGCTACATGCGCAGCTGCGGCGACGACGGCTGCGGCGGAACCTGCGGCCCCGCCTGCGGCACCGGCGAGATCTGCGACATGTTCGGCGAGAACGAGAAGTGCGTGACGCTCGACCAGGACGCGTCGGGCAACCCGGTGTCCACGCCGATCCAGATTTGCGACTTCAAGTAGTCGCAAGCCTGAGCTGAAGTGAAAGAAGCCCCCGCCCGGAAACGGGCGGGGGCTTCTGTCGTCAGGGGACCGACCGTCGTGGAGGCCCGGGCCCAGCCGGTGCAGCACTCGGCGGGGAAGGCCCGCGCCGATCTCAGGCCGCGGCGGCCCGCCTACTTGAACAGGGTGCGCTTCTCGGCCTGGAGCTTCAGCGCCTGGGCCCGCGCCAGGCCGTTCTCCGGGGCCACTTCTTCGAGGCCCAGGCTCGCGGCCTCGAGCACCTGGCCGAGCGCCGCCTCGAAGGCCGAGACGTCCTGCAGCTTCACTGCGACGGTGGCGGCGAGGTCCACCCGGTTCGCCAGGAATTCGGGCGACAGGGCGATGGCGCGCTCGAAGGCGTCCTTGCTGGACTTCGCGTCGCCGCCCAGGTTCGTGGGCGACTGCGCGAGCAGCCGGCCCAAGAGGCGCAGGGGGCCGGCGTGGAAGTAGCCCGGGTCGGCGTCCGCCAGGCGGCGGGCCAGGCACAGCGCCACCTTCCTCTCCTTGGCGCTCCCGAGCAGGCCGCTCTCACGCGACCAGCCGTCGAGGTTCTCGGCGAGCCAGTAGAGCGCCGGGGCGGTCAGCGGGGTCGCCGCAGCCGCGCAGGGCTCCTCGACGGGCGCGCCGGCGGCCAGCTCCAGGGCCCTGCGCGCCTCGCGGATTCCCCGCTCGAAGCGCTCCCTGCGCGCGGCGCCGGTCGCAGCCTGCGCCGCGAAGTGCTCGGCGCGGGCGAGCCGCAGCCGCAGCGGGGCGTCGTCGCCCAGCGCGCCGGCATCCCGCCAGGCTGCGAGCGCGCGCTCGAGCTGGTCGGGCTCGGCACGGCGGGCGAAGGCCGCCTCGCCAGACAGGATCAACTCCTGGCGGGGGTCGGGCCTGGGGGCCGGCTGAAGGGCCGGGGCCTCGGTCCGGGCAGGCGCGGTGGCGGTCGCGCAGCCCGCCGCGAGCGCGGCGGCGCCGACCAGGCCGCGAGTGGCAGCGGCCCGCAGCGAGGCGAGGAGGGGAGTCTTCATGGACCTGCCAACGCTCGGACGGGCCTGTCTACTTCTTGCCGGCGACCTTGGCCGCGAGCTTCTTGGCGGGAGCGGGGGCGGGCTTGGGGGCAGGCTTCTTGGCGGCGGGGGCCGCGACAGGAGCGGGGGCGGGCATCATCGGCGCGGGCGGCTTGACCAGCACCGGGGCGGTCTTGGGCTTGACCGGCTTGCCCTTGGCGTTGCGCGGCAGCTCGGTCTGCTCGGAGACGTCGACGATGAGCGGGCCGTCGCCGCGCTTCTGCCGGCTCTCGTCCTCGGCGTTGTAGAAGATCTGCCCGGTGGAGTGGCCCTTGAGGACCAGCTCGCCCTTCTGGTTCTCGGCCCAGAGGTCGACGTCGACGTAGTAGCGGCCCTGCTCGTCGCGGCGGCGCGCCAGCACCCGGCCCTTGCAGCTGAGCACGTCGCCCGGCCAGACCAGCTTGACGAAGCGCACCGCCAGGCGCGTCAGGCGCCCGCCGCGCAGCCAGTCGGTCAGGAACTGGGACATGAAGCTCATCGGCAGGAGCGAGTGCGCGAAGACCGAGGGCATGCCCCCGGCCTTGGCCTGCAGCTCGTCGATGTGCATCGGGTTGAAGTCGTTCGCCGCGCCGGCGAACCGCGCGATCTGCACGCGGTCGATGGCCGGCTTGACCAGCGACGGCAGCTCGTCGCCGATGCGAAGGGATTCGAGGTACAGACGCTTGGGGGCTGCCATGGGTCCTCCGAGAGGCTCGGGGAAGCTTTAGAGGGTAGCGGCCGGCCTTCGCGCCGGCGAAACGGACTACTTGAGCGGGGCGAGCGCGGCGTTGGGGGAGACGACCCCGCCCTCGGGGGCGCGCATCGGCGGCCGGACGATGATGGTCTTGCGGGCCCGGTAGACGAGCTCGCCGCGCTCGTCGCGGCCCTCGTCCTCGACGACGGCGAAGTCCATCACGCCGCCCGTGCCCATCTTCTCGTAGATGTCGACCACGCGGCTGGTGACCAGCAACCGGTCCCCGGCGCACAGGGTCTGGTGGTACTCGAAGCTCTGCTCGCCGATGAGCACGTGGCGGGGGTTGATGTTGAGCACCCCGAGGAAGTCCACGCCGCCGGAGAAGGTCGCCGGGAAGGTGGGCGGGGCCAGGAGCGAGCGGTAGCCCGCGGCCTTGGCCGCATCCTCGTCGCGGTAGACCGGGTTGGCGTCCCCGGTGGCCTCGGCGAAGCGGCGGATGGCGCCCTTCTCGACCTCGTTGAGGGCGGGGGGGTAGTTCTTTCCGATGATTCGGCGATCGAGCATGGGTTCTTCCCTGTTCGAAGGCGGGCCCTATCGGCCCGCGGGGAGCTCCAGAACGGTCAACAGTCCGCGCTCGGCGTGGGCGAGGCGGGGCGCGGCGTTCACCACCGCCCAGGCGGTGGCGCTGTCCCCGGCATAGCCGCCCTCGACGCGCAGCGTGATCGGGGGATCGGCATCCAGGTGGACGAGGTCGTAGGGGCCGTCGGCGTGGGCCTCCAGGGAGAGCTCGAGCAGCACCGTCTCGCGGCCCTCGTGGAAGCCGCGGACGCGGTGGTAGACGCCGGCGACGTGGTCGCGGGGAATCTGGATCGCCCCGCAGGTCGAGTCCTCTTCGGCCAGCAGCGGCTCGATCTCTTCCTCGTACTCGTCGAAGTCCAGCCCCAGGCCCAGCGCGCACAGCGCGGCGGACTCGGCCAGCCCCACGTGCCCCACCTCGCCGGCGGAGCTGCGGCGCTCGAACTCGTCCTCGGTCAGCCCCAGGCCGCAGCGCCGCTGCAGCGCCTCGCGGCGGGTGAACAGGTCGACCTTGCGCTCGGCGTGGGCGTGGCGGATGGCGCCGCAGACGGCGCCGGCGGTGGCCACCAGGCGGTCGAGCACGAAGCCCGGATTGACGCCGGTGCCCAGGACGCAGACCCCGTGCTTCTGGGCCAGCTCGTCGAGTTTGTCGGCCTTCTCCTCGAAGCGCAGCCAGGGGAAGCTGAGCTCCTCGCAGGTGGAGACGACGTGCACCCCGGCGCGGACCGCCGCCTCGAGCTGCGGGAGCACCACCTCGAACCGCGAGCCGGTGGCGTGCAGCAGCACGCCGCCCTTGAGGCGCGGGAGCAGCTGGCCCAGGTCGCGCTCGACCTTGAGGCCCTTGGGGCTGCCCGGCACCAGCTCCGCGAGGGGCTTGCCGGCCAGGGCGGGGGCGGCGTCGACGGCACCGACCAGCGAGAGCTCGCCGGAGGAGGCGGCAACCTCGGCGATGCGACGGCCGATCTGCCCGAGGCCCATCACGGCCACCGGCAGGGGGCCAGCGACTGCCTCGTCTGGACGCTGCCCGGACGCCGGGGCCATCGTTATCTCCGCGCGCGAATACGCTGGCCTTCTAGCGCACTCGCCAAGCTGCGGTCTTCGCCCTTTCGAACCTTGCGCGCCAGGCTGCTCACGAGCCAACGAACGCCAGTTCCAAGGGCGCCGAACCTTATAGTCCGCGATTTCGACTTCCATCAAGGGCAAAGGTCGCTATTGCCTGGAAGTGCGCGAAAACGATAGGCTTTTTGCCCTGTCCCGCCCTGTGGGCGCCCGAGGGAACCGAACATGGCCACGCAGTTCGATTACAACTCCATATTCGCCAGCGATATCACCGCGTTGAAGGCAGCGATCGAGACCCAGAGCGAGGTCCTGAACCTGATGGACTGGGCGATCGAGTCGGCGCTCGACGAGCTGACCGCGAACGGGCACCTGGACTCCGAGGCGTCGCTGCTGGAGGAGTACCGCTCGGCGATCAAGGTTCTGCGCCAGCGCGGGTTCAAGCGGCCGCGCGTCGGGCAGGAGGGGATCGCCTGCCCCGGGTGCAAGGCGGTGCTCAAGGACGTCTCCGGGAAGAAGGGCGAGCGCTGCAGCTGGTGCGGCTACGAGTTCAAGTAGGAAGGCCGCTTCCCACTCGCGGAACGCGCCCGGCGCCGCGCCCCCGTGCGGTCCCCCCGGGCTGGCGGGCCCTGCTTCTTGCACACCCTCCCTCGCACGGCTCGCGGGCGGGGCGGGAGGGGGGACGACGATGCACTTCGATCCAGTGTGCGGTCGCAAGGTGGAGGAGACGCAGAGCACGCCGAACACCGAGCACAAGAAGAAGCGCTATTTCTTCTGCTCCGAGAAGTGCAAGCAGGCGTTCGAGCGCGAGGCCGAGCGGATGCGCCTGCAGGAGCTGGCCAAGGTGGGGGCGCTGCTGACCAAGGGCCGGGTGCGCTGGGGGCTGGCGTAGAGAGTCCGGCCCCAGCCAGGCCCTAGCTCGACTTCGCCGCCGCCGCCCTCACGTCCTTCAGCTTCAGAGAGAGCCGGGGAATGCCCTGGTACTCGTCGATGCCGACCTGGAACGCGGCATCGAGCTCCGCGCCGCCCTGGGGCGCCCGGTCCGCCAGGCCGAAGCCGATGATGTCCAGGTGCCTCGCCTTGGCGAGCGTCAGCTTGAGGTGCCCGGGCCCCCCGTTCTTGGAGGCGAGCACCCGCGGCTCGGCGCGCAACCCGAGCGAGGCGAGCACCGGCTCGGGGTTGCCCGCCCCGAAAGGAGCCAGCCGCTCGAGCGCCTCCACGAGCTTGAAGTCGATCTCCTCCGGCGAGACCACGGCGTCGATGCGGCAGCGGCCCTCCATCGGGGCGTCGCCGAAGACCTCCCGGGCCTGGGCCTCCAGGGCGGCGCGGAACGCCTGCAGCGCCCCCGGCTTGAGCGAGAGCCCGGCGGCGTGCTTGTGCCCTCCGAAGCGGGACAGGTGCTCGGCGCAGCGCAGGAGCGCCTGGTGGAGGTGGAAGCCCTCGACGCTGCGGCCGGAGCCCTTGCCGGTGTCGCCGTCGAGGGCGATGACGAAGGTCGGCCGGTGGAAGCGCTCGACCACCCGCGCCGCCACGATGCCGATGACGCCCGGGTGCCAGCCCTCGGCGGCGAGCACCAGCGAGCGGCTCGACGGGAACGCCTCCGCCTGCATCAGCGCCTCCGCGAGGATCCTCTTCTCGATGGCCTGGCGCTCGGTGTTGGCGGCGTCCAGCTGCTTGGCGAGGACCTGAGCGCGGTCGGGGTCGGCCGTCGTCAGGAGCTCCACCCCGGCCGCGGCGTCGGCGAGGCGCCCCGCGGCGTTGAGCCGGGGCGCGAGCCGGAACGCGACCTGGCCCGCCGTGGGCTCTCCGGCGAGCCCGGCGACGGCGAGCAGCGCGCGCACGCCGGGCCGCCGCGTCTTGGCGATCTCCGCCAGGCCGTGCTTGACCAGGATGCGGTTGACGCCCACCAGCGGCACCACGTCGGCCACGGTCCCCAGCGCCGCCAGGTCCAGGTACTCGCGCAGGTTGGGCTCGGGCCGCGTCCCGAAGTGCCCCGCCTGGCGCAGGGCGCGGCGCAGGGCGATGGCGAGCACGAAGGCCAGCCCAGCGGTGCACAGGTCCTTGGAAGGGTAGCCGCAGCCGGGCTGGACGGGGTCGACGATGGCCAGGGCCGGCGGCAGCTCGGGGCCCAGCTGGTGGTGGTCCACGACGATCACGTCCAGGCCCAGCGCGCGCCCCCGGGCCACCTCCGCGACCGAGGTGATGCCGCAGTCGAGCGAGACCAGGACCTTGGTGCCGTCCGCGGCGATCTTCTCGATGGCCTCGGTGTTGAGCCCGTAGCCCTCGTCCAGCCGCAGCGGGATGTAGGTGGCCGCCTCGCCGCCCACCGCGCGCAGGAAGGTCGCCAGCAGCGAGGTGCTGCTCACCCCGTCGACGTCGTAGTCGCCCCAGAGCGTGACCTTCTCGTGGCCCTGGACGGCCTGGACCAGCCGCGCCACCGCGGCGTCGATGCCCTTCATCGTCGAGGGCTCGGGCAGGTCGGCCAGGCCGTCCTTGAAGAACTCCTGCGCCGCCTCCGGGCTGGCCTTGCCCCGCGCCACCAGGACCCGCGCCGCGACCGGGTGCAGGTTCCACTCGCGCGCCAGGGCCGCCGCCTTCGCCTCGTCCGCCTCCGGAAGGATCCACCTCATCCCGACACCTCGTCCGTCCGTCCTTCGCCGAATTCGTTCAGGAGCGTAGCAGGCGGGTCCGACGCCCACGGTTGACCCGCGACGGCGCCCATCCCTACCATCGCAACCTCGGAAATGGGAACGGAGGCGTCTTTGCGACAGCTGATTGCAGTGGCGGCGGCGGTGCTCCTGGCGTCGGGAGCGAGCGCCGCGGAGCCGGGGAAGGCAATTCAGCCGGCCACCGCCAAGGCTTCCGCCGAGGCCCAGCCCGCGGAGGCCGGGGCGTCGGCTCCCGGCAAGGCCCCCGAGGCCGCCCCCGCTCCGGACAGGTCCGCCGAGCAGGCCAAGCCGGCCGAGGCCGCCCCGGCCCCCGCCAAGAAGAAGTCCAAGCCCAGGATCGCGGTGCTCGACGTGCGCACCGCCGGGACCCTGGACCCCAAGACCTTCGAGGGCCTTTCCGGGCTCATCGCCTCGGAGATCGCGGCCCGCGCGAGCGCGGTGCAGGTCATCGGCAGCGGCGACATCCGCGCCATGGTGGGCTTCGAGCGCGAGAAGCAGCTGATGGGCTGCAGCGAGAGCGCGTGCCTGGCGGAGATCGGCGGGGCGCTCGGCGTGGACTGGATGCTCACCACCGAGGGCAGCAAGCTGGGCGGGACGTGGATCCTGACGATGGTGCTGATCGACGTGCCCAAGTCGCGGCCCCTCAAGCGGCTGAGCCAGCGCACCGACCAGGAGAACAAGGTGGTCGACGAGGCCATCCTTGGCGTCAGGCAGATGGTGGCCGAGCTGCCCAAGGACGAGTCCGCTCCCGCCCCCGCCGCGCCCGTGGCGGCGGTCGAGACCCGGCCCGCGGAGGGCGGCCGCAACAAGGTCCTGACGTGGGGCCTCTTGGGCGGCGGCGTGGTGGCGCTGGTGGTCGGGTCGGTCACCGCAGGCATGGGGTGGGAGACGCGCCGGAGCCTGCTGGGCGACCAGAAAGCCCAGATCCCCACCAGCATCACCCGCGAGGAGGCCAAGGCCGCCAACTCCAAGGCGATCGCCGGCTATGTCGTGGGGGCGGTGGGCATCGCCGCGGCGGTGTGGGGCGGGCTCAGCCTGGTCCTTCCCGAGTCCCCGGCGCAGGTGGCCGTCGTCCCCGGTCCCGATGGGATCCACGCTTCCGTCACCGTGAGGCTGCCATGAGAGCGGGCGCGCTGAATCGCTGGGCGTGGCTCGGGGTGTCGCTCTCGCTCGCCGGCTGCCCGTTCGGGACGGCCACCCTCAACTCCATGCCCTTCCTGTGCACGAACACGGCTGAGTGCGGCCCCGACCAGGTGTGCGCCCTGGAGGGCGAGAAGTTCGGCCACTGCCTGAACATGGACGGCCTCGCGTGCACCCGGAACGCGGAGTGCGCGGGCCAGCGGTGCATCGAGGACAAGTGCCTGTGCGGTGACGGCAAGGCCGACAACGGCGAGGCGGACGTCGACTGCGGCCACACCTGCGCCGACCGGTGCGGGGATGGGGCGCATTGCTCGGTCAGCGACGACTGCGGCTCCGGGTACTGCAACACCCAGCTCGAGGTTCCCACCTGCATGCAGGCCTGCACGCCCGATTGCCTCGCGAAGCAGTGCGGCAACGACGGCTGCGGCGGCGAATGCCCCAATCCCTGCGGACCGGACGACAAGTGCGTCGACTTCACCTGCTTGGCCTGCCCCACCAGCGACTGCAGCGGGATCTGCGACGGAAACTGCCGGGGCGCCTGCGGCAGGTGCTCCACCGGCCAGTACTGCGACGACGGCGGCAGCGGCTGCAAGGCCAACAAGCTCAACGGGGATTCCTGCAAGGACAACCGCGAGTGCGACTCGACGATGTGCCTGCAGGGCAGGTGCTCCTGAGCTTCGCTCGCAGCGCTAGGCGGGGCTGGCGTGCCCCGGCCCGTCCAGCGGGTCCTCGATGGTGGCCTTCTCCTCCTTGCGGCGCTTGTAGAAGGCCTTGGCGAACTCGACCAGCTTGGGCAGGTACGCGGTGATGGGCGGGCAGCGCAGGCCGGCGTCGCCCAGGAGCTCCAGGGTGTTCGCGCAGTTGTAGATCACCATCTGGTTCAGGTAGCCCAGCGCGGCGCGCTGCGGGCGCATCACCTTCTCCAGGAAGGGCAGGTGCATGAGGGCCTCGGCCGCGCGGGCCGGGACGTTGACCCGCGAGATCTTGCGGTGCATCAGCTCGGCGATCGTCTCGTACACGCGCCGCGAGCTCATCGGCGAGGGGTCGACGATGTGGAAGGTCTTGCCGACCGACCGCTCGTCGCGGGCGATGGCGGTCACCGCGTCCACCAGGAAGTCGACGGGGATGACGTTCAGCGGCGCGGTGCCGTTGCCGGGCAGCGGCAGCGGCACGGCCAGCGGGCTCGTCACCAGCAGCACCGACAGGTAGTAGGGCCCGTCGAGCCGGTCGATCTCGCCGGTCTTGGAGTCGCCCACCACGATCGCCGGGCGGAAGATGACCACCGGCAGGTCCTTCGCGGCGCGCCGCACCAGCTTCTCGGCCTGGTACTTGGTCTCCTCGTAGACCGAGCGGAAGCCCTGGCCGGCGTCCAGCTCGTCCTCGCAGACCACGCCCTCGCGGTCGCCGGAGACGAAGGCGGTGGAGAAGTGGCACAGCCGCTTGAGGCCCCGCGCGTCGCGCGCCAGCTCGAGCACGTTGCGCGTGCCCTCGACGTTGACCCGCCGCGCGACGTCCTTGGGCACGCCCAGGTAGCTGATCGCCGCCAGGTGCCAGATCTCGGTCACCTCGTCGCACAGCCGGGCGTACTCGCCGCCGGACAGGCCCAGGTGCATGTCGACGACGTCGCCCTCCAGCACCTCGAAGCGCGAGGGCTTGGGCAGCAGCCGCACCTGACGCTTGGCCTCCTCGACGAACTTGGGTTGCACCAGCAGCCGGAAGCTCGCCTCGCGCGGGGCCGAGGCCAGCCGCGCCACCAGCCGCTTGCCGATGAACCCCGGGTAGCCCGTCACGAAGAGCGTCGGTCGCCCTGCCGCCTTGCCGTTCACGTTGCCTCCCCGCCGAATCCCCATTGATAACGGGCCGGCCTCCCCGGGCCACCCGTCCGCTTCACGCCCCCGCGCCAAGCGGCGCCCGGCCGACACTCAGGCCTCGCGCCGGATGCGCTCCCACAGCTGCCGCACCTTGCCCGGCAGCTCCGACTCCGGCCCGTCGTTCTGCAGCACCCAGCGCGCGCGCCGCACCTTCTCCTCCAGCGGCAGCTGCGCCGCCAGCCGCTTGCGGGCCTCCTCCTCGGTGAGGGCGTTGCGCGCCATCAGCCGGCGGACCTGCTCCTGCGGCGGCAGGCTGACCACCAGCACGCCGGCGACCAGGTGCTCGAGCTTCTCCTCGAAGAGCGTCGCGGCCTCGAAGACGCAGAAGGGCTCCCCGGCGGCCTCGAGCTGGGCGACGCGCGCGAGGAAGGCCTCGGTGATGCGCGGCAGGACGACGGCGGTCAGCTCCCGGCGCTGCGCCGCGTCGGCGAAGACCTGCGCGCCCAGGGCCTTGCGGTCCAGCGTCCCGTCGGGGCGGAGGACGGCCGGCCAGCGCGCGGCGATGGCGGCCAGCGCCGGGGTCCCCGGCTCGACCACGTCGCGGGAGAGCTGGTCCGCGTCGATCATCGGCACGCCCAGGCCGGCGATCAGCCTCGCGACCGTGCTCTTGCCCGAGGCGATGCCGCCGGTGAGGCCGACGATCTTCATCATCATCAGGGAGAGGGCAGGGGCTGCTTACTTGGCCGCGGTGAACTGGAACGACTGCACCGTCTTCTTGTCGTCGGCGAAGAAGACCATCAGGCCGAGCCTCTTGTAGATGAAGACGGTCTTGAACTCGTCGGTGAGCTTCTTGGCGTAGCAGGGCTCGACCGGCTTGGCGGAGTCGCAGGTCTTCCCGTACGTCTCCTCGACCTCGGCCGTCTCCAGCTTGGCCGACGGGAAGACGGTGATGGACTCGACCACGCCGGCGGCGGTCATCGTGAACTGGGCCTGGGAGGTGCCGCTGATCGCCTTCTTGCCGATGTAGGCCAGCACCTCCTTGTCGCCCTGCTTCACGGTCTTCGAGGGCTCGCCGAACTTGGCGACGACGTCGGCCTTCTTGGTCTCGTTCGGCGTGACGCCGTTCCAGGCCTTGGCGTGAGCCAGCGCGGGGAGCAGCAGCGTCAGAGCCGCGGCGGCGAGCAGTCGTCCCATGGTGTCCCTCCTCGAATGGTGCAGCAGGCGATCCGGAGATTCCGGAATACCAACCGGCGCGATCGGGTGTCAACGCGGGGGGGCCAGGGCGCCCCCGAAGGTGCGCGCCTCGAACGCGCAGCGCTCCTGCCACTCCTGCGCCAGCGACCGATCGCTGGGGTCGCCGCGCGAGGCGAGCGACGCGGCCGCGGCCATCGAGCCCGGGCAGTCGCCGGCGCGGTAGCGGGCCTCGACGAGCTGCCGCCGCGCCTCGCGCTCGAGCTCGGGGTCCTTCAGCCCGGCCTCCAGCGCCTGCCCGAGCCAGCGGGCGGCCCCCACCGGGTCGTGGTGCTGCAAGAGTTGCCGGCCGACCAGATAGCGGCTGATGGCGTTGGCCGGCTGCGAGAGCGCCAGCTCCTGCAGGCTCAGGACCGCCGGCAGCTCCGGCTCCTCGAAGTAGCGGCGGAGGACCGGTCCCGCCTCCGGGTCGTCGATGCTCTCGATCTTCACGAAGGCCGTCCGGTCGCTGCCGCGGTCGCGGTGCAGCGAGAGGGCCTGCTCGAACGCGGCCTTCGCCTGCGGCGGCGAGCCGAGCCACCACAGGGCGTCGCCCAGCCCCATCAGCGCCTTCGCCCGGACTCCCGCCGGCTGCTGCTCGAGCGCCAGGATCCTCTCCCAGGCGCCGCGAGCACCGGTCCAGTCCCGCTGGTCGGCCAGCACCTCGGCCTGGGCCCGGAGGAAGGCCGGGTTCTGCGGCTCGATGGCGGCGCAGCGCCGGTACAGCTCGAGCGAGCGCTCCGGGTCGGCCTGGCGCAGCGAGTCCGCCTCGCCCTTGATGCGGGCCATCTCGCGGGCGCAGGGCCGCTCGAAGACGCTGCCGCGCTCGAACTGGATCTGCGCGGTGTGCAGGGCCCGCTCGTCGAGCTCGACCTGGCCGAGGAACGCCTCCCACTCGGTGGCGAGCGAATCGAGCGAGCGGTTGTAGGCGGCCTCGAAGTCGCCGTCGCGGTAGAGCCGGCGCAGCCGCTCCGAGCCCTGGCTGTCGCGCAGCCAGCGCAGGAAGCTGCCGGACAGGGTGTAGGCCCGCGCCGCGGCCTCGCGGTAGAAGCCCGCCGGCCCGACGATGTTGCGGATGTTCGGCGCGATGCCCAGCCGCCGCATCGCCGCCGCCCACTGGTGCGAGGTCAGCTCGTCGGTGTCGGCGTCGGCGGCCACCGCCAGCCCCTCGACCAGGCCGACGTTGACCAGCGCGCCCCAGCGCGCGGAGACGCCGAAGGGCGCCGCCCCGAAGGCCGCGGCGACGTCGTGCGCCAGCTCGTGGCGGAGCACGGGGTGGGGGAAGGCCTGGTCGTGGACGTGCAGCTCGAGGTGCCAGGGCTTGGCGAAGTTCGTGTTGGCGGCCCCGACCCGCGCGCGCTTGAGGTAGGCGCTCTCGTGGAACCAGGCGTGGATCTTCCCGGCGGGCGCCGCGCCCAGGAAGGAGACCACGCGGTCGTACTTGAACTCGGCGTCGCGCTCCAGGCGCCTGCGCTCCAGCGCCTCCTTGCCCTTGGGGTAGTGGAGGACGAAGTGCGCGGTCTCGCTGCGGCCGGCCAGGACGCGCTCGAGGTCGGCGTGGCGCGTGCGCAGGCCCAGCTCGAACTCGTAGACGCGCGCCGCCCCGACGAGCGCCAGGAGCAGCGCGAGGGCGGCCCACACGCCCTTGCCGCGCCGCGGGCGGATGCCCAGCCGGCCCGTCTCCGGCGCGAGCCAGCCGTGCGCGACCAGCAGCAGCAGGGCGGTCCAGACCAGGGTCAGGGCGCGGTACCAGAGCAGGCGCGGCTCGACCGGCAGCGACTCGTCGTAGAGCGGCCCCGGGAAGTAGCCGACCAGGTGGTTGAGGGCGAAGACCTGCGGCCCTTCCCACAGCGGCCACAGGCTCGCTGCCACGCTCGCCAGGAGGATGGCCAGGAAGGCGAGGCCCGCCTTGAACGCCTTCTCGATCCCGAAGCCCAGCAGCACGCCCAGGGCGCAGGAGAACAGGAGGCCGGGGACCGGGAGGACCAGGTAGAACGGCGCGCCGAGCCAGGGGCTGCAGCGGGTGCCCAGCAGGGCCGAGGCGACCGCGACCAGGAACGGCACGCCGAGGGCGACCAGGCAGGGCGCCACCGCGGCCCCATAGGCGGCGAGGACGGAGGCGGGTGGGGCGGCGCGCTCCAGCCGGGCGGCCGCGAACCCGGCCACGGTCCCCGCGAAGGCGAGCAGCAACCCCATGGCGCTGGCCAGCTCGTAGCCCGGCACCTCGAACAGCGGCAGGCGGGTGAGGAGCGAGCCGGCGAGCGCGGCCAGCCCCAGCGAGACGGCCACGGCGGGGCGGCGGGCAACCCTCAGGGACTTGGCGAGGAAGGTCGGGACCGGCATGGGAGCCTTACTCTGGCACGGGGTTGGGTCGGGCCGGATGGAATGTGGACCGGAAGCCGCAGGCCACTATAATGACCCTCGTTTCAAGGTGTTGCCGGCGTCAGAGCCCGTCGGAGGGTCGCTTGACCGAGAATCCCGCAGATCTCCGCAACGCCACCCGGGCGCCGATCGAGCTCAAGGTCGAGTACCGCAAGGTCAACAGCTTCTTCGCGGACTACACCAAAAACATCAGCAAGGGCGGCACCTTCATCAAGACCAAGAAGCCGCTGCCGGTCGGGACGCAGTTCCTCTTCAAGCTCTCCGTGCCGCGCCGCGAGGCGCCCTTCGAGCTGCTGGGCGAGGTCGCCTGGGCGCGCGCCGACGGCGAGGACCCCGGCATGGGCATCCGCTTCGTCTACACCGACCCGAGCCAGCGCACCGACTTCGAGAGCGTCGTCGAGCACATGATGCACGACAGCCTGGGGGCGCTGCTCTCCGGCAGGCTCCTGGACAAGTCCGGCAAGCCCTAGCCGAGCGTCCCGGGGGAAGCGCATGTCCTGCCCGAAGTGCGGAAGCGGAGCGGTCTTCCAGGGCAAGTGCCGAGAGTGCGGCACGGTGGTCGATCCTCGCCGCGCGAGCTCGGTGGCCGTTCGTCCCCCGTCGCTGGCCGACGAAGACTTCGGCGAAGAGACCATCGCCGAAGCGCGCGCCCGGCGCCCCGACCCCGAGTCCACCATCGCTCCGCCCGGCCGCCGAGCGGCACCGGCGCTGGCGTCGATGGAGGACGAGGACCCCGACCGCACGCGGATGCCCCCGGCGGTCCGCAAAGGCTCCTCCGTCGGGGCCCCGGCCGATCCGCCTCCTGCGCCCCCGCCAGCGCGGCCGGCCCGCGCCTCCCAGCAATCCCCGGCACGAGCTCCGAAGCCCGCCGTGTTCGAGCCTGACGAGCCGCTCAAGCCGATGGAGATGAAGGATCGCTCCAGCTGGTACAAGGAAGCCGGCCTCAAGCCGCCGTCGAAGCAGCAGCTCGCGGAGCCCGGCGAGGAGAACAGCGTCTCGATCACGGCGCCGAGCCCCATCGGCGGCTACACCGCGCCGGCGGCCGTCCTCTTCGCCCAGGCCGCGGCGGGGATGCTCGGCGTCCTCTTCGGGCTCAGCCCCATCGGCCTCATCGCGGGCGGCGTCGCGCTGATCGCGGCCATCCTCCTCCTCAAGGGCGTCGGCGCCGGCAAGTTCGTCGGCTGGCTGGCCGTCGGCATCTTCATCGCCTGGGGCGGGGCGCTCGCGGTCAGCTTCAAGCAGCCCGTCCTCGCCGCGCTCACCCTGGTCCCCACCGCGTGCCTCGTCGGCGCGCTGCTGATCGAAGCGAGGCCGGTGCGCTCGGCGCTGGGCGGCATCGGCGTGGCCATCGCGCTGGTCGGCGTGGTCGTGCCGGCGCTGTCGGCGCGCAGGTCGGGCGCCGGCGCGGACTCCTCGACGGACGGGCTGGACACGACGGCCTACCAGGAGGGCGCCACGGGCATCTCGGTGCGGATGCCGCCCAGCGTGAGCGTCTTCTCGCGGCCGAAGGACATCGCCGCCAACCTGCCGGAGCCGTGGCGCTCGCTGGGGCTCAAGCTCGGCTTCGCCACCGGAGACGACGGGTTCGTGGGCGGGCTCCTGCAGAGCTCGCAGCCGCCGGGCGCGGAGCTGCGCAACCTGCTCGCGCCGCTGAGCGAGGGCTCGACGGCCCCGCCGCGGAAGAACGACCGGCTGGTGCCCGACGGGCTGAGCGAGCTGGAGACCCAGGGCTGGGAGGTCAGCACCCGGGCCGGCGATCTGATGGTGGTGCTGACCAAGGCGCCGGACGGTCGGGCCTTCACGCTGTTCGGAGTCGCCGGGACCGCCAAGGGGCGCAACGCCCAGCTGTTCAAGGCCATCGCCGACAGCTTCCAGGTCAAGAAGCACCTCAGGGCCGAGTAGCGGCCGATCCTCCGTCGACCAGCGCCTGCACCTCCGACTCCACCCGCTGGTAGGCCAGCGCGAGCTGCCGCTCGTCCTCGGTGCCCGACGGGAAGAGCTCCTCGGATGGGATCGGCTTTCCCAACCGGAACCGGATGCGCGCCGGAATCCATGGCAGCAGCGCGAAGAGCGAGCCGACCCAAGCCCAGGCCAGCAGTGCTCGCGCGGCGGGGTGGATCGGCAAGAGCGCCGCGGCGAGCGCGCCGAGCAGCCCCAGCGCCGTCAGCGGAAACTGGCGGACTCCCACCAGCTTCGGAATCACCAGCAGCCAGGCCAGCAGCCGCGAGCGCCACAAGTTCGGCGCTGTGAACGCGCTGCCCCGGATGCCCATCGGGACCACCGGGACCTTCGCCTCCCGCGCGAGCTTCAAGAACCCCTTGCGCCCCGCGAACTGGACGCGCGTCGCCTGCCAGATGGGCCGCGAGGTCTCGTAGTCGCCGCCCGGGAAGACCAGGACCGGGATCCCCCGAGCCAGGGCGGCGAGTGCGTGCTCGCGAGTGGATGGCACCATCCCCAGGCGGCGGACGAAGAAGGAGATGGGCCAGAGGCTGAAGCCGAAAGGATGGCCCAAGCCCGCGAGCTTGCGGTCCGCCCCGATGCGCGAGCGCCACAGCCAGCCGAACGAAGCGATCTCGCTGACCGCGATGCCTCCGGAGTGGTTGGCGACCAGCAGGAAGGCTCCGGACTCGGGCAAGTTCTCGAGGCCCTCGATGGTCGGGGCGTGCGCGATGCGGATCAGCCCGCCGAGCCGGTCGAAGGCCCTTGCGATGGAGGGGCTGAGCTGTCCGGGCTCGCCCGGGTGCGCACGGGCCGCCCACCACCGAGGATGCATGGGCCAAGGCTAGCAGTCCATGCAGTCCATCCTTCAGTCCATTCAGTCCATGGACTCGATGGACTCGATGGACGCGGTGGACGCGGTGGACGCGGTGGACTCGGTGGACTCGGTGGACTCGGTGGACTCGAAAAGCCCCGCTGGGCGCCACCGGCTAATTGCCCCGTGAAACAGGTTCCTGCGAGAGATGTGGGGTGCCAGCAGGCTTTGGCCGCCGGCAGTCCCAACCGGCCTTCTCTAACCCTGATCGAGCTTCCGGATGCTCGTACTGGCAGCCCCGGCCATCCATCCTCAGGCCGGAGCCGCCGCGTCCAGGCTGTCGATGCGCGCCAGGACTTCCTCCGGGCTCCGGGCCGGCAGCTCGCACGTGAACGAGCGGCACAGGTAGGCCACCGCTTCGCCATGGGAGGGCCGCTTGCCCTCGAACGCCTTCTCCAGGATCGCCGGGGGCTGGGCGCTCGTGGCCACGGCCAGCGTCGGCGCATAGCGCCGGTCGACCGCGTCCAAAAGCGGCCGGGCCGCCCGCGGCTCGCCGGCCACGGCCAGCGCCGGAGCGCCGTCGAGGAGCATGTCCGCGGCGCACCAGAGCCGGCCGAAGGCGAACGGGTTGGAGAGCATCGGCTCGCGCAGCCGCGAGAGATAGGCCTCCACGATCTCGCCTCGCGCCACGTCGCCGGTGAGCCCGGAGAGCGCCACCAGCGCCTCGGAGAGCGTCGAGGCGCCGGAGGGCCAGGCGTTGTCGTGGACGGCCCAGACGCGGACGACGAGCTGCTCCCCGTCGCGGGGCGCGGCCAGGAACGCCTTGGCCTCCTCGTCCCAGAAGAGCGAGACGGCGCGGCCGGCGAGGTCGCGGGCCGCCTCCAGCCAGCGGACGTCGAAGGTCGCCATGTAGAGCTGGATCAACCCCTCGGCCAGGTCGCCGTAGTCCTCCAGCTGGCCGTCGGCATGCGTGCGGCCCTCGGCCCAGACCCGCGCGAGGCGGCCGTCCCGGGTCATCGAGCCCAGCACGAAGCCCGCCGCGCGCGCGGCGAGGTTCGCCCACTCCGGCCGGCCGAAGACCCGCGAGGCCTTGGCCAGCCCGCCGATGGCGAGCCCGTTCCAGCCGGCGACGATCTTCTCGTCGCGCCCCGGGTGGACCCGCTGCTCGCGGGCTTCGAAGAGCAGGCGGCGGCCGCGCTCCAGCTCGGCGCCCTGGCCTTCGAGGGCCCCGGCCAGCGACAGGACGGTGCGGCCGCCCTCGAAGTTGCCCTGCTCGTCGATGCCGTAGCGCCGGCAGAGCAGGTCGGCCAGGTCCGCGTCGCCGCCGACCGCCCGCGCGACCTCTTCCGGGGTCCAGACGAAGAAGCGGCCTTCCTCGCCCTCCGAGTCCGCGTCCTGGGAGCTGTAGAAGCCGCCTTCGGGCGAGGTCATCTCGCGCTCGAGCCACTGCACGGTCATCTCCACGGCGCGCCGGTAGCCGGGGTCCGGGCGGATCTGCTGGGCCTCGGAGTAGAGCCGCAGCAGCTGCCCGTTGTCGTAGAGCATCTTCTCGAAGTGCGGGACCCGCCAGGCGCCGTCGACGCAGTAGCGGTGGAAGCCGCCGCCCAGGTGATCGAAGAGGCCGCGCTGCGCCATCCGGTCCAGCGTGAGCAGCACGCCGTCGCGGGCGGACGCGTCGCCGCCGCGGCGCCAGGCGCGCAGGACCAGGTCGAGCACCGCGGGGTTGGGGAACTTGGGCCCGTCGCCGCCGAAGCCGCCGTGAACCCGGTCGATCGCCTCGGCCACGCGCTCGCCGGTGAGGACGAGGTCGCGCGGCGTGAGCTCCCCGGGCGCTCCGCCGAGGCCGGCTCCCATCAGCGCGCGCAGGCCCTCCGAGAACTCGGACGAGGAGCCCAGGACCTCTTCGCGCCGGTTCTCCCAGGCGTCGAGGATGGCCGAGAGGAGCTTGCCGAAGCCCGGGATGCCGTAGCGGTCGTCCTTGGGGAAGTAGGTGCCGCCGTAGAAGGGCTTCAGCTCCGGCGTCAGGAAGACGGTGAGGGGCCAGCCGCCGCCGCGGCCGGTGAGCTGCACCACGCCCTGGTAGAGGAAGTCGACGTCCGGCCGCTCCTCGCGGTCGACCTTGATGCTGACGAAGCCCTCGTTGAGCACCCGCGCGATGGCCGGGTCCTCGAAGGACTCGTGGGCCATGACGTGGCACCAGTGGCAGGCCGAGTAGCCGATGGAGAGCAGGATGGGCCGGTCCCGCTCGCGCGCGGCGCGGTGGGCCTCGGGGCCCCAGGGCTGCCAGTCGACGGGGTGGTGCGCGTGCTGGCGCAGGTAGGCGGAGGCGGAGCCGGCGAGGCGGTTGGGCATGGCCGTCAGATGTCCCGAGAAGACGGGGGTTTCCCCCGGGGCCTCACGCCGGCGGGAGCTCGGCCCGCTCCTCGAGCGTCGTCGAGCTGCGCAGGGCCAGCCGGTACGCCGCGAGGTAGTCGTCCGTCATCCGCTCGGTGCTGAAGCGCTGCTCGGCCCGCTCGCGGCAGCGCTGCCGGTCGAAGCGCTCCGGCGCCGCCGGGCCGTGCAGCAGCTGGGCCATGTGCTCCGGGTCGCGCGCGACGAAGCCGGTGACGCCCTCCTCGACGATCTCCGGGATGGCCCCGCGGCCGAAGGCGACCACCGGGCAGCCGCAGAGCATGGCCTCGATGGCCACCAGCCCGAAGGGCTCCTCCCAGTCGATGGGGAAGAGCAGCGCCCGCGCCGTGGACAGGAGCGCCACCTTGGGCTCGTGGGAGAGCTCGCCCAGGTACTCGACGTGGTCCTGCCGCAGCCGCCAGGACACCTCGGTCCTGAAGTAGTCGCGGTCCTGCTCGTGCGCCCGGCCGCCCACGCGCAGCTTCAGGCCCGCGCGCCGCGCGACGTCGACCGCGATGTGCGGGCCCTTGACCTGCGAGAGCCGGCCCAGGAACGCCACCGTGTCCTTGCGCGGCGTGCCCAGCCGGTAGCGCGCGGGGTCGATGCCGTGGTGGATGATCGCGCTGCGGGGGAAGGGGCCGCTCAGCTGCAGCTGGCGCCGGCTGATGGACACGTAGGTCACCTCGGGGTGCGCCTGGTAGAGGCGCGCGAGGTCGGCCCGGAAGTGGTGGTGCAGCGTGTAGACCATCGGCATCCCGAGCATCGAGGCGAAGGGGAGCAGGCTCGCGCAGTGCGCGTGCACCAGGTCGAACGACCCCGCCTTGGCGATCAGGGCCTGCAGCGCGTAGGCGCAGTGCTCCAGCTCCAGGGCGTCGCTGGGCGGCCAGGCCGCGTGCTCGAAGCGCGACCTCACCGCGCACCTCGACCGGTAGCCGCCGGTGGAGTCGCCGGTGGCGAAGAGCGTCACCTGCACGCCGCGCTCGAGGAGCCCGTCCACCAACTCGGCGACCACCAGCTCCGTCCCGCCATACCGCGGTGGAGGGACCGCCACGAACGGCGTGGAGACCATCGCCACCCGCAGCGCGGGTGGCTGTGCCTGCTGGCGGTCGACGCGCCGCGCCATGCTCACGAATCCCCCCGGCGGGCCCCGCATCGCCTGGCCTCGCCCGTTGAAGTTAGGCCGGGGGAGGGGCGGCGACATCGTGCTACGCTCGGCGCTCGGCCGGCCCGTCGCAGGAGGAGATCCGAAGGATGCGAACATCGTGCTGGGGGCTGCTTCTGGCAACGCTTCTGGCCGCCTGCGGTTCCAGTCCCTCTTCCTCGAACCCGGACTCCGGCCAGTCGACCAGGCCCGATGCCGCCGCGCCGCCCGCCGTGGACTCGGGGAGCCGCTCCGGCGCCGACGCCGCGGCGACGCTGTGGGCGCCCGACGCCGGCGCATCCTCGGTCTCCGACGCCGGCGCCGCGGCGTCGCCCGACGGCGGGCCGCTGACCTGCCGCCTGGAGTCCTCGGCGCAGGCGGTGAAGCTGGTCGGCTTCCAGCAGGAGTTCGAGCTGGCCGACCTGACCGCCGGCGACGGCAACATCGCCTTCGCCTACTCGTGGAACCGGATGGTCCGCAAGCTGAGGATCGTCGAGGCGGCCACGGGCAAGGAGCTGGCCGACGAGGTCCTGACCAACCTCGACGGCAAGGCCATCCCCAGGGCGCTCGACTACGCGGGCGGGCGCTTCTTCGTGGCCGCCAACTTCGACGACACGACCTCCGCGTTCTACCCCTACACCCGGGTCGCCTATTACGACGGGCTCGGGGCGGCCAAGGAGTGGTCGCAGCAGGACGACTTCCTGGCCGTCTCCGCGGTGCGCGAGAAGTCCGGCGGGCGGATCCTGGCGCTGGGCAAGGTCGTCGCCACCGGAGAGCAGCCGGTCTACGTCAACCGCTTCGACCTCTTCGGCGGGCTCGTCGACTCGTCCGAGCTGGGCCGCAACGCGCGCAAGTACAACGAGTGGGACCTCGAGTGGCGGCAGGCCGAGGACAGCGGCATGGCCTGCGGCCTGATCTTCCGGGACGGCACCGACTCGCTGGCGGTCTGGCCGATGGCGCCGGACGCGGCCCCGAACCCGGTCCGGACGACCCTCGACCTCGCCGCGACCACCGACCAGCCCTCGTTCGGCTGCCGCATCTCGCTGGGCAACGCCCTGGCCGCGGTGGCGGTCGCCGACGGCGTGGGCGGGGCGCGGCTGGTCTGGCTCGGCCTCGACGGCTCGACGCTGGCCGGGCCGGTGCCGTTCTCGGCCTTCAAGCGGGCGGTCAAGTACGACGTGGCGGTCAGCGGCAGGGTGACGGCGCTGGCGCACCTGGACGAGTCGACCGGCGCGCCCCGCGTGGCCGTCAAGATCTTCCCCAGCCCCGCCGAGGCGCCCATCGAGCTGTTCGCCGAGGCGGACCTGAACCTGGGGACCTTCGACTTCCTCGGGCGGCGCGTGCGGCTGGCGCGCATCGACGGCGGCTTCGCGGTGGCCTTCGACGCCAGCATCAAGCTGGGCCAGACCGACCTCTACCTTCGACGCATCCTGTGCCAATAGCCAACCGCCAGTCGTGAGGCAGCCATGGGCATCATCGATCGGTACAAGAAGCAGCAGCGCTCGGAGATCAACGCCGGCAAGCCGCTGGGCGGCGGGCTCGACGAGAAGGTGGCGCCGGCGCTGCCGGGCAAGGCCTTCGTCGGCGACCTGCGCGTCGAGAAGCCGGCCGAGAAGGGCGGCAAGAAGGGCCTGAAGGTGCTCTTCAAGCTCGAGGTCGCGAACCTGTCCAAGTTCAAGCTGGTCGTGGAGACCACGCTGCACGACCAGGAGCTGGGGCAGTTCAAGAGCCGGATGGCCACCTTCGCCGACACCCAGGGCCTGCTCAACGTCTGGGAGGTCCTCAAGCCGGCGAAGGACGAGCCGACCACCTGCGAGCGCGAGGTCTTCGTGCCGTTCGAGGCCATCGACGTGCAGCGCGAGGGCAAGGTCTGGTGCTTCGCCCGCGTGCGCGTGCTCGAGCCGGACCACGGGGCCATCGCCGAGGCCGAGGCCGCGTTCGCCATCGACGCCGGGTGACCTCGGCGGGTGGCGATCCGAGCCCGCGGCCTTCCGCCTTCCGGCCGATTCCGCGCCGGCGCCGGCCGCCTCGAGCCGCGCGGCCCATATAGATGTTGCGGGCCGCCCCCAGGAAACCCGAGGAAGTTCGGCAGCTTGGCGGCGGGGCGTCCGGGCCCCGCCAAGAACCCGGGTGAATCCGGGTAGTTGCACGGCCGCCCGCGGAGGTGTTCGTTGCCGCTCGAGGGTCGAGCGACTACGATACGCGGCCTTCATGCGCCCCCGTCTCGCCAGCCTGGAGTACTCGGTCCTCGGCCGACGGCTGCATGCGTGCGTCGGCGGCGAGGGCCCGACAGTGCTGCTCGTCCACGGGCTGGGCGCCACCTCGCACATCTGGGAGCGCTTCGACTTGCCGGGCTACCGGCTGGTGGCGGTGGACCTGCCCGGCTGCGGCTGGTCCGAGACGCGGGTCGGTCCGCACGGCCCTCGCGAGCTCGGCCTGGTGCTCGACGCGCTGATGGACCAGCTCGTTCCCGACGGCCGGATCGGCGTCGTCGGGCACTCGATGGGCGCCCTGGCGGCCGTGGAGATGGCGCTGACCCGGCCCGAGCGCATCGCGGCGCTGGCGCTGCTCGACGTGCCGCTGCGCCTGCCGGCGATGGCCCGCCTGACCGCGGCGCCGCTGCTGGGCGAGGCGGTCTTCCGCGTCCCCACCTTCGCCCCGGCGAGCCGGACCGCGGTGCGCATCTACCTGACCTGGCTCTTCGGCGACCACCGCAAGCTCGACGGCGAGATCGTCGACGCCTACTCCAACGCGAGCAGCCGGCCGCACTACTGGGAGACCATGCTCCACGGCCTGCGCGGCATCGCCGGCTGGGCCGGGCAGCAGCGGCTACCGCAGCTGAAGGTCCCGTCGCTGGTGGTCTGGGGCCAGAAGGACCCGATGTTCCCGGTCGCCGTCGGCCGCCAGCTCGCAGGCCTGATCCCCGGCGCGGACTTCGTCCCGCTGGCGGGCTGCGGGCACTCGCCGCCCGAGGAAGCTCCGGCGGCGCTCTCCGACGTCGTCCTGTCCCACTTCGAGCGCCGGGCCGCCTTCGGCCCCGGCCCCCGCCAAGGAGAAGACCTGCCATGACCGCACGCCTGGGCGTCAACATCGACCATGTCGCCACGCTGCGCCAGGCCCGCAAGGCCCGCTACCCCGACCCGGTGACCGCGGCGGCGCTGGCCGAGCTGGGCGGCGCCCAGCAGATCACGCTGCACCTGCGCGAGGACCGCCGGCACATCCAGGACCGCGACCTCAAGATCATGCGGGAGACGGTCAAGACCGCCCTCAACCTCGAGATGAGCGCCACCGCCGAGCTCGTGAAGATCGCCTACGAGGTCAAGCCGGACATCTCCACGCTGGTCCCCGAGCGCCGCGAGGAGCTGACGACCGAGGGCGGCCTCGACGTGGTCAGCCGCCGCGACGACGTGCGCAAGGTCGTCAAGACGCTGCGCGACGCGGAGATCGAGGTCTCGCTCTTCATCGACCCGGACATCGACCAGGTCCGCGCCGCCCACAAGGCCGACGCCACGCGCATCGAGCTGCACACCGGCCGCTTCTGCGACGCCCGCACCGCCCGGGAGCGCGCCGCCGAGCTCTCGCGCATCCTCGACTGCGCCAAGGCCGCCTCCAAGCTGGGCATCAACGTCGCCGCCGGGCACGGCCTGAACTACGAGAACGTGCAGGAGGTGGCGCGCATCGAGGAGATCCGCGAGCTGAACATCGGACACTCCATCGTCGCCCGGGCAGTGCTGGTGGGGATGGAGCGGGCCGTCCGCGAGATGCTGGAGCTGATCCGCCTTGCCTAGAGGCGGCGGGAGGGACGACCCATGAGGCCCAGCACGCCCACGCGCATCGTGAGCACCGAAGAGATGCGCGCGCTCGACCGCGCCGCCAGCGAGGAGTTCGCCGTCCCCAGCCGGGTGCTCATGGAGAACGCCGGCCGGGCGCTGGCGTTCGAGGCCATGGCCGCGCTGGAGGCGGGGGGCAAGGTCGTCATCGTCTGCGGGCCGGGCAACAACGGCGGCGACGGCCTGGTCGCCGCCCGGCACCTGGCCAACGCCGGGCTGCCGGTGGAGACCTTCCTGCTGGCCGAGGAGCTCCAGGGCGACGCGGCCGCGAACCTCGAGGCGCTGCGCAAGCTGGGCGGCTCGGTGCGCGCCTTCTCGCCCGAGCGCGGCCTGGGCGTGCGCGACGGCGACGTGGTCGTCGACGCGGTCTTCGGCCTCGGGCTCACCCGGCCGCCGGAGGGACCCTTCGCGCAGGCCATCGAGGCCATGCTCGTCGCCCACGAGCTGGGCGCCCACGTCGTCGCCTGCGACCTCCCCTCGGGGCTGCACAGCGACACCGGCCGCCCGCTGGGGCCGTGCGTGAAGGCGGACGTCACCGTCACCTTCGGCTACCTCAAGCTCGGCCTGGCGCTGGAGCCGGGGGCGAGCCTGGCCGGCCGCGTGGTGCTGGCGGACATCTCGCTGCCCCGGCTCGCCGAGCCGCGGCTCAAGGGCCCGCCGGTGTTCCTGCTTCGCGAGGACGAGATCCGCGCGATGCTGCCCTCGCGGGACCAGGCCGCGCACAAGGGCGACTTCGGGCACGTGCTGGTGGTCGCCGGGGCCCCGGGGAAGTCGGGCGCGGCGGCCATGGCCGCCGCGGCGGCGCTCCGGGGCGGGGCCGGGCTGGTGACGCTCGTGGGCCGGGCCGCCGAGGTCCACGCCGCGCAGTCCTTCACCCCCGAGCTGATGGCGGCGCCCCTGGCCGGCGGCGGGCCGCTGGGCCTCGCCGACCTGCCGGCGCTGCTGGAGGCCTGCCAGGGCAAGACGGTGCTCGCGGTGGGGCCCGGCCTGTGGCGCGGGCCGCAGACCGCGGCGCTGCTCGGCAAGCTGTTCGCGGAGTCGAAGCTGTGCGCGGTCATCGACGCCGACGCGCTCAACGCGCTCGCGGAGGACCCCCGCCAGCTCGCCGGCGCCGCCGGCCGCGCGGTGCTGACCCCGCACCCCGGCGAGATGGCTCGGCTGGCGAAGCTGTCGACCGGGCAGGTGCAGGAGGACCGGCTGGGCGTGGCGCGGCGGCTGGGCCAGGCGCACCAGGTGGTGGTGCTGCTCAAGGGCGCGCGCACCGTCGTCGTCGACACCAACGGCGCCACCGCCATCAACCCCACCGGCAACCCGGGGATGGCCACCGCCGGCTGCGGCGACGTGCTCACCGGGCTCATCGCCGCGCTGCTGGCGCAGGGCTTGACCCCCGGCGGGGCGGCCTGCGCCGGGGCCTACGTGCACGGCCTGGCCGGCGACCTGATGAAGGCCAAGAGGGGCGAGCGCGGCCTGGTCGCGACCGATCTGCTCGAGGGGATCACGGAGGTCTGGGCTTCTTGGAACGCGTAGCGGGCTCCCTCGTCCCCACCCTAAAGCCGCTGTCGGTGCGCTCGCCCAACGCGATGCGCCGGCTGGGCGAGTGCCTGGGCGCGCTGCTGCAGCCCGGCGACTTCGTCGGCCTGGTCGGCGACCTCGGCGCGGGCAAGACCGTGCTCACCCGCGGCATCGCGGCGGGCGCGGGCGTGGCCGAGTCGGAGGTGGCCAGCCCCACCTTCGCCATCGTCTACCCGTACCGCGGCCGCATCCCGCTGCACCACGCGGACCTGTACCGGCTCTCCGACGTGGACGAGCTGTACGCGACCGGGTTCTTCGACCTCTTGGGCCAGGGCGCGACCATCGTCGAGTGGATCGACCGGGTGCCCGAGGCGATGCCGCAGGACCGGCTGGTGGTGCGCATCGCGCGCACGGGCGACCGCTCGCGCCGGCTCGAGCTGGACGCGCACGGCGAGCGGCACCAGGCGCTGGCGCTGGCGCTGCGCGAGGCGTGGAAAAAGGCGAGGTGACGGGATGGCGGACGGCAAGGCAGGCAACGGCGAGGCCCCCAAGGGCACGGAGCTGGCGTTGGCGCGCGCCGAGATCAAGCGGGCGCTGGCCAAGGCGACCACCGCGAGCGCGCGGCTGGACGCGCTGATCTCGCATCCGAAGTGCGAGAAGCTGGTGCCGACGCTGCCGGCCGAGGACCTGTACTTCACGGTCAAGGACGTGGGCCTGTCGGACTCGGTGGACCTGGTGCGGCTGGCCAGCCCCGAGCAGTTCCGCGCCTTCGTGGACCTGGACGCCTGGCGCCGCGACCAGTTCGACGCGATCACCGCGCTCACCTGGCTGCGCGCCGCGGGCACCGACGAGGGCGAGGGCCGCTTCCTCAAGAAGATCCACAAGCTGGACGTGGAGGTGCTCGAGCTCATCCTGCGCAACACGACGCACATCCACGACCTGGAGGAGGACCCCGACCCCGAGTTCGAGGGCACCTTCTTCCGCTCGACCGAAGGCCGCTACATGATCGAGTTCAAGGTCGAGGGCGCCGACCTCGTGGGCGTCAAGCGGCTGCTCGACGAGCTGTACGCCGAGGACCCGTTCATGACCGCGCGGCTCCTCGAGGCGCTGCGCTGGGAGACGCCGTCGGAGCTGGAGGAGACCGCCTTCCGCTGGCGCAGCGGCCGGATGCAGGACCTGGGCTTCCCGGAGCTGCAGGAGGCGCTCTCTTTCTTCGCCTGGCTCGACCCCGACGCGGCGCTGCCCAACCTGGACAAGGCCCCGGCGGTCCCGGACAGCTTCCTCTTGGCCCGCGTGGTGCCCCAGGGCTCGTTCTTCGACCGCGCCTCGGCGCTGGTCTCCGACGAGGAGCGGTCGGTCGTCGAGCGGCAGATCGTGACGGTCCTGAACGCGGTGATGGTGGTGGAGGGCGTCGACCCGGGCGACCTGGAGCAGGCGGAGCTCGTGCTCGTCGCGGCGCGCGACACGCTCTCGCTGGGGCTCGAGCACGCCTCCAAGGGAGACCTCGTGGCGGCCTCGGTGCTGCTCACGACCGCGTCGCTGAAGCGGGTCTTCCAGGTGGGGGTGAGCCTGGGGCTGCGGCTCAAGTACCGGGCCGACCGGCTGATGAAGACCGGCAAGGCGTCGCTCCCGGGCTTCAAGGACGAGCCGCTCTTCGACGGCCCGCTGGACGCCGTCGTCCAGGGCCTGCGTCGCAAGCGGCCGCAGCTGGCGGTGGCGCTGGAGGACCCGTCCGCGCCGCCGGAGAGGATGCGGACCCTCCGCGAGCGTCGGGATCTGGAGCGCGCGGCCCAGGCCTTGGCGGAAGCGGAGGCGATTGCCGACCAGATGGCGGCGCTGGGGTTCGAGGCCAAGGCCGCGGCCGAGGCGGCGGCTTCGGTTCGTCCGGAGGACTCCCTGGTGCACCTGCGGTTCTCGGACTTCGCCCTCACGGCGCTGGCGCGCGAGTTGGCCGGCGAGGGCTTCGGCTTCGAGCCGCTCGCGGCCGGCAAGCTCGAGGCGTTCGCCGAGAAGGCCTTCGTGGAGGAGGCCGGGCGCCCGGCCTTGTCGAAGGCGGCTCGCGAAGCGCTCGAACGCAAGTTGGGCAAGGTGGCGTTCGCCGACGTGGTCGCCGCGCGGCTGCTCGAGGACGTGGGCGAGCCGTGGTCGCTGCGGACGCTGTCGGCGGAGGACCCGCTGCCCATCCTGCTGAAGCTGAAGCGCTGACGCAGTAGCGGAAGGGAAAACCGGTTCCGCGCCGCGCCCCGGAAGTCCCATCGCAGCTCGCGAAAAGTCCCCTCGCCCGCACGGGTCCCGAACCCTTTGCGGGAGTGGGATTCAAGTTGGGGGCGACTTCGCGATTGGGCGGGGGCGCGGCGGCACGACGGCTGCTAACTCCTGATCGGTTCAGCGGGGGAGGAGGCAGGCGTTGCGGATCTCGCTGGGGGCATCCGATCCGGGCAGGCAAGACGTATGGGCCTTCGCCGCGGCGATGGGCTTCGCGCTCGCGCTCTACTCGAGCGTCGTCAACCTCCTCCCGTTCCTGCAGGCCGCGCGTCCCGCCCTGGCGACCGCCGCGCTCGCCGCGGGGCTGCTGCTGTTCGGCCGCATCGCGCGGGGGGCCTCCTTCACCTGGGACGGGGCGCGCGGCCTGGCGCTGATCGCCCTGGGCGTCTGGGCCTTCCTGTCCGCGGGCTGGTCGTACAACCCGGCGATGTCCCGTTACACCGGCATCGAGCTGCTCAAGCTCATCGCCATCTACCTGACGCTGGTGAACCTGGTGAACACGCCGCGGCGCCTGACGCTCATCGCCGGGGCCGCGGTCTTCGCCTCGCTCGCGCCGTCCATCGGCACCCTCGACTTCTGGCGGCGCGGGGTGGACCTGGTCGACGGCTACCGGGCGCACTGGCTGGGCGTCTACCTCGATCCCAATCACCTCGCGATGAGCCTGGTGGCGGTGGTGCCGGTGGCGATCCTCCTGGCCATCACCAAGCGGCCGACGATCGTCCGGGTGGTGGCCGCGGCGGCGGCGGGCCTGGGGGTGACGGCCATCATCGTGACCCACTCGCGCGGCGGGGCGCTGGGGCTGGCCCTGGCCCTGGGAATGTGGTCGCTCACCGGGACCAAGAAGCTGCGCGCGACGCTCGTGGCGGCGCTGGTGCTCCTGGGCGTGGCGGTCTTCGCCCCGAAGAGCTTCTGGTCGCGCACCGAGAGCATCTCCGAGTACGGCGTCGACATCTCGGCGCAGGGCCGCGTCTGGGCCTGGCAGGTGACCTCGGCCATCAACAAGGACCGGCCGCTCACCGGGGTCGGGGCGGGCGCCTTCATCTCCGCCTGGCCCGACTACGCCCGCGGCGACGCGCGGCGGGCGCGGTTCGTGGCGCACAACATCTTCCTGGCCGAGCTGGGGGAGCTGGGCTTCGTCGGGTTCTTCCTCTTCCTGGCCTTCGTCTCCGGGGCCCTGGCCGGGGCGGCGCGCTCGTGGAAGGACCCCCGGGTCGGGCCGCTGGCGCACGCCATCACCGCCGGGTACGCCGGCTACATCCTCTGCGACATGCTCAGCGGCTACGTCCTGTCGGCCCACTTCTTCTTCCTGACGGCGCTGTGCGCGGCGGCCGAGCGGTGCGCGCGGGCGCATGCCCCGGCCGAGGCGATCTCGCCGAGCGAGGTCCTCCATGCGGGCTGAGCGAGAGGTCGAACGATCCGATCCGCGGCCGCGGGTGCTGCAGCTGGTGAACACGTTCCACCTGGGCGGCACCGAGGGGCAGGTGGTCGAGCTGCTGCGGGGGCTGGATCCCTGGTTCCGGCTGGAGGTGGGGGCCATCGACGTGCGCGGACCTCACGCCCAGACCGTCGAGCGGCTCGGGCTCGAGCCGTTGGAGTTGCCGCTCTCGGGCAGCTTCTTCCGGCCGGGGACGCTCCGGCAGATCGCGCGGCTGGCCGCCCACCTGCGGCGCGAGAAGGTCGCGCTGCTGCACGCCCACGACTTCTACACCACGCTCCTGGCCGTCCCGGCGGCCCGCCTCGCCGGGGTGTGCTCGGTGGTGGGCCGGCTGGATCTCGGCCACTGGCACTCCAAGGGCCAGGCGCTGGCGCTGGCGGCGGCGACCCGGGCCGCGGACGCGGTGGTCGCCAACGCCGAGGCCATCCGCCTGAAGCTCATCGAGCGCGAGCACCTGCCGCCGGACCGGGTGCGCGTCATCCACAACGGCATCGACCTGCAGGCCTTCGACCGCAGCCGGGTCGAGCCGCTGGAGGAGCCGCTACCCCAGCAGGTGGAGGGCAGGGTGGTCATCGCCCACGTGGCGAACATGACGCACCCGGTGAAGGCGCAGGAGGACCTGCTGGAGGCCATGGTCTCGCTGCGCCAGCGGCACCCCGAAGCGCTGCTCCTGCTGGTGGGCGACGGCGTACGCCGGCCGAGGCTGGAGGCGATGGCGCAGCGCCTCGGCCTGGGCGACTCGGTCTGCTTCCTGGGCCGGCGCGGCGGAGTGCCGGCCATCCTCGCGCGCTGCCACGTCGGGGTGCTCTGCTCCCACGCCGAGGGTCTGTCGAACGCCATCATCGAGGGGATGGCGGCGGGGCTGCCGATGGTGGTGACGGACGCGGGGGGCAACGCCGAGCTGGTGAAGGACGGCGAGCGGGGCTTCGTGGTGCCGGTGCGCTCTCCGCTGCCGCTGGCGGACCGGCTGGGGGCGCTGGTCGGCAACGCCGAGCTGCGGCGCTCGATGGGGCAGGCCGGCCGGGCGTACGTGGAGCGGGAGCTGACGCTGCGCTCGCTGCTCGAGAACCACGCCGCGCTCTACCGCGACGTGCTGTCGGCGCGGGCGGAGCGCCGAAGCGTGTGACGCCCCGAAGCGGCCTTCCCTGACGCGCTCGCTAGCCCCAAATCAGGTGGGAGAGGAGAGGCCGCCATGCTGCTCGAGCTGACGAACAGGGAAGCCCTGGAGCTTCAGCAAGCGCTGCACATCTACCTCGAGGAGATGGACTTCGAGGTGGCGCGCACCGACCGCAAGGAGTACCGCGAGGGCCTGGTGATCGACCGCGAGTCGCTCGAAGGCCTGAAGCGGCGGGTCGATGCGCTGCTGCGGCTCGAGGAGCCGGACGTCGTGGCCGAGTCGAGGTAGCCCGAGGCTACTTGCGCAGCCCTTCCTGCACCTTCTCGAGCCCGTCGTCGATCGCCTTCTTGCTCTTCTCGACGGCCTCCTTGGCGTCCTTCGAGGCGGCGTCGGTGTCGAAGGCGCTCTTGATGCCGTTCTTGGCGACCAGGGCGCCGATGCGCGGGTTCTTGAACCAGTCGCCGATGCCCCAGCCGCGGGTGTCGACGAAGGTGTCCTTGAAGGAGAGCTCGCTCTTCTTCTCCACGAGCGGCAGCGTCTGCGAGGAGACGCGGATGAAGTGGTAGCTCAGCGTGGCGAACAGGCCCGCGCAGCAGGCGAAGCCGAGCAGGAAGGTCACGAGAATCTTCTTCATGGCGACTCCTTGAGGCCGTCTCTTTCGCGCCCGAGTCTACCCGTTCGCCGAGCGCCTACCAGATCCCTCGCTCCCTGCGGGCATCTGCCATATCCTCCCGGCCCGTTCGGGTTTTGAGGGAGGCAGGGATGCTGGGCTCCATCGGTGACGTCGAGCTGACCGGCAAGCGCGTCTTCGTCCGGGTCGACTTCGACGTCCCGCTCGACGAATCTAACGACGTCCGCGACGACTCGCTCATCCGCGCCGCCCTGCCCACGCTGAAGCTCCTCCTGTCCAAGGGCGCCCGCGTCATCGTCGCCTCGCACCTGGGCGAACCGAAGGGCCGGACCGATCCCCAGGCCTCGCTGGAGCCCGCCGCCGCCTGCCTGGCGGGGCTGCTCGACAAGGACATCCGCCTGGCCGACGACTGCGTCGGCGACGGCGTGCGCAAGCTGCTGCAGGAGCAGAAGAACGGCGAAGTGGTGGTGCTGGAGAACCTGCGCTTCCACCGGGGCGAGGAGAGCAACGACCCGGACTTCGCCCGCGCGCTCGCGTCGCTGTGCGAGGTCTACGTCGACGAGGCGTTCGGCTGCTCCCACCGCGCCCTGGCCTCCAACGTGGGCATGGTCCCGCACGTGCCCGGCCCCCGGGTCGCGGGGCTGCGGCTGAAGAAGGAGCTGCAGATCCTCGAGCGGCTGGTCACCGAGCCGCCGCGCCCCTTCGTGGCCGCGGTGGGCGGCCTCAAGCCGTCGGACAAGCTGCGCCTGCTCGAGAGCCTCATCCCCCGCGTCGACGTGCTGCTGGTGGGCGGCGCGGTGGCCTACACCTTCCTCGCCGCGCGCCAGGTCTCGGTGGGCAAGAGCCCGACCGAGGAGTCCAAGCTGGACGCGGCCCGGGCGCTGCTGGAGAAGGCCGAGAAGGCGGGCATCAAGCTGCTGCTCCCCGGCGACCACGCCTGCCTGCAGGACGAAGGTGGCAAGAAGCCGGGCAAGAAGGTGGTGGTCGACGGCGAGGCGGTCCCCGAGGGCCTGTGCGCCTGCGACATCGGGCCCAAGACCGCCACCTCGTTCAAGGTCGAGCTCGCCCGCGCGCGCACCGCCTTCTGGAACGGGCCGATGGGCCGCTACGAGGACCTGCGCTTCGCCGAGGGCACCCGGGTGACGGGCCGCGCGCTGGGCGAGGTCAAGGGCCTGTCCGTCGCCTGCGGAGGCGAGACGGCCGCGGCCGTGCACGCCCTGCGGCTGGAGAAGAACCTGGGCCACGTCTCCTCGTGCGGCGCCGCCGCGCTGGCGAGGCTCTCGGGCCAGGCGCTGCCCGGGGTCAACGCGCTGGAGCAGGAGTAGGTTTCCTCGAACCTTCGAAGCATCCTCAACAACCCGCAGTCCCACGACCTGGAGGGCCCCATGGCCAAGCCGCTGCCGTTCATCGCTGGCAACTGGAAGATGCACAAGACCGTCGCCGAGGCGCTCGCGCTGGTGCGCGAGCTGCGCGGGATGGTGTCGATGGTGCGCGACCAGGTGGAGATCGCCGTGGCCCCGCCGTTCCTCGCGGTCCAGCCGGTGGCCAAGGCGGTCGAGGGCTCGAACATCAAGGTCGCCGCGCAGAACTGCCACTGGGAGTCCAAGGGTGCCTTCACCGGCGAGATCGCCCCGGAGATGGCCAAGGAGGCCGGCTGCGCCTACGTCATCATCGGCCACTCCGAGCGCCGGCAGTTCTTCGGCGAGACCGACGAGACGGTGAACAAGCGCGTCAAGGCGGTCTACCGCGCGGGCCTGCTGCCGATCATGTGCGTGGGCGAGACGCTGGCCGAGCGCGAGGCCAACCGGACGCTGGCCGTCGTCGAGAAGCAGGTCAACGGCGGGCTCGCCGGGCTGGCCCCCGAGCTGGCCAAGTCGATCGTCATCGCCTACGAGCCGGTGTGGGCCATCGGCACCGGCAAGGTCGCCACCACCGCGCAGGCGCAGGAGGTCCACGCCGCCATCCGCAAGCTGCTCGCCTCGGCGTTCGGCGCGCAGATCGCCGCCGGCATCCGCATCCAGTACGGCGGCTCGGTCAAGCCCGACAACGCCGCCGAGCTGCTCGCCCAGCCGGACATCGACGGCGCGCTCGTCGGCGGGGCGAGCCTCAAGGCCGAGGACTTCGCCAAGATCATCAAGGCCGTGAAGGTCTGACGAAGAGGAGCTTGGGACGGGAATCCGGCCGCGAGAGAAAGACGTTGAACCGGCGGCCGGGTTCCGCGTATGCTGCGCCGCTCTTTTGGCGCCTGATGTTTCAGTGATCGCGGGCAGTTGCGCCAGCGCCCGCTCGAGAAGGCAGCGACCGAATGCTCGTCACGTTCATCACCGTCGTCCACGTGCTGTGCTGCATCTTCCTGATCCTCGTGATTCTGCTCCAGGCCGGTAAGGACGCCGGCATGGGCGCTGCCTTCGGCGGCGGCGGCAGCGGCACCGTGTTCGGTGGCCGTGGCGCCGGCAGCTTCCTGGGCAAGGTCACTGCGGCCTGCGCGACCATCTTCTTCATCACCTCGCTGAGCCTGTCGTTCGCGGCCAGCTACCGGCCGTCGGTCGCGGGGCTCATCAAGCCCAAGCCCGCCGCCGAAGCCCCGGCCACTCCGGGCGCTCCGGCGACCACCCCGGCCCCGGCCGAGCAGCCCAAGGCTCCGGAAGGCGCCACGGGCGCTACCCCGGCCCCGGCCCCGGCTCCGGCCCCCGCGCCTGCTCCGGCGGCTCCCGCGGGCGAGGCTCCGGCCAAGTAGTAGCAGCCAAGGCTCTTCAAACAGACACGGGCCTCTCGCGACACCGCGGGAGGCCCGTGCATTTGGGTCAGCGGGTAGAGAGCTACGGAGCAGGTGCCATCGGCCGCACGTCGATGACGTTCGCAGGCAAGGCCTTGGCCGAATGCTGGCTGATCTGCCGCAGGTAGAACGTGGCGACCAGCGTGATGACGCCTACGTCGTCCAGCCAGCCGAGGACGGGGATGACGTCGGGCGAGAGGTCGATCGGGCTGAAGACGTACAGAATCGCCAGCAGTCCCACGGCCTTGTGGAAGACGGACACCGAGCCATCCCGGAAGTAGGCGATGGCGTCCTTCAGTCCGACGTTCATGGTCTTCGCCTCCTGAGAAAGCCTGCCTGTTTCTCGCTCCCTGAAGGGCCTACGCGACCGGCTCGAACCGATTGCGGCCGCCTCAAGGCCTGCTGTCACCCCACTTGTCCCCCAACGATTTCAACCACCTGCCTCTTGAGACGGGAGCGCGGGGTAGAGCCCGGCCTCCGTGCCGGGGGCATGTCGGTCGGTTGGTCCTGTCCGTCGTGTCAGCGCCCGATAAAGGCCGCTCCCGCCACGGAGGGCGGGCTCTACCCATCCTCTGCCGGCTGAAGATGTGGGGTGACAGACAGCAGGCCTCAGGGCACGGGGCGCAGCCGGACCGGACGGGGGCTGCGCGAGGCGGACATCATCTCCGAGCGAAGCTCGAGCAGTCTCTCCCCGCGCGGCCGGCGGCGCAGGCCCCAGCGCAGGGCGGCCAGCGCCTCCTTCTGCCGGCCCAGGTGGTTCAAGGCCACGGCTCGGTCCTCGGCGACCCATTCCCAGAGCGGGCCGTCGCCGCGCTGCAGCTTCTCCTGGGCGAGGTCCAGGTAGCGCAGCGCCTGCTCCCAGCGGCAGGCCAGGAAGTGGACGGTGCTGACGGACCAGTACGGCTCCGCGCGGGCCGGGCTGAGCCGGCGTGCCCGGTGGTAGCAGACCAGCGCCTCGCCCTCGCGGCCGAGCGCACACAGGATGTCGCCGTGGAGCACGTGCGCCTGCCAGCACCGCGGCTCGAAGGGAAGGCAGCGGCGGACCTGGCGCAGCGCCTGGTGGAAGTCGCGCTCGATGAAGGACTTGCGGGCCGAGTCCTCGAGCCGGGCGTGCTGGCGCCCGCGGAACTCCACCATGGATATGACGTTCATCCGCTGCTCCCCGCCGCCACCCTCGCTCGGCCCCTCAGGCTGCTGGAGACCGTCGGCACTCAGGTAACGAGGCTTTGCCCGACCTCATTCCACGGGCGGACCGGGCGCCCGCCGGCCCGGAAGGAAGGCTGGCGAAACGTGTTGCCAGGAGGGGGAGGTTTTGGTACTAAAGCGCGCCTCGCGCACCGATGAAAAACGCGCGGGACGCTCAGGTGGTGGAATTGGTAGACACACCGTCTTGAGGGGGCGGCGCCGCAAGGCATGCGAGTTCGAGTCTCGCCCTGAGCACTGAAGGCCCCGAGGAGAAATCCTCGGGGCCTTTTTCTCGTCCTGGGTCGGTTCGGGCTCGGGAGCGCCCTAGGTCGCCCGGAACGGCACGTCGAGGGCCGGCATGGTCTCGACCTCCGTCCACTCCGGGAGCGGCCGGCGGACCGTGTCCTCGCCGCACACCCAGCGCACCAGGTTCATCACGAAGGCCGCGTACTCGTCGCCGACCTCCTCGTCCTCGCCGATGCGCAGGGGCTTGGAGCCCCAGTCGGTCATCCCGCCGCTCCAGTGGGGCGCGAGGTCGGTCGCCAGAGCGGCGGTGCGCCCGCCGATCTCCTCGATGACGTCGCGGACCATCAGGAGCGGCACCCGCGCGCTCGACAGGTGGATCGCATCGGGGGTGCCCTCGATGAGCCGGCCGTGCAGCGCGACCGTGGCGTCCTCGCGGGGCTTCACGCGGTTGTAGCCGGCCACCACCACCGGGTGGGACCAATCCAGGCCGCGCACCAGCGGGTGGCCGGTCGGCTCCAGGACGAGGCCGGAAGGACAGTTGGCGCGGTCGTCGCCTGGCCGCAGCTCGACGGGCAGCAGGCCCGCCAGGGCGCTGCCTGCCCAGCCCCCGCGGCCGAACGACTTCCAGCCGCCGATCATCAGGACGCCCAGGCCGCCCACCGTCGCCGCGCGCACCAGCGAGGTCTCCGCTTCGCGCAGGGCGGTGTGGGGGAAGTCGGAAACGATGACGGCCTGGAAGTGCGACAGGTCCCTGGGGATGCTCCCCCCGGGCCTGACGCACTCATGCGCCACGCCCAGCCGGGTGAGCGTCCCGGAGACGAAGCGCATGCCGTTGGGGTCGCCCTCGAGGTACAGCACTCTCATGCCCCGGGAACGTTCTCACCCCGGGCGCGGGCGGCAACCGCCGCAGGAAGGCCGAGCGCGGAGCGTCGAGCTCCCGGCCCCTCCCAATTGCGGAAAGGGGAAGCGAAGGGAAGAGGCGGCGGCTCAGTCGAGCAGCTGGCGCAGCGCCGAGTAGCAGTCGTTGCGCTCCATCGCCGCGGCGCCTTCCTTGATGGCGAGCAGCTCGTCGATGACCTTGTAGCGCTTGGGCCCGGACTCGAGGATGGGCTTGAACACCACGCGGATGAGCTCGGCGTTGGGGGAGGCGGCGCGGTAGGCCGTGTCCAGCGCGGAGGCGGCCTGGGCGCGCGTCTCGGGCTTCATCTCCGCGCGGTAGAAGGCGCCCACCTTCTCCAGGTTGGCGAGCATCTGAGGCGAGACGCTGAGCCGCGGCGCGGCAGGGGCGCGCTGGGACTGCTGCTGCACGGGCGCCGCCTTGCGCGGCGGGGGCCGGGGCGGCGGCTGCTGCGCGGGCCTGGACTGCTTGGGGGTTGGCGGGGGCCTGGGGGCGGCGGGCTCGACGGCGGCCGGGATGACGAAGGCCGTCCCGACGTTGTCCAGGGGCGTGGAGTGCTCGAGGGCCCCCACCGGCTCGACCGCGGTCGACGTGCCGAACATCGCCGTCGGCGTCAGGTCGATGGTCGACTTGAGGGCCTGGTCGAAGGTGGGCATGTGGAAGCTGGTGACGTTCTCGTGCGCGTTGGGGATGGAGGGCGCGGTGGCCTCCATGCGGCCGAAGGCGGCGATCGGCGCGGCGACGGCCGAGCGCGCGGAGCCCTCGCTGATGCCCAGGCCCGAGGGCAGCCCGCCGGAGGCGGTGAAGCCGGGCCCGCTCAGGGAGGGCAGCGAAGAGAGCGCGGGGCCGCCCAGCGAGGGCAGCGAGCTCGGGGTCGGCAGGTCGAGACCGGGCATGCTCGTCAGCTTGTCGAAGGCGCTCGGGCCGCTCAGGCTGGGCAGGCGACCTGCGCCGGAGAAGGCGCTCGCGGTCCCCGGCTGGGCCTGCGCGTTCTCGCCGCGCGAGACGATCTCCAGGGCGCCGGTCTTGATGTCGATGACCGCGGCGTGGACCAGGACCTCGGCGGGGATGACGGGAGATCCGCGGATCGCCGAGGCGGTGTCCGAAGCGATCTGCCGGGGGCTCGCCGCCAGGCCGAAGAAAGTGCGCGGGTCGGTGGGCAGCGCCCCGCCGACGCCCTTGCGGTTCATGACCGAGGCGAGCGAGCCCGAGTCGCAGCGCACCATCGCGCAGTCGGTGTGGGCCAGGACGAGCACCTCGTCGCAGTCGTTGGCGAAGATGGCGGTGGCCACCGCGCGCACCAGGTCGGTGCCGCCGGCCACGACCGGCCCGGGCAGGCGGACGATGGTCGCCTCGCCGCGCTCGATGCCCAGCGCCTGGGAGAAGAAGCGCGTCAGGCGCGGGTCGATGCAGGTCACCAGGCACAGGCGGCGCGACGCCTTGAAGTCACGCTCCATCGCGGGCAGGCGGCCAGCTACCTTGGCGTTGACCGCCAGGATGTCGTCGAGCACGGCCATGGTGGCCTCCAGAACGTACGAAGGAAGCTTCGAATGCCGGCGCGCGGGGGAGCCGAGACTCCCCCGCGCGCCGTCTCAGCGGATGATGCGAGCGCGCGGGGGCTAGCCCTGCTTGCGAGGCATCGGGGGCGGCTGCGGCGGGATCGGCTTCTCGCCGCCGCCCATGACGCCGGGGATCTTGCCCATCATGTCCTTGAGGGACACGCCGGTGAGCGTCTCCACCACCGGGGGAAGCTGCGCCATCATGTTGACGATGTCGTTGGTGATCTTCGAGGCGCCCAGCCCGCTGCCGTCGCCGCCACCGGAGATCATGATGATCTTCTCGGTCTTGGAGAGCGGCTCGCTCACCGCCTTGGCCAGCTCGGGCAGCATCTTCACCATCATCTCGGTGACCGCCGCCGCGCCGTACTCGCGGTAGGACTCGGCCTTCTTCTTCATCGCCTCGGCTTCGGCGAGGCCCTTGGCCTTGATGACCTCGGCTTCCGCCTGGCCCTTGAGCAGGGTGGCCTGGGCTTCCGCCTTGCCGGTGGCCGAGATGACCTCGGCCTGCGCCAGGCCTTGGGTCTTGTTCGCCTCGGCGCGGCCGGCGGCCTCGGCGATGAGCTTGAACTTCTCGCCCTCGGCCTCGGCCTGGATGGCGTACTTGCGCGCGTCGGCCGGCTTCTGGACGGTGGCCTCGAGCTCCTTCTCCTTGCGCTTGATCTCGCGCTCCTGCACGCCGATCAGGTTCTCCTTCTCGACGGACTGGACCTGGACCTCTTCCTTCTTGACCAGCTGGCCGGTCTTGAAGCGCTGCAGGTCGTAGGCGAGGTCGGACTCGGCCTTCTTCTGGTTCACGTTCTGCTGGTACTCGGCGCGCTTGAGCTCGTAGTCGCGGGTGGCCGCGGCGATCTCGCCCTCGGCCTTGAGCCGCTCGACGTCGCCTTCCTTCTTGGCCTGGGCGCTCTTGATGGCCGCGTCGCGGTTGGCCTCGGCCTGGGCGATCTGCGCCTCGGCGAGGGCCCGGCTCTCCTTCACGGCGGCCTCGCGCTTGACCTCGGCGAGGCGCGGCTTGCCCAGCGCGTCCAGGTAGCCCTGGTCGTCCTTGATGTCGCGCAGGGTGAAGCTGACGATTCGCAGGCCCATGTTGCGCAGGTCGGAGGCGGAGAACTCCTGCACCTTCTGCGCGAACTTCTCGCGGTCGCGGTAGATGTCCTCGACCTCCAGGGTGCCCAGGATGGCGCGCAGGTGGCCTTCGACCGTCTGCAGGGCGACCTTCATCACGTCGTCCTGGCTGCGGCCCAGGAACTGCTCGGCGGCGGTGGACAGCGCCGACTCGCTGGTGGAGTCGATCTTGATCTGCGCGATGCCGTCGACCATGACCGGCACGCCGCGGGCGGTGTAGACCGCCGGGGTGTGCACGTGGATGGTCATGACGTCCAGGCTCATGGTCTGGGCGGTCTCGATGACCGGCCAGACGAAGGTGCCGCCGCCGCGGATGATGCGGAAGCCCTTGCGGCCACCGGAGATGACCAGCGCCTCGTTGGGGCCGACCTTGCGGTAGCGCGACCCGAGCACGAACAGCACCACGAAGACGAAGACTGCCACCACGACCGCAAGCGCGATCGCCATGTCATTGCCGCTCATCGCTGCCTCCTTCCGAGGAACTTCGAGTTCTCACCCCAAAAAACGAGACCTGCTAGTGGCTCCGGTCCCGGTCGTCGCGGACCGGCTCTCCCACGCCCACCGACGGCGACTCCGAGAGGGGCTCTCCCACCGCCGCCATCGTCCCCGCCGGCAGCTCGCCCACGTACGCCACCCCGTCGTTCACCCGGAGCACCTTCACCCGCGAGCCCTGCTTGTACTCGTTGCCGTCCACCGAGCGGGCCGACATGGTCTGCCGCGTGTTGGCGCTGACGTAGGCCACCTCGCCCATGCCCTGCTTGGGGACGCTCACGGTCACCTCGGCCAGCGTTCCCACCGCGTCGGTGATGCGCGCCATGCGGTTGGAGTCGAGCGACGAGGTGATCTTCCAGATGAGGTAGGCCATCGCCACCGCCATGGCCATCGCCGTGGCGCCGGCCAGCGGGACGTGCAGGAACGGGTTGTCGCCCAGCAGCTGCTTGAAGAGCAGCCCGGCGCCGCCGAAGCTGGCCACGAACGCGGAGATGACGGTGGGGGAGAGCAGCGGCAGGTGCATCGGGCTGCCCTCGCGCCCCACCTCGCCGTCGCCGTGCCCGGCGTCGCCGGCGGCGTCGGCCTCGTAGTCGCCTCCGGAGACCTCGTGGCTGGTCGAGGCGTCCAGGTCGTGGCCGCCGGCGTCGAGGTCGTGGCCGCCGGCGCCGAGGTCGTGTCCGCCGGCGTCGCCGCCGTGGTGGCCGCCGCCCAAGAGCCCGCCCAGCAGCGCGCCGCCGATGGTGAAGGTGGCGCCCAGCACCAGGCAGAACAGGTAGACGTTCCCCATCATGGCGAGGCCCCGGTCTCGGCGAGGAGCGCGTCTCCCGTCAGCTTCAGCGTGGAGTCCAGGGCCGACTCGGCCAGGCGCTGGGCGAACAATGCGCGGCCCGAGGTGGCCAGGGCGAACAGCTCGGCGATGAGCCCGGCGCGGGCGGCGCTGTGCAGGGTGCGGTCGGACAGCCGGCCCACCAGGCCCTCGAGCTCGCGGTCGGCGGCCTCCAGGGCGGGCAGGGGGACGGCGGCGCCGGTGGCGGAGAGCTGCGCCTCGGCGGCGGCCCACAGCGCGTCGCGCAGCGCGGCCAGGTGCGAGTCGACCAGGGCGTCGTAGAGGCCGTCGCTCTCCTTCTGCTCCAGCGCGTGCGCCCAGCGCGAGAGCAGGAAGGCCCCGGCGGCGATGAGCGGGCGCTGGGTGGAGGTGTCGGCGGCGATGAATCCCAGGTCGGAGAGCGCCAGGATCTTGCCCGGCGTGAGGAACCCGCCGCGGTCGGCGGAGAGGGCCCCCGCGGAGCAGACGAAGTCGGCGCAGGCCATCGCGGTCTGCGAGGCGCCCCGGACGGCGTCGAGCAGGGCGCGGTCGACGTCGAGCTTGGAGCGCCCGAGCCGGGCCTTGGCGAAGCTGCCGGCCAGCACCGCGTCGCGGCGCAGGCGCGACATCCCGGCGGGATCGGTGACCAGGCGCGGGCCGAGCACGGCGATGCGCTGCAGGCGGTCGCGCAGGCTCAGCAGCAGCCCGGTCTTGGCCAGCAGGCCGTCGCGGCCGAAGGCGCAGCCGAAGAAGGAGGCCAGGCGGTCGCGCTCGAGCACCATCTCCGGCGTCGGGGCGGCCTCGGTGGCCAGCTCCGCCATGTGCTCGCGGGCCAGGTGGAAGCGGTCGGCCCACGTCGCGTTGGCGGCGTGGAGGATCTGCATCGAGTCCGAGCCCACCTGCTCGCGGAGCGTCTCGTCCTGGCGGTTGAAGTCGAGCATTCCCACACCCCGGAAGCCTGCTGCCGAGTCCATCGCCGGCCGGGAAGAGCAACCGGCGTGCCCCACCGCAACTGGGCGAAACGACGACCTTTCCAAGTTCCTTCTGGCGCCCGACGCCAAGGCGATGGCGGCAGGCGCCACAAGGTGCGGCACGATACCTCGGCCCCGCGCCGATAGTCGATAGGGGGACGGCCGCCGGAACCGGGCTCGCCTAGGGCTTCTTGGCAGGCGCGCCGGGGCGGTTCGGCTTGGGCCCGGGCGACTTGGCGCCGGAGAGCGGCTTGAGGACCAGCCGCACCGTCCGCGACCCCGCACCGAGGGTCTGGATCGCCGGCTCGTGGCCCGCCAGCTCCACGCGCAGGGTCGAGCCCTCGTACTCGTTGAGGCACACGAAGGGCGTCTCGCCCAGGGCCTGGCCCGCGATGGAGACGGTGGCTCCCGGGGGCGTGCTCTCGACCCGCAGCAGCGCGGTCACTTCCTTGCCGCCCACCAGGCCGGCGAGCTGCGACGGGTTGGAGCGCAGGTACCAGAAGCCGGCCGCGCCCACGCCCAGCAAAAGCAGCACCGCGACCACGCCCATCGCGCGGCGGAGGGTGCGCCGAGACCGGGCCTCGTTCAGCTCGGCCTGGACCTTGTGGACCATCGAGCCTGCCAAGGCCTGCTGGGGGGCGTTGGCGTGCGCCAGGGCCACCTCGTCCAGCTCGATCTTCTCGGACTCGCGGCTGACGTCGATCCGCGTGTGCGGCACGGCGTCCACCGTCAGCGGCCGGGCGGAGCGGCCGACCGGCCCGTCGACGCGCCCGTCCATCGACATCGCCGGCCCGCCCGGGAGCGCCAGCTCCTCGCTGGTGTTGAGCCGGTTGACGGGCATCAGCCGCAGCGTGGGGCCCCCGGCGTCGAACGGGGCCGGCGCCGGCAGCTCCAGGGTCCGCAGCCAGGCCGCCATCCGCGCCGGGGCGGAGCGCACCGCCTCGGGGCCGAGCGCCTTCTCGATGGCCGCGGCCGCCTCCTTGCTGGGGAGCATCCACGCCCACCCCGGCCCCCCGCTGGCGGCCTCGAGCGCGGACTTGAGCGGCGGCGGGAAGCCCTCGATGCCCCCGGCGAGCGCGCGGGCGATGGCCGCGGCGGCGAAGGCGTCGATCTTGGCGTCCTCGAGCGGCTGCGGAGGCACGAACGGCGCGTCGTCGGGCTCGGGGGGCAGCTGCCGGGCCCACAGCGCGCCCAGCAGGTACGGCTCGCCGTCGGGGCGCACGAAGACGTTGCGCAGGCTCAGCCGCAGGTGGGGAAGGCGCAGCGCCGAGGAGACCTGGCAGACGCGCAGCGCCATCCACGCGGCGAGGTCGGGCGGCGCCGGCTTGCCCAGCGCCTGGGCGCGCTCGACGACCACCTGCAGCGGCAGGCTGGGCTCGGCCACCTCGACGACGTAGACCCCGCTCTCGTCCTCGGCGATCTCCACCAGGCCGGCGACCTCGCGCAGGTCCACCGCCGTCTTGACGAAGCGCTCCAGCACGCCGCGCGAGGGGTGGCCGGGCGGGCAGGCGCGCGTCAGGTAGGCGGCCTGGCCCAGCGAGTTGACGCCGAGCAGCCGTTTCGACTCGCCGTCCCGGCTTCCGGGGATCCGCGTGGTCCGGTAGGTGCCCATGGCGGGCATTCTACACACCCGTGCGCGCCTTGAACGGCGCGCCCCGCGCGGCTAGCATCCGCCACCCTCCGTTGGGGCCGCTCTTGGGTGAAGGTGAAAGGGAAGGGCGCAGGCTCGAGTCGATGACCGGTCCACTGCCAGTGTTGCCGATGCGCGAGCTCTGCGCGCCCTCCCCGACGGCGCGCGCCCTCCTCCGGGAGCTCGCACGCCTGGTGAGCGGGCGTGCGTCGGTCGGCTCGCAGGACCGCATCGCCGCCTCGCGCGACCTCTGGCCGCGCACGCACCTGTGGGCGCGCGCCGGGCGGGTGGGCCCGCTGCCCGACGTGGTGGCCTGGCCCAGCTCGCTCGAGGAGCTGTCCTCGCTGGTGCGCCGCTGCGCGCAGCTGTCGGTGCCGGTGGTGGCCTACGGCGGCGGCTCGTCGGCGGGCGGGGGCGTGGTGCCGCTCCAGGGCGGGGTCGCGCTCGACCTCAAGCGGATGAGCCGCGTCACCTCGCTCGACGTCGAGGCGCGCGAGGTGGAGGCCGAGGCGGGCCTCGTCGGCGAGCTGCTCGAGCGCCGGCTGCAGCGCGCGGGCCTCACCCTCGGGCACTACCCGTTCGACCTGCACGCGGCGACGCTGGGCGGCTGGCTCGCCACGCGGTCGGCGGGCTGGGCCGCGGGGCGCAACGGCCGGCTCGAGGACATGGTGGCCAGCCTGACCGCCGTCGACGGGCGCGGGGAGGTGCTCGTCACGCCGCGGCGGCCGCTGGCGGGCTGGGACCTCGCGCAGCTCCTGCTGGGCAGCGAGGGGACGCTGGCGGTCATCGCCTCGGCGCGCCTGCACGTGCTCGCCCGGCCCGAGACGACCCTCTTCCAGGCCTGGCGCTTCGGCTCGTTGCGCGACGCGGTGGAGGCCACCCGCTCCCTGTTCCGGTCCGGCCTGCGGCCCGCGGCGGTGCGCCTCTCGGATCCCTCGGACGCCGGCGAGGAGGAGGCCGAGCCGGCCGCGCCGGTGGGGCGGCGGGGCTCCCTGCGCCGGCGCTTCGACGAGACGCTGGGACTGCCCCTGCAGCGGCTCGCCGCCCGCGCGGCGACGGCGCGGCCCGCCGGCCTGAACGCCGCGGCCGGCATCCTCAAGTCCTGCGTGCTGGTGCTCAGCTTCGAAGGCCCGGCCGACCTATGCGAGCTGGAGGCCGAGGAGGCCGGCCGGCTGTGCGTGGCGGCGCGGGGCGAGGAGCTGGGGCCCGAGCCCGCGCGCCAGTGGCTGGCCCGCAAGGCCGCCGAGGACTTCGCGGTCTCGCGCGCCTGGGACGACGGGACCTTCGTGGACACCATCGACCTGTCGGTCACCTGGGACCGCGTGCTGGAGGTCCACCGCCGGGTGCGCGAGGCCCTCTCCGCGCTGGCCCGGGTGCGCACGCGCATCGGCTGCGCCTGGGCCGAGGGCTGCGCGCTGGAGTTCTCCGTCGCCGCCTCGGCGCAGGACGTCGACGCCGCGGTGCAGCGCCACGACGAGATCTGGCGGCGGGCCCTGGCGACGGCGCAGGCCTGCGGCGCGGCGGCGAGCCACCACGGCGGGGTGGGGCTGCAGCGGCTCAACGCGATGCAGGCGCAGCTGGGCGAGGGGATGCGGGTGGTGGGCGCGCTCAAGGCCACCTTCGACCCCCGGGGCATCCTCAACCCCGGCAAGCAGGGGGCGCCGTGACCGAGCCCGTGAGCACTCCGGCCTCGACCTCGGCGGTCGACCTGGCGGCCCTCGAGGAGCTGGCGCGGCGCCATGCCGGCGTCGCCACCCGGGTGGTCGGCGGGCGGGTGCTGCTGGTCCCGGCCACGCCCCGCGAGGCGGCGCGGGCGCTGGCGGCGCGGGAGAAGCTGGGCGATCGGGCCGGTTCGGTCCTGGTCAGCCTCGAGGCCTTCGACCGCATCGAGCCGCCCGACCCGGTCTCGGGCACGGTCCGCGCGGGCGCCAACGCCTCGGTCGGCGAGATCGAAGCCTCGCTGCGCGGCTGGGGCCTGTCCCTGGGGGCGCTCTCCCCGCGGGCCCGCAACTCGACGCTGCGGGAGTGGCTCGAGGGACCGCACGCCGGCCTGCGGCCCGTCGCGGGCAACCGGCTGGAGACGGCCGCCTCCCAGCTGACGGTGGCGCTGCGCGGCGGCGGCCTCTACGTCGGGCCCCCGACCGCTCGCGCCGCGCTCGGCCCGGCGATCGATCGGGCGTTCCTCGGGCTTTGCGGCCAGGCGGGCATCGTGCTCGAGGCGAACCTGCGGGCCCTGGCGCGGCCCGACGTCCAGGCCATCGTGCACGCCGCGGTCGACCGCCCCGAGGACGTGACCGCGCTGCTGCGCGCCGCGCTGCGCGCCGAGGTGCCGGTCTCCGAGGCCCAGGTGCAGCGCAAGTCGCGCGGGTACCTCGTCGACCTGCTCGTGACCAGCCACGCCTTCCGCGCCCGCCGCGATCGGACGGTGCTCGAGGAGCTGGTGGCGCAGCGCGGCGAGACGCGCACCATGCGCCGGGTCTACGAGCGCGAGCTCCCGTTCGAGGGCGAGCTGGCCTGGGAGCGGCTGCCCTTCGCCATCGCCCAGTCGGGGCCGATGGGCCTGTACCGGCTCTCGCGCGAGAGCGTGGTGGTCGCCGCCGACGAGCCGGTCAAGGGCGCCATCGATTTCTCCGCCTCGCCCGCGCCGCTGCCCGAGGCCTTCCTGGGCGCGCTGGGCGCGGCGGTGCTGCCGGGCCTGGTCCCGGAGGACGCCTCGTGAGCCCGCTCTCCGACCACCGCCGCTCCGTCTCCTACTGCGACTCCTGCCAGAAGCTGTGCACCTTCGCCTGCCCGGTCTCCGGGGCCACGGGCAAGGAAGCGCAGACGCCGGCGGGCAAGATGACCGCCGCGCACCAGCACCTGACCGGGGCGCGCCCCCTCGACGACGACGGCGCCAGCGCGCTGTACGCCTGCACCTCCTGCGGCCGCTGCACCGCGCACTGCCGGCACGAGAGCCCGGTGGGCGCGGCGCTGTTCGAGGCCCGGGTCGAGGCGGTGGAGGAGGGCGAGGCGCCCAAGGCCGTCGAGGAGCTGCGCGAGCGCTTCGCCTCCGGCAACCCCTACGGCGCGGACCTCGCCGCCTGCGCCCGGTCGATCTCGCGGGAGACCGAGGGCCGCGCCTTCTTCCCCGGCTGCACCGCGCTGGCCCGCGAGCCGCAGATGGCCCGCGCGGCGATGAACGCCGCCGCCGGGTTCGGGGTGCGCCTGACGCTGACCTCGGCCAGCCGGCGCTGCTGCGGCCATCCGCTGTGGGCCGCGGGCCTGCGCCCGGAGTTCGAGGAGCACGCCGAGGCCTTCGCCAAGGAGGTCGAGGACCTCTCGGAGCTCGTCGTCAGCGACCCGGGTTGCGCGGTGGCGCTGACCAAGGCCTATCCCCAGGTCGGCGTGAACCTGAAGCCGAAGATCGTCCTGCTGGTCGACCTGCTCGCCGACCGGCTGGAGTACGCCTTCGGCCGCGCCCCGCTGCGCATGAACGTGGCCTACCACGACGCCTGCCAGCTGGGCCGCGTGCTGGGCCGCTACGAGGGCCCGCGCCGCCTGCTGCGCGCGGCGGTGGGCGACTTCGCCGAGGCCCCCGAGCACCACGAAGACTCGGGCTGCTCGGGGGGCGGGGGCCTGTTGCCGCTGACGATGCCGGAGGTGGCCCTGGACGTCGCGCGGCGCCAGGCGGAGGCGATGGGGGAGCCGGGCCTGCGCATCGTCACCGGGTGCCCATCGGCCTGCCGCAACTTCCGCCGCGCAGGGGTGGATGCCTTGGAACTGTTCACAGTCCTGGAGCGCTGGGTGGCCGCGCGCGACGAAGACCTCGAGCGCTGAGCTATCCTCCTTCGCCTATGGCCCAACTCAAGACCTTCCTGGTGGTCAATCCCCACAGCGGCAACGGCGCGACCGGCCGCCGCTTCGACGAGATCGCCCGAGAGGTCCACGCCGCCATCGGCGAGTGCGGCCGGGCCTTCACCGAGCGCCCCGGGCACGCCATCGAGATCGCGCGCCGGGCGGCCCTGGACGGCTACCAGTGCGTGGTGGCGGTCGGCGGCGACGGCACCACCAACGAGGTGGCCAACGGCCTGCTCGACGAGAAGGGCGGGCTGGTGCGCCCGGGCGTGGCGCTGGGGGTGATCCCGCGCGGCACCGGCGGCGACTTCCGCAAGACCTTCGGCTGGAGCGCCAGCCTGCCCGAGGCGGCGTGGCGGCTGCGCGGCGACGCGGTGCGGGCCATCGACGCCGGGCGCATCACCTTCCTCGACCACGACGGCGTCGAGCGCTCGCGCTACTTCGTCAACATCGCCTCGGTCGGCATCTCCGGCCTGGTCGACCGCGAGGTGAACCGGGCGAGCAAGGCGCTGGGCGGCAAGGTCTCCTTCGCGCTGGGCTCGCTCAAGGCGCTCTGGCGCTACCGCGACGTGCCGATGCGGGTGAGCTTCGACGGCGGGCCGCCGCGGACCCAGCCCTCGAGCCTGGTGGCGGTGGCCAACGGCCAGTACTTCGGCGGCGGCATGTGGATCGCCCCCAAGGCCGTGCCCGACGACGGCGTCTTCGACGTGACCCAGTGGACCGGCGTGTCGCTCAAGGACTTCGTCTTCGACAGCAAGGCCATCTACGACGGCAGCCACGTGGACCTGCCGAACACGAAGTGCGGGCGGGCGAAGACGGTGCGCATCGAGGCCGAGGGCGGCGCCGAGGTGCTGCTGGACGTCGACGGCGAGCAGCCCGGCCGGCTCCCGGCGACGGTGGAGATTCTGCCCCTGGCGCTGCGGCTCAAGGTGGCGCCGGCGACCTGAGGCCTGGGAGTAGAGGGCCGCTTTCGACGCCAAGGCGCCAAGGTCGCCAAGGTCGCCAAGGTCGCCAAGGTTTTTTTCTTGGCGCCTTGGCCCGCTGGGCGCCTTGGCGTTTCAAGAGAAGTTCTCCGCGGGTCCCGCACGAGGGGCCGCGGGCTTTCGGGTGGAATCATCGGCCCCTCCCCGTGTTGCTCGAACGGGGCGAGGCCACGCGGACACCTCGAGCGCAGGGCAGGGTCGAATTGACCGCGGCCCCGCGCGGTCCGTACAGTCGGTTCCGGCGTGGCCGAAGAGGAGGAACAATCGATGCGCGGCCTGGTGATGACTCTGGTGTTTCTGCTGTCGGCCCCTGCTCTGGCGGGCGAGATGGTGCCCCTGGTCAGCGAAGGGAAGCTGGCCGAGCTGTGTTCGGCGCTGCAGCCCGCGGAGCGGCAGGTCTTCACCGGGAGCGCGACGGCCAAGAGCCAGGCCAAGGCGAGCTTCGAGAAGGAGCACGACCGGCTCAAGAAGACGGTCTTCCTGCTCGAGCTGACCTGGGGCGGCTTCACGGTGGGCGAGTGGGACGAGGCGGAGAAGACGGTGACGCTGGCCACCGAGAAGCCCTTCCGGGCCTTCAACGGCGCGCTGGCCCTCTTCGACGCCGGCCGCGAGGACATCGAGCTGGAGGCGGTCGAGTCGGAGATCGAGGCGCTCAAGGCGGGGCTGGCCAAGGGCACGCTGTCCCTGGCGCTGATGTTCAAGCCGGCGGAGGAGGAGGGCGCGCCCTGCGTGGTCAGCAAGGCCAAGAGCTACGCCTTCTCCATCGACCTGGTCGGCGCCGAGCTGCGCGCGAACGGCAAGGCCGTCGCCCGCTCCACCAAGGACGATCTGCAGCCGCTGCCGACGGCGCACGGCAAGCCCACCGTCGAGATCCGCTCGGCCTCCCAGGACTGCGGCGAGTGCAAGCCCGAGGTGGTGGACGGGGTGGGCAAGACGCTGCCCGAGCTGTCCAAGTGCTATGAGGCGGCGCTGGCCAAGAAGGGCACGCTCGACGGCTCGTACGTCTTCACGGTGAGCTCCGGCAAGCAGGGCGAGCTGAAGGTGGGCCTGGTCATCGCCGACAGCGTGGACAACCCGGAGCTGCTCGCGTGCGCCAAGGCCGCCATCGCCACGGGGTCGTCTTCGATCAAGGGCGGGCTCGCCCAGGTGCTGGTGGAGTTCTCGCGGAAGTAGTCCCTCTTGCGCCGAGCGCGGCCGTGTAGAATCCGCGGCCCATGGCGTCCCGACGCGAGAGGAACAAGAAGGCGCAGGCGGCCCCCGCCGCGCCCGCCAATCCGCTGCTGGCACCGGCGATCGCCACCGCGGCGCTGCTGGTCGTCGCCGCGTTCGAGGGCGGGCCGCTGGGCTTCCTGCCGCACCTCCTGCGCTGGCCCCTGGTCGCCGCCGGCGCGCTGCCGTTCTGGCTGCCCCACCTCGACCGGCGCGGGCTGAAGTGGCCGGCCTGGGCGCCGGCCGCGGCGGAGGCCTGCTGCCTGGTCCTGGTCTTCGGGACCTACCTGCTGTTCAAGACCGTGGGCATCCACGGCAGCGACACCGACGAGAACATCTACTTCTACATGGCGCAGCGCCTGGCCCAGGGCGCGGTGCCGTACCGCGACTTCTTCTTCGCCCACCCGCCCGTCCACCTGCTCGTCCCGGCGCTCGTCTTCAAGGTCGTCGGCTTCTCGCTGCCGCTGGCCAAGCTCGTCGCGCCCTCGGCGCAGGTGGTCGCCGCCGCCTGCCTGTACCTGGCCATCCGCAAGGCCTCGCGGCCGATGGCCGTGCTGGCGGTCCTGTTCCACCTGACCGCCTACGAAGTGCTGATGGGCTCGTCGGACATGGACGGCGAGAACATCCTCACCGCCTTCCTGGGCCTCGCGGTGCTCTTCGCCGTCCGCGGCCGCCCGCTGGCCGCCGGCATCGCCGCCGGGCTGGCGCTGGGGACCGGGATGTACGCCCTGGCCGGCGCCCTGGCGCTGATGGTGGCCTTCGCGGGGACCTCGTGGCGGGCGACGGCGTGGTACGCGGCGGGCCTGGTCGGCTGCGTGGCGCTGTGGAACGGCGTCTTCGGCGCGCTGGGCGGCCAGGGCTTCGTCGACGGCGTCTACCGCTACCACTTCGCCAAGGCCGCCTCGGGCGACCACATCTCTCTCTTCGCCTCGGCCAACCCGATCACCTTCGTCTCGGCCTACCTGCACGACCTCGGCGTCTTCCTGGGCGGCCGGGTCTTCGGCAAGTCGGTCTTCTGGCACACCTCGCTCTACGTCGCCTTCGCGCTCGGCACCGCGCTCGCCGTCGGCCCGGCGCTGGCGCAGCCCGCGGGGACCGGGCCGCTGCGCAAGGGCTTCCGCAGGCTCCTGGCCTCGATGCTCTCCGGGACGCCGCAGGGCCTGGCGCTGCTGGGCGCGCTCGCCGGGCTGCTGTACCTGCTGCAGTGGGCCGCGCTCAACGAGGTCTACGACTTCTACCTCGTCCCGCAGATGGCGCTGATGGCGCTGCCCGCGGGCTGGGCGCTGGTGCGCATCGTCGAGCTCGGCAGGGGCGCGGCCGATCCCCGGGGACTGGCGCTGGCGGGCGCGCTGGCGGCGGTCTTCTGCCTGCACACCGGGCTCTCCCACGCCATCCACGACGACCTGTGGCCCGAGGAGCTTCGCGATCGCGGCCAGGTCGCCAGCTACACCTGGCGCGACCCCATCGCGCTGACCGGGCCGGCGCAGCTCGCCCGCGCCTTGTTCTTCAAGGACCAGCGGCTCAAGGGCGAGCCCAACCCGCCGTACCGGCACTACATCTGGAACAAGGCGCTGGCCTTCTCCACGGCCCCGGAGCTGGCCGCGTACGTCGCGGCCAACACCGCCCCCGACGAGACGATCAGCGGCGCCTCCACCACCACGCCGCTGGTGGCGCTGCTCGCCGGGCGCCGCGTCGCGGGCGACGAGGCCGACACCAACAACAAGCGCTTCCGCAGCGGGATGCTCAGCGACCGCGCCTACTGGGACGAGGTCTGCTCCGACAAGATCAAGTTCATCCTGGCCTTCCCGCGCTCGCGCTTCACGGTCGAGTACATGGACCGCGACCCCACCGCCCGCCGCTTCTTCGAGAGGGACCGGACCTTCCAGGACCCGCTCCTGAAGCACTTCCGTTCGGAGACCCTCCAGCTCTTCCGGCGCCGGGACGGGGTGGGGGGCCTGCCCGACGGAAGGGTCTGCGCGCTCGTCGAATGACCGAGGCGCTTGCCTGATGCCGCGCCGGCAGGAGATCATCCGTCCTTCACCTGGAGGCATTCGCATCGAACCGAAGCGACAGAGCCCGCGCCTGAGGACTGCGCTGACCATCCGCCTCCCCGACGGTTGGTCGGGCGAGATCGTCGATCTGTCCGCCGGCGGCATGCGGGTGCGGACCATGGCGGTCATCCCCGTCGAGACGGTGATCGACGTGAAGATCGAGCACCGCGGCCGCATGATCCCCGCGCGCATGACCGTGGTGTGGGCCGAGCCGCCGAACTTCGACGTGGGCGAGCTGGGCGAGCTGGGCCTGCAGGTCGTGGAGGTCTCCGAGCCGTACCTGCAGCTCGCCGCCGAGCTCTTCGCCTATGACTGATCGCCTCGCGAGGCCGGCGTTCTGCCTCTGGCTGGGGTGGTTGGGGATGGCGGCGCTCGCGGCCAGCGGGTGCGCGACCACGGTGCCCCTCCAGACCGCCTCCACCGTGCCCGCCGGCGTCGTGCGCCTCTCGGGACAACTATCCAGCTCGCCGTGGTGCTCGGTCACGACCGACCTGAAGAACTGCGCCTACTCGCCCGGCAACGGCAGCGTCTCGGTGCCGGAGCTGCGCCTGAACGGCCGCGTCGGCGTCCACGACCGGGTGGACCTGGGCCTGTCCGCCTTCGCCAACTACGTGGTCGGCTCGGGCTTCCGCTGGGGCGGCCAGTTCGACGGCAAGGTCGAGCTCTGGCGCCGGGAGATCGAGCCGGGGCGCAAGCACGTCCTCTCCGCCGGACTGGGCTTGGGGCTCACCCGCCTGGACGACTCCCGGACCGGGAGGACCGAGGACCTGAGCTACCTGCAGATGGACGTGGTGGTGCCGGTCCGCTACGGCTACCAGCTGGAGTCGATGGAGCTCTTCGGCGGGCCGCACTTCATCGAGCGCATCTCGTTCAATCCCCCGGGCATCAAGGGCGTCGCCGAGGTCCCGTGGCTGGGGCTGAGCGCAGGTTTCGTGACGAGGGGAAAGGCCAAGTTCGGCCTGGCGCTCTCCTACGAGTCCCCGCTGCGCTTCTTCGACGGCGGCGCCTTCAGCGTCACCGCGGGCTTCCTGGTGGATCTGGGAGGAAAGCCCGGCGACCGCGACGCCGCTGTCAGGCCTCTTCAGGAACCTGCCGCGGCTTCGCCCGGTTCGTAGAGCCAAGCCCCCGTTTTCACTCGGGGATCATCAGTCCGGGCGTGGCACGCAGCTGGCACGGCTCGCCTGCGGTCCGACAACGAGAGTGAGGAGCCGATGACTTCCAATCGCTTGGAGCTGGCGGGGTTGCTGGCGCTGCTGGGCCTGGCCGCCGGGTGCGAGGGCAACGGCATCCCGAAGCCGGAGTCGGTGCAGCAGGCCATCACGCTGCAGGGCTTCGACGACTGCGAGGCGCTGGAGCAGTACCTCGAGGACCGGGCGGTGCTGGCGATGCGCGCCGACCTGACCGGGCGGGCGGAGAACAACGAGTCCTGGCTCGGCATCGGCATCGGCATCGGCTTCGGCGCGGGCGCCCCGATGTCCGAGGGCACGACGGCGGCGGCGAACGCCAGCGGCCCGAGCACCGACCAGTCCTCGCCGGCCGCGCCCGGCGAGTTCACCACCACCAACACCCAGGTCGCCGGCGTGGACGAGGCCGACTTCGTCAAGAACGACGCCACCCACATCCTGGTGCTCTCCGGGCAGACCCTCTACGTGAACAAGAGCTGGCCCGCGGACCAGCTGGCCACCACCAGCCACCTGGCGATCGAAGGCTGGCCGCGCGAGATGTTCCTGGACGAGAAGAGCAGGGTGGTCGTCTTCTCGCAGGTCTTCCGCGCCTACGAGTGGGCCGCCGAGGAGTACTCCTGCCGGGCCGACGCGGGCTCCTACCCGGGCTACTGCGACCACGACCACGCCAACACCCTCAAGCTGACCGTCATCGACCTCGCCGACGACACCGACCCCAAGGTGGTCCGCGAGGAGTACCTGCCCGGCACCTATCTCTCGTCGCGGCGCATGGGCGCCTCGGTCCGCGTCGTCACCAGCGACCCGTTCCGCTGGCCCGCCGGCGTGCGCTTCTACCCCGACGCCACCGAGTCCGTGGTCCAGGACAAGGCGCTGCGGGTGAAGGCCTTCGAGGCGCTGATGGACCAGAACGAGACCCTCATCCGCGCCCAGACGCTCGACCAGTGGCTGCCCGCCGGCGAGCGCAAGCTGCCCGACGGCTCCACCGTCGCGGTCCCGCACCTCTGCTCCGACTTCAAGCGCCCGAGCGGCGCCACCGAGCTGGGCCTGCTCACCGTCGCCACGCTGAACCTCGAGGACGCCTCCGCGCCCGCCTCGCGCACCTCCATCCTGGCGCGTGCCGACGAGGTCTACGCTTCGGCCACCTCGCTCTACGTGGCCAACCAGCACTGGTGGTGGTGGCCGCAGCCGGGCCAGCGCAGCTGGACCTACCTGCACAAGTTCGACATCAGCGACCCCGAAAAGGCCGTCTACCGGGCCTCCGGCGCCGTCGAGGGGGAGATCGTCGATCAGTTCTCCATGGACGAGTTCCAGGGCTACTTCCGCATCGCCACCACCCGCGCCGAGCGCAAGGCCAGCGCCACGCAGTGGTGGGGCGAGTGGCAGACCTCCAGCCGCGTGGCGGTCCTGGCCGAGCGCGACGGCGCCCTGCAGCTGGTGGGCGCCACCGACGACCTGGCCGCGGGGGAGAAGCTCTACAGCTCCCGCTTCATGGGCGACCGCGCGTTCCTGGTGACCTTCCGCCGGGTCGACCCGCTCTTCAGCATCGACCTGTCCGACCCCGCCAACCCGAGGCAGGTGGGCGAGCTGAAGGTGCCGGGCTTCTCGACCTACCTGCACCCCGTGGACGCGACGCGCCTGCTGGCCATCGGCGAGCAGGACGGGACGGTCAAGCTCTCGCTCTTCGACGTCGGCGACCTGGCGCGGCCCCGGGAGATCTCCTCGACGCAGGTGGGGACCTACTCCGGCAGCTCCGAGGCGCAGTACGAGCACAAGGCGTTCAACTACTTCGCCGCCAAGAAGCTGCTCGCCATCCCGTTCTACGACTGGTCGTCGCAGACCTACTCCGCGGAGGCCCCCTGGACTGGCTTCGTCAGCAGCCTGAAGGTCTTCAAGATCGACCCGGCGACCGGCATCCACGAGGTCGGGGCCCTCGACATGGCCGACGTCTACTCCCGCGGCGGCAGCGGCTACTACGGCTGGAGCTGGTACTGGAACCCCGGCGTGCGCCGCAGCGTGATGGCCGACAACTTCGTCTACGCCGTCTCCGACGCCGGCATCCGCTCCGCCAACGTCGAGGCGCTGACCTCGCCGCTCAAGACCGTCCTCTTCGACGAGCCGAGCTGGTAGCGGCGATCCGCGGGACCGCCAGTCGGGTGGCGGACGCGAGGATCTTGCTGCCACTCGGGTGGCGGTGAAGGTCTTCTGCGGCCGCGGCCCGCCCCCCAGTCGTCCTTCCCCGGTCATTTCAACAGGTTGTACGATGCCTCCCTCCTGGCGGAGCTCGGCACGCCCAGTGCAAAATCCGCCGCCTTTTTGGCCCCCACCGGAGACATCGATGGCGACGACTTCTGCACCGGGATTTGGCATTCGAATCGCGATCTTCGTGGGCGGCCTGCTCACCTGCTTGGGGGGAGCGCAGGCGGTTCCGGCGCGCCCCGCCCCCATCGCCCTCCAGAACGCCGACGGCTCGGTGGTGATGGGCCGCATGTTCGGCGACGAGCGGCTGTCGTGGACCGAGGACCTGAGCGGCTTCGCCATCGCCTTCGACGAGCGCAGCGGCTCCTGGAACTACGCCCGCGAAGGCGCCGAGGGCCGCCTGGTTCCCACCGACCTGCGCGCCGGCCGGGTCGACCCCAGCGCGGCGGGCCTGACCGCCCACCTGCGGCCCGGCGCGGACGTGGTGAAGTCCGCGCTCGCCGGCCGCCGCAGCGCCAACCGGCTGACGGCGCTGGCGCGCTCCAAGGTCCGCAAGGATCTGGGCCCGCAGCGCAGCGTGAAGAACCTGGTCATCCTGGTCCAGTTCAGCGACCAGACGCCGCACTTCCAGCCGGCGGACTTCGACCCGGTCTTCAACGGCGCCCAGAGCTCGGTGCGCGACTTCTACCGCGAGATCTCCTACGGCCAGTTCGACATGACCTCGGTCGTCGTGCCCTGGGTCAAGCTGCCCAACCCGGCCGCGTACTACGCCTACAACGACCGCGTCCCCGACGGCCGGCCGGACCTGATGATCTCCGACGCGGTCGACTACCTGAACTCGCAGGGGTTCGACTTCAAGCAGTTCGACTCGAACAACGACGGGTACGTGGACGCGGTCGACATCATCCACTCCGGCCAGGCCTACGAGAACACCGGCGTCGCCACCTACATCCACTCGCACTACGCGCCGTTCGACGGCTTGTTCTTCCGCAGCCCCTACACCCATGACGGGCTGCAGTTCACCGGCTACCACACCGAGGCCGAGTACGGCCCGAGCGGCGGGGAGATCACCCAGATCGGCGTCATCTGCCACGAGACCGCGCACTTCTTCGGCGCCCCCGACCTCTACGACTACGACTACGACTCGGCCGGCCTGGGCCTGTGGAGCCTGATGGCCGCGGGCTCCTGGGGCGGCAGCGGGATGAGCGGCGACCGGCCCTCGCACCCCGACGCCTACACCCGGACCGTGCTCGGCTTCGCCACCACCACCGTCCTGTCGGCCGACCAGGCGGGCGTCAGGCTCACGCCGGTCGAGGCGGGGCCCAACATCCTGCGGCTCGACAAGAACATGCCCAGCTACGAGCACTTCCTGATCGAGGACCGGCAGCGCGTCGGCTACGACCAGTCGGTGCCGGGCTCGGGGCTGCTCATCTACCACGTGGACGAGAGCCGCTCCGACGAGAACGACCAGAACGACTACCTCGTCGACCTGGAGCAGGCCGACGGCAGGCGCGACCTGAACAAGAACCCCTACGCCAACGGCGACGCCTCCGACGCCTGGCCGACCGGGGCCAAGAAGGACTTCGCGCCCTGGTCCAAGCCGGGCAGCGAGCCCTACCCGGGACTCGCCGGCCAGCCGGTGACGCTGGCGACCATCTGGGTCACCAACATCACGCGCGTCGCCGCGGACATCACCTTCGACCTGACCTTCAAGGAGCCGTCGATCCAGGGCCAGGCCTGCGCCACCTACACCGAGTGCGCGAGCGGCTTCTGCGTCGACGGCGTGTGCTGCGACAAGGCCTGCCTCGGCTCCTGCGAGAGCTGCAGCAAGGCCAGCGGGGCCGTCGCCGACGGCAAGTGCTCGCTGGTCGAGGGCATGACCTGCGACGACCGCAAGGCGTGCACCGAAAACGACGTCTGCACCAAGGGCGTCTGCAAGGGGACGGCGAAGACCTGTCCGCTCGCCGATGCCTGCAACGAAGCCGGCCTCTGCCAGGCCGCCAGCGGCGAGTGCCTGGTCAAGCCGAAGGCCGACGGCACGGGCTGCGACGACGGCGACCCGTGCACCACCATCGACTCCTGCCAGGTGGGCGTGTGCACCGGCGGCGCGCCGAGGGTCTGCCAGGCGCTGGACTCCTGCCACGTGGCGGGGGTCTGCGCCCGGGACACGGGCGAGTGCTCGAACCCGGTCGCCGAAGAGGGCACGGCGTGCGGCGAGCGGTCGACCTGCATCGGCGGAGTGTGCACCGAGAAGCCGCCGGAGCCGGACGCTGGAACTCCGCCCGAGCCTCCGAAGGCCACCTCCTGTGGCAACTGCGCGAGCGGCGGCGCGGGCCTCTCTCCGCTGCTGGGCATGCTGATCGCCGCCCTGGCTTTCCGCCGGAAGGCCGTGGCGAAGCCCTGAGCCGTCTTCACCCGGCCCGGGGCAGCCGCACGCCCGAAAACATAGACTGATTCAGCGGTTGGATGCGCTGTGTGACCGCCGTCACGCGGTCGCCCGCATCATTAGATCCCTTGAAGGGGCTTGCCGGCGTGACTCCTTTCTGAGATACCTCCGCGAAATAGTGCATGACAGACACTCGTAATTGAGTGTAGATGTGCGCGGATTCGTTACACGGAGGAGGTATCGGATGGCTGGAAATACGAAGAATGGAAAGACCCCTGCTGCTCCCGCGAAGAAGGTTGCCGAGAAGGCGCCGGTCGCCAAGGCAGCTCCGCCTGCAGCTGAAGTGAAGCCCGTTGCGGCCAAGCCCGCCGACACCAAGCCCGCGCTCAAGACCGCCGCTCCCGCCCCGAAGGCCGTGGCTGCTCCGGCGCCTGCGCCCGCACCGGTCGCCAAGCCGGTCGAGGCCAAGCCCGCCGCCGCGGCGCCCGCGCCGAAGGCCGAGGCCAAGCCGGTCGAGAAGGCGCCTGCCAAGCCCATCGCCCATGTGTCGTTCGGGCCCAGCTGGAAGCAGACCATCGAGGGCGAGCTCGTCTCCGGTGGCCAGGTCACGCTGAGCTACGACCCCGGTCGCGCCCAGCTGCGCCACAAGAACGGCGACAAGCCCGCGTGGGGGGTGCAGGCGTTCGTCAAGCTCGTGCCCAGCGGCCAACTGGTCGAGCAGCCCGCGGTGGACTTCAACGGCAGCGGCGCCAAGGCGCGTCCGGTGACCGTGGAGCTGCCCAAGGGCACCACCGAGATCCAGGTGTGGTTCAAGAATTGGGCGACCGCCGAGAAGCCGGGCGAGGCCTGGGACAGCAACTTCGGCCTCAACTACAAGTTCGCCGTCCGCGCGTAAGCCGCTCCGCCGGCTCTGAGAAGAATCGCCCCGGCCGCACGGCGCCTTCCTGGCGCTCCGGTCGGGGCGATGTAACATGGCGGCGCGGCGCCCGCGGGCGTCGCGGAGGTGTCCATGTCGCGTCGCGCCGTCATCGCTGGTCTCTTCTTCCTCGCCGCCTGCGGCGGACCAGCGGGTGAGAACAGCTCGTCCGGAAGCGTGAAGGGCGTGTCGTTCTCGCCGACGGAGCCCTACGCCATCTACATGGTCAAGGGGAACCCCATCCTCCAGGACAAGCTGGTCATCCTCATCAGCGACGATCCGGACTCCTGCGAGCACCTCGAGAACGTCGACAGCTCCGAGCAGCCGTACCTGAAGATGCCCGACGGCAGCCACGCCCCGTCGATCTGGATGAAGACCAACGATCACACCGACATCCTCACCGACATGCGCGGGGTCGGCGACGACCTCTACGCCAGCTTCGACCCCGGCGCGGCCAAAGGCTCCGACTGCGCCGCGGCGCCGTGCGAGGGCAAGTGGATCGCCGCTTCGAAGGGCACGCTGGAGATTAACGCCAGCTCCGACCCCAGCTCGGCTGGCGCCTGGGCCGCCGGCTCGTACTACCTGACCTTCGACGGCGAGCAGATCTCCGGGACCTTCAGGGCCAAGCCCTGCAAGACCATGAAGATCGACGGGTGCAGCGTGGTCGCTGGCGGCAGCTTCCCGGCGCTCGGACTGCTGGCGCTCGCGCTGCTCAAGCGCCGTCGTTCGTCCCAGGCGTAGCCCACGCCGAACAGCAGGGTGGCGCCGGGAAAGCCCCCGCTCCACGAACTGCCGTCCCCACGCCCGTCTCTCACTGACAACCACGCGTTCGTGCTGGAATCGCCGGCATGCTCGCTCTGGCTCAACACGGCTTGGCGGTCGTGGGCGCCGTCCTCGCGCTCGCGGCGCCCGAGGAGGCCCTCCTCGCCAAGCCCTCGTCGACGGCGCTGTCGGTGGAGGTGGCCAAGACCATCCTCTTCGCAGCCGACCGAGCGGCGCCGCCGGCCTGCGAGGCGGGTGCCGAGCCCGAACGGATCGCCTGCCTCGTCCAGGCGCGCTTCCAGCAGGACCCCCAGGCCGCCAAGGTGGCGCTCGCGCTCTACCGGCAGACGGGCACCGTGGTGGGCCTGTTGCCCGAGCAGGACTTCGACGGCGCCTACCGCGGCAAGCTCCACTTCGTCCCGCGGCTGCCCGTCGGCGAGCACCGCAAGCACCTGGAGTGGCTCGCGGCGGCGCTGGCCGAATACGACGACCTCTTCACCCGCCTGGAGAAGCGGCAGGGCAAGCCCCTGGGCTACCGCTGGAAGCCGCTGGAGCTGCGCTTCTTCGAGTCGGTCAAGGCGCGCACGCCGTCGGCCTGGGCCAGCGACTGGAACGTCTCCTACAACGTCAGCGGCTCGCTCTTCAGGTCGGCCGTGGGCGTGCGCGAGACCCTGTTCCACGAGCTCTTCCACCTCAACGACTTCGGCCGCCGCGGCTGGTCCAAGCGCTCGCTCTCGGCGGTGTACGACCGCATCGTCGCCCGCTGTGGCAAGGCGGTGAAGTGCCTGGCTCCCTACTCGCCGGACGGGATCATCGTCCGCGTCAGGGGCGGGACCTACTACGACTTCATGCCCGAGAACGGGGTGCAGGAGTACGCGGCCGACGTCGCCAAGCGCTGGTTCGTGGAGCACCGGCTGCTGCGCGCCGGGCTGACCGTGGGCAAGCCGTTCAAGTGCGGCGCGCCCGAGAACGCCGAGGCCTGGAAGCTCGTGGTCGACGAGTTCTTCGCGGGCATCGATGACGTGCCGGCCTGCCCGAAGGCGAACTGACGGGCGATCGCCGGCGCGGCGACTGTGCGCTGGCGCACTCTGCCGCGCACTGCTCTTCCTCGCCGGTGCTCGCCGCGCTTAGCCTGCGCTAAAGACGCGGCCCTCATTTCAGCGGGAGGGTGCACGAGATGGCGACGGAGGCGGTGACGGCTCAGCGGGTCAGGGAGGCGCTGGAACTGTTCGGCACGCAGTCGGAGAAGGCCCTGGAGGCGCTCGGGTCGATGTACGCCGAGACCGCGACCTTCCAGGACCCGCTGCAGAAGCTGGTCGGCAGGTCCGCCCTCCTGGCGATGAACCGCCGGCTGGCCCAGCGCTACAAGACGATGCGCTTCGAGGTCTCGCGGGCGGCCCAGGCCGGCGACGAGATCTTCCTGACCTGGACCATGGAGCTGTGCTCGTCGGTCAGGTTCGAGGGGGCGACGCACCTCGAGCTGCAGGACGGCCTCATCGTGCGGCACCGGGACTACTGGGACGTGCTCGGCGGCTTCGTCGATTCGATCCCCGTGGCCCGGGTGCTCTACCACGCCATCCTCAAGCGCTTCGCCTGAGGCGCCAGCGCACCGCCAGCGCCGCGGCCGCCAGCGGCCCCAGCGCAGCGAGGGGCGCGCCGGGGACCGTGGAGCCGCCCCCGCAGCCGCCGCCCTTGCCGCTGGCCGGAGACGACGGAGACGACGGAGCCGAGGAGCCATCCTGCGCCGGCGCCGGCGGTTGCGTCGTGGACGCCTTGGCCAGAGGCGCGGGGGCCCCCGGCGCGGCGGCCTGGCTGCTGCTGCCCTTGCGCAGCTCCTCGATTCGCGCGGCCAGCTGCTTGCGTGCCGACTCGAGGACCGAAGGATCGCTCTGGTCGGCGGAGTAGAGGTTGGGCAGCACCTGCGAGGCGACCTTCTGGGCGAAGCCGGGGTCGCCCAGCTGCGAGACCAGGGTCAGGTACTCGAAGTCCTCGATGCCCTCGCGGATGAGCTTGAGGCGGATGGAGGGCAGCGGCACGTCCGAGGTCCCGCCGATGAGCGAAGGGGTGCCGGGGTAGAAGAGGGTGCCGTCGCCGTTGCCGTCGAACATGCGCTGGTCGCTCCAGGCGTCCTGCGGGTAGGCGCCGGCGGTCTCGTAGTAGAGCTCGCCCGTGACCCGCTCCTTGAAGTCCGCCCACTGCATCAGGCGGTTGCGCACGCCGGGGACGTCCACCATGTAGCTGGGCCAGCTCTGGCCCGCCTCGCCGCCGCCGAACGAGCAGCCGTGGCTCATGCAGCTCTGGTAGGTCCACAGCCTCTTCCCGGGGGCGGAGGCGAGGAAGCCGTCGTACCGGGGCCGCTGGTCGCCCTGGTGGGCGCCCGAGGGTCCGTCCAGGTCGTTGACGATGGGCACCAGCGTGTCCAGCCGGTCGACGAGGCCGTGGTCGGTCGCGCTCTCGATGTTCGTCGTCACCAGCGTGCGCAGCGAGGGGTCGGCGGCCTTGGCCTGGTCGGCGCGGCCGGGGATGTCCTCCCACTTCGAGCCGTAGGGCGGCTCGTCCGCGGTGTAGTCGAAGAGCCGCTCGAACCAGCCGCGCTCGCGGAAGTGGGCCGCGAAGTCGCCGAAGGTCGGCTGGTCGCGCTGCCAGGTGTACTGCGCCGAGGTCATCCTGGCGCCCTGGAGCCGCGTCGCCGCGGTGCCGTCCAGCAGCGGGCCGAAGGCGGAGTCGAAGGCCGACCAGTCGTTCTTCTTGCCGCGCACCACGAAGAGGTTGGGCAGCGTGATGCGGTGGTCGAGCGCCAGCCGCTCGTACTTGCCCAGGAGGTCGGCCGCCTTCGCCTCGGAGCCGCACTCGGACGAGTGCGTGTGCGCCTGGCAGATGTTGCCCGAGAACGCGAGGAAGGCGGTCGAGAGGCTCGGGGTCGAGGGCAGCTGGAAGTCGTGGACGGTCAACGAGAGGTCGATCACCGAGGACACGCCGGTGCCCTCGATGCGCACCGTGCCGCGGTAGGCGCCGGGGGCCGTCGCCGCCGGGACGAGCACGTCCACCCAGACGGCGCGGGACTCTCCGGCGGGCACGTTGAAGGGGAAGGCGCTGCGCGGCTGGCCGTCCACCTCGTCCACCTCGGGGATTAGCCCGTCGGGCCAGGTGCCCGCCTTGCCGATGGTGCCCGAGGGCTGGGTGACGTTCAGGTAGGCCTCCCGGTAGAGGTGGATGGCGCTGGCCGGGATGACGGCGCCGCCGGGGCCCGCCAGCTCGCTCGCGGTCGCGCGCACGCCGGAGAGCGATCCCGCGTCGGCATGGACGACGACCTGGAAGGCCTCGAACTCGTTCATCGCCGCGGCGAGCTCGATCCGCGAGGCGGTCTTGGGCGCCGCGCTGGGCTGGACCTTGACCGAGGCGGACTCGGCGTAGACCTGCGCCGCCAGCGCGGCCGAGGAGGGCAGCAGCACCAGGGCCGCGGCCACCGCCGTGCCGGCACGTGCGAGCAGGCCCTTGGCCCCGCTGGGCCCGAGGAGGGAAGGGAGGTTCATGGCCCGCTCAACAGGGCTCTTCGCGGGCCTCTTCCATCAGGGGGGTGCCGGCGCGGGAGCGCGCCGAGTGTGCCTTGGCGGCCGTTGCGTGGCCCCGGACACTCGCCTAGCATCCTGCCCGTCGCGACGGCTGCGGGGGTGTTGCTGGTCGCAGCCGGGCCGCGCCAAACCAAGCCGAAGGAGGGTGCTTACGTGAACCGAGTGCTGCTGATGAGCGCGCTGGTCGCCGCCGTGTTCGTCGTCCCCCTCGCCGCCCGAGCCGAAGGCCCGGCCGCGCCGAGCGCCGAGGAGCTCAAGAAGGTCATCGACTACTACAACAACGGCAAGGACTCCGGCCCCATCCTGGCCGAGCTCAAGCCCTGCATCACCGTCGACACCAAGAAGGGCAGCCCCACGCAGTGGGACTGCACCGAGCCCGTCTCCGGCAAGGTGAAGAAGGGCACGCCGGTCAACGCCTGGATGAACTTCCTGGTCCCCAAAGAGGCCAAGTACGAGGACCTCTCGGTGCAGTGGATCCTCGACGGCCAGGTCCGCACCACCCAGGACCTCTCGCTCAAGAACTCGGCCGTCGGCGCGCGCACCTACCTGGTCAGCACCATCAGCAAGCCGGGCAAGTGGGAGATCAAGGTCATGCAGGGCGCCAAGGAGCTCGGCTCGGCCAAGTTCGAGGCCGAATAGCCAGCTTTCCGACGAGGGGAGTTGTCGGCCTCGTGCCGGCGTCTTCAGCTTCTGTTCCGCGGGGGCCGGAGGAGCGATCCTCCGGCCCCCGGCCTATTTTTCGGTCTATCCTCCCCGGACTTCCAGGAGGTCCCATGGCTGCTCGCATCATCGACGGCAAGGCGGTGGCGGCGAAGGTCCGCGCCGAGGTGGCCCAGGGCGTCGCCAAGCTCAAGCAGGAGCGCGGCGTGGTCCCCGGGCTCGCCGTGGTCCGCGTCGGCGACGACCCGGCCTCGCTCAGCTACGTCACCAGCAAGCGCAAGGGCTGCGAGGAGACCGGCATGGTCTCCACCGAGCACCACCTGCCCGCCCTCGCCACGCAGGAAGAGGTGCTGGCGGTCGTCCACAAGCTCAACGCCGACCCCAGCGTCCACGGCGTCCTGGTCCAGCTGCCGCTGCCCAAGCAGCTCGACTCCGACGCCGTCATCGCCGCGGTCGCGCCGGAGAAGGACGTCGACGGATTCCACCCGGCCAACGTCGGCAACCTCACCCTGGGCCGGCCCGGCCCGAAGCCCTGCACCCCGGCCGGCGTCATGCGCCTGCTCGAGGAGATCGGCTTCGACCCCAGGGGCAAGCGCGCGGTGGTGGTCGGCCGCTCGGTCATCGTCGGCAAGCCCATGGGCCTGCTCCTGCTCGCCGCCGACGCCACGGTCACCTGGTGCCACTCCAAGACGGCGGATCTGCCGGGCGAGGTGGGCCGGGCGGATCTCGTGGTGGCGGCTATCGGCAAGCCGGGCATGGTGAAGGGCGAGTGGATCAAGCCCGGCGCGGTGGTCATCGACGTGGGCATCAACCGCAACGCCGCGGGCAAGCTCGTGGGCGACGTGGAGTTCCCGGCGGCCGCCGAGCGCGCCTCGGCCATCACGCCGGTGCCCGGCGGGGTGGGGCCGATGACCGTGGCCATGCTCCTGGCCGGCACCCTCGAAGCCGCACGCAAGGCCACTGCCTGACCTCGCGCCGAAAGGCGCCCGCCTCGGGAGGCCTCCGCCGCGTCCTCTGGCGCTGGCTCTGGCGCCTGCCGCTCTGGCAGAAGGCGCTCCTGGCGGCGGCGACCCCGGTGTGCGTGCTCAACCTTTCGGCCGCGACGCTGGGCACGACCCCCATCTTCCCGCTCTCGCCGTTCTTCCTGCAGGAGAAGGCCATCGCGGTGGGCAAGAACCTCGCCCACCGGCCTCGCTGCTTGCTCTCCGGCCACTCCGGGCTCGAGGCGCTCATCGTCCAGGCGGAGAAGAAGCACGGGCTGCCCGCGGGCCTGTTCGCGGCGGTGGTGGAGGTGGAGTCCAAGGGCCAGTGCCACCGGATCTCCGGGGCGGGGGCGATGGGGCCGGCGCAGCTGACCGACGGGACCGCGAAGTTCCTGGGCGTCGCCGACCCCTATGAGCCGACCGAGGCCATCGACGGCGGAGCGCGCTACCTCGCCTCGCACCTGCAGCGCTTCGGCGACCTGCGGCTGGCGGTGGCGGCCTACAACGCCGGCCCGGGGGCCATCCATGGCCGGGTCCCGCAGAACGGCGAGACCGAGTTCTACGTCGAGAAGGTGATGACCGAATATGCGAAGCGGGCGCCGGTGAGTCCACCGGGCCCGCCTCGGAACCGCTGAGTCGCCGTCGGGGCTAGAACTCGAACTTGTAGCCCAGCGCGCCGCTGAAGCCGCCCAGGTTGCCCTTGACCTTCACGGTCGGGTTCACCGGGTCGTCCGCCTTGTCGATCTTCATGTAGCTGGCGCGGATCTCCAGGACGAGCATCCCGGGCCCCAGGGTGAGCCCGCCGCCGACGAACGCCGCCATGTCGAGCGGGACGTCGCTGATGCTGGCCTTGGCCCCGTTCTGCCCGGTGGCGGTGCCGCTGACGATGGCGACGCCGATCATGCCGCCGGCGTAGATGTCGATGGGGCCCACGCCCTGCTGGTAGGCGGCGCGGAACATCAGCGGGACGAGCGTGAAGTTGAAGTCGGCCTGCCGGGCCTGGGTCGTGTCCGAGACGCCGGAGGCGAAGGCGGGCGCGTAGCCGGCCAGCACGCCCAGGCGGATGATGTGGAAGATCTTGGCCTCGACGTTCAGCTCGAACTGGGGGCTGACCACCTTGCCGTAGTTGGTGAGCGCGCCGACGAGCAGGCCCGCGGCGACGCCGAAGTTGCCGCCCGTGGGTGCGGCGCTGACGGTGATGGTGCCGGCGCCGGCCAACCGCTCGCCGCCGCCCGCTTCGGCGTAGAGGCCGATGTCGCCCGTCTTGCCGTCCTTGGCCGGGACGAAGTCGGCGACGTAGGTGCCCGACTCCTCGCGCACGTTCTCAAAGGAACCGTTCTCGGCCTTCAGGGCCACTCCGTCGGGCGGGATGGCGTTGCCCTGGGCGTCCTCGACCTGGAAGCGGACCTTGACCGGGTCCGATCCCTCGACCTTGGGGACGTCCGCGAAGGCGATCTTGGCCGGCCTGGGCCTCTTGACCGTCGGCTCGGTGGCGACGATGGCGGGCTTGGTCGGCGCGGTGGGGGCCGGCAGGACCATGCCGATCTTGGTCTCGGAGAAGACCGGCTTGACCCCGTTCCTCACGTCGGCGCGGATGGTGGCGATGTTCTCCTGGCCCGACGCCGGGGGCGCGAAGGTGGCGGAGAAGATGCCCGGCGCCGTCTCCACCGGCGCGGTGATCGTGCCGATGTTGCAGATGAGGCTGAGCTCGGCGGGGATGGCCCTGCCGTTGGGGTCCATGACCTTGAAGGTCAAGGTGACCGACTGGCCGGGCTTGAGCGGCATCGGCGGGACGCCCGACACCTTGATCCTCTCGGCGTTGATCTTCCTGACCACCTCGACCTTCTCCGGAGGCGGCTTGGCGGGCTTTTCGACCTTCTCCACCCTCTCGATTTTCTCGGGAGGCGGGGGCTTGGCCGGCCTGTCGGGAGGAGGGGCCTTGGGCTTGGGCCTCGGCTTGGCCGGCTTCGGCTTGGCCGGATCCGCCGTCAGCGGCGCGAGCGGATCTTCTTCGGTGAGCGGCGCGAGGGGATCGGCCTCGGCCCCGAAAGCGGGCCGGGCAAGAACCAATCCCCCGATCACAAGGGCGGAGAGGAGGGTGCGCACGGGGGGAACTGTACCACGAACGGGGGAGCGAAGAGGCGGCGGGCCGCCCGGACATTCGCCAGCAATCGGGGAGGGTTGAACAGCCGTGGCGTTCGGCCCGTCTGCTACACTGGCCGCCCGGTCCCCCCTCCAGAACGAGGTCTGCATGCTCGCATCGCTCGCCGCCGCCGCACTCCTCACCGTCTCCGTCGTCGCCGAGGAGCCCCAAGCCGCCGCGCCCGCCCCGACCGAGGCCAAGGCCGCGGACGCCAAGCCTGCCGAGCCTGCTGCCAAGGCCGTCGAACCCGCCAAGCCCGCCGCCGCCAAGCCGGCCGTCGAGGAGGCGAAGTGGGAAGTGAAGGCCGAGACCAAGGGCGTGACCGTGCACTCGCGCCCCAAGGCCGGCAGCGACATCAAGGAGCTCAAGACCACCGGCGAGATCGACTCTCCGCCGCCCGCCGTCTTCCGCGTCCTCACCGACCTCGAGGCCTACAAGGAGACGATGCCCTACACCGAGGAGAGCAAGGTCATCGAGACCGAGGACGTGAACGGGAAGAAGGCCTGGCACTTCTACTCGCTCATCAACGCCCCGCTGGCCTCCCGCCGCGACTACACCATCAAGATCGAGGACCAGAGCGACTGGCAGGACGGCAAGGGCTACCTGAAGACCTACTGGGACATCTCGGCCAAGGGCCCGGAGCCGAAGAAGGGCGTGGTCCGCGTCAAGGTGAACCAGGGCAGCTGGATGCTCGAGCCCGTCGACGGCGGCAAGAAGACCAAGGCCACCTACCTCCTCTTCACCGACCCGGGCGGCTCGCTGCCCACCTGGATCGCCAACAAGGCCAACTCCTCGGCCATCCCGGACATCTTCGTGCAGCTGCGCAAGCTGTCGAAGGAGCCCAAGTACGCCGACGGGAAGAAGTAGGCAGGCAGCTCGGGACCTCCCATGCGCGATCGAACGCTCGCCGCCTTCGGCTTCCTGGGCGTCGTCGCGCTGCTCGTCAGCACCGCCGCGCTCGCCGTCATCCTGACGCGGCCCGCCGCCCAGGCGCCGAGCGCAGCGCGCGATCCGAATCCGGCGGCGCCCAGGTCGACGCTCGACGCCGGGCCGTCGCTGGCGCCGGAGTCGGCGTGGAGGCCCGCGCCGGCGGTGCTGGCCAAGGCCGTCGACGTCGCCTTCTGGGCCGGCGCGAGCCTGTCCACCGACGGCAAGCTGGCGACCTTCGACTCCGGCGACGGGAGCACCCGGCCGGTCGAGGTGCCCGCCGCCATCCCGCGCGTCTTCTCCGCCTCCGGCCGGCTCTTCGCGGTCGGCGAGAACGAGGGGGCGCCGTTCGCCATCGTGCTCGCACCCGGCGAGGAGCCGCTCGTCGTCCCCATGCCGTGCTCGGTGACGCGGCTGGCCGGCGAGAACGGAATCCTCGCCGGGCTCTGCGCCGACGGCAGCGGCCTGGCCCTGAGCGCGGACGCCGGCAAGAGCTTCCGCCCGGTGGCGGTCGACCTGCCGGTCCCCGCCGGCGCCCAGGACGTCGAGGTGGAGCGGCGCCTCGAGGCGGTGGCGGTGAGCCCGGCCGGGGCCATCCTCCTGGCTTCGGCGCAGCGCTGGCAGTCGGCGACGCCCGGCGGCGTCCTGGCCTGGACCTGGGGCCAGGTGACGCTGCGGCCGGCCGGCTCGCGGGCGCTCAGGACCTCCAACGTCCAGGCGCTGGCGCACACCGTCGGCCTGCACCTGTCGGGCGGGTCGGCGACGCTGGCCGGCCTGCAGGTGGCGCTGGGCGGCGCCGCCGAGGGCGAGGTCCGACCGCGCCTCTACCGCGGCGCCGAGGGCGAGCCGCCGGTGGCCGTGGGGACCGCGGGACCTCCCTGCGGGACCGTGGCCGCGGCCAAGGGCGTGCAGGGCGTGCTGCTGGGGACCGAGGTCGCGGCCTTCGCCTGCGGCGATCGCCTCGTCTCGACGATGGACGGCGGCGCCACGTGGTCGGCCGACGCGCTGCTGGGCAAGGTCGACGTGCTGCGGGGCGGCGACATGCGCCTGTTCGCGAAGGCCGGCGACAAGGCCTGGGAGCGCCGCTTCGTGGACCGCTCGGAGACGGGCGCGACCGCGGTGCGCGTGCCCGGCGCGGTGCTGGTGCGCAGGGACGGCGGGCTGGCGCAGGGGCCGATGTCCGCGGCGTTCGGGATCCTCGAGCCGGTGGACGCGGGCGGCGCCGCCGCGGACGCCGGGGACGCCGACGCCGCTACACCGTGAAGTCGTCGATCTTGCCGGCCGCCTTGAGGATCTCCAGGGCGGCCTGGGCCGCCGCCTCGCGCCCGTTGGCGTGCAGCTTGACCATCAGCGCGGCGGGGTGGGGCTTGTAGACGTCGAACTTCCGGGGCACGGCGGGGATGGGGGCCACCTCGACCGCCCAGTTGTCGCTGAGGTCCCGGGTGACGCGGACCTCGTGGTCGACTCCGTGGATCCGTGCGCGCGGCATCGTGTCCTCGCCTGGTAGGGGCAGGCCATCGCGCCTGCGGACCGCTGCATCAAGCCGAGGCGGACGAGCCCGGTCAAGCGCCCGGACGGACAGGACTGCCGGGGGAGAAGGTCACTTGGCCATGATCAGCACGAGGATCAGCGTGCCGATGGTGATGGCGACGACCAGCCAGCCGAACTCGTTGCCGTGGATGTAGGGGTGCGGCTTGGCGGACTTCAAGTCGAGCATTAGCCCGGCCTTCTGCCAACGGTCGGAGCCCTCGCGGCGCACCTCGTCCTCGGCGGTGACGAACTCGCGCAGGTACAGCGTGCGCAGCTCGGACATCGAGTTGACGGTCAGCTCGCGACCCTCGCTGCGCACGTAGAACTTGGCCATCACCGTCTCCTCCGACTCCTCGGCCGCCTCGGGGGAAGAATCGCTCGCGACCGCTCGGCGTGCAACCGCCGCACCCCGAGTAGACAACGGGTAGCGGCCCCGGGTTCCAGGGGCAAACCGTCGCTTGCATGCCCGGGAGGAGTCCGAGTCGGGCCGAGGCGAGCCGCTCGGGCCCGCCGCCTGCATCCACCCGCGGAGGGGAGGCGGGGTGGGGGATGGGGCTTGCCCCTCACTCGTCCCCGGCCTGCCGCAGCCGGGCCTCGATCGCCTCGGCCTCGCCGTGGTCCAGGAACAGCCCCCGGCAGGTGGCGCAGCGGTCGAGCCAGATGCCGCGCAGCGAGTTGAACTCGTAGGGCTCGAGCCCGGTGCGGCAGCGGGGGCAGCCGCGTTCGCGCTCCGCCAGGTCCCACTCGCCGGTGGGCTTGTAGAGCCTGGCCATGGCCACCAGCCCCGCCGGCCGGTTGGCCAGCTGCTGCATCTCGCCCTCGTCGAGCCAGATGCCGCCGCAGGTCGAGCACCCGTCGACGACCACCCCGCCCGAGTGCCCCAGGGACATCGCCGACCCGCATCCGGGGCAGGCCACGCTCGAGGCGCGCCGCTGCGGCAGCGTGCTGCGCACCGTCGCCGCGCGCGCGGGGAGGGGCGCGGTCACCTCGCCGTAGAGCTCGGGGAACAGCTGGCTGAGCCGCTGCGAAACCTCGTGCGCCCCGACGATCTCCTGGCGCGACATGAGGAACCGCTCGAGCGCCCTCTTGAGGCCCCGGCAGTCCGAGAAGCGGGCCTCGCGGTCCTTCTCCAGCGCGGTGGCGATGATCTCCCACAGCTCGGGGGGGCAGTCCGGCCGCCGCTCGAGCAGCGGCACGGGCGGATCGTCGAGGATGGCCTTGATGGCCCGGGTCTCGTTGCTGGCCTCGAACGGCGAGAGGCCGCTGAGCAGCTCGTAGAGCACCACGCCCAGCGCGAAGACGTCGACGCGGCGGTCGAGCGGGTCGTCGAGCAGCTGCTCCGGCGGCATGTACCAGACCTTGCCGCGGATGACGCCCACCTGCGTGCGCCGCTGCTTGGCCATCGCCTTGGCGATGCCGAAGTCGGCCACCTTCACCGCTCCCGACTTGCGCAGCAGCACGTTGTCCGGGCTGATGTCGCGGTGGACCAGCTGCAGCAGCCGCCCGTCCTCCCGCGCCTCGTGCGCGAAGGCCAGGCCCTCGCAGGCGTCGGCGACGATGCGCGCGGCGATGCCCGGCGGGAGGGGCGAGCGCGTCTCGGTGGACCGCTGGCAGAGGGTGCGCAGGCACGGGCCGTCCACGTACTCCATGGCGATGTAGTAGCTGCCGTCGGCCTCGCCCAGGTCGAAGATCTGCACGATGTTCGGGTGGTCGAGCCGGGCGGCCAGCCGCGCCTCGTCCAGGAACATCCCCACGAATTCGGGGTCCTCGGCCAGGTGCGGGTGGATGCGCTTGAGCGCCACCGTCTTCTGGAACCCGCCGGGCCCCAGCACCTCCGCCAGGAAGACCTCGGCCATCCCGCCGCGCCCGATGCGCTCGAGGAGGCGGTACTTGCCCAGCTGCAGATCGCTGTTGTTGGCGACGGCGGCCATCGGCGGGCGCGGCGGGCTAGGGGATGCGCTTCTGCATCGCCTGGTAGGTGGGGGTGCTGCGGCCGGCGCCGGTGAGCTTCTTGGCGGCGATGTCGGCGTCCAGCGCGCGGATGCGGTCGGCGGTCAGCGGGTGGTCGGAGAGGTACGCCATGAAGTCGGGGACGTTGCCCTCGCCGGCCTTGAGGGTCTGGAAGAACTCGACCATCGCCTTGGGGTCGTAGCCGGCCTTGGAGGTGGTGACCACGCCCACGGCGTCGGCCTCGGCCTCGTCGTCGCGGCTGTTCTTGAGCAGCAGGCCCTCGGCGACGAGCGCCGTGCCGATCTGCGCGAGCACGTTGGCGTCCTTGCCCAGGGCGGCGTCGCTCAGGGACTGCAGGCCGTACTGCTTGACCATGCGCTTGGCGAGGTGGCGCTTGGTGACGTGGCCCACCTCGTGGGCCAGCACGCCCGCCAGCTGGGCCTCGTCCTTGGCCGTCTTGATGAGCCCGCTGAAGACGTAGATGCGCGCGCCGGGGATGGCGAAGGCGTTGACCGTCTTGGGCTCGTCGATGACCTTGAAGGTGAAGGCCCAGCCGTAGGGGTCGGCGCTGGCCTTGGCCGCGCGCTGGCCCACGCCGTCGACGTAGCGCGTCAGCTCGGCGTCGCTCGAGACCTTGTACTTGGCCTCGATCTCGCCGGCGGTCTTGTCGCCCAGCGCCTTCTCCTCGGAGACCGGGAGCATCAGGTCGGTGGCGACCCCGCCGACCTCGTGGGCCACGCGCATCACGTCGTTGAGGGTGACGTTGCCGCTCCCCGTGGCACAGCCAGAGAGCGCGGCGACGGCGGCGAGCAACGGGAAGATGCGACGCATGGAAGGCTCCTGTCCGGTGGACCCACAGCCGAACGCTTTAGCGGAATCAGGGCCCGTTTGCACGCCCCGCCGGCCGGTCCCCCGCTCTCGTTTCCGGCCGTGCCTCGCGCCGCCAAAGTCGCTACAGTGCACGCCCCATGGCGTTCAAGGACATCGTCGGACAGGACCGCTGCGTCGGCTCGCTCGCCGCGGCGCTCAAGAGCGGCCTGTTGCACCACGGCTACCTGTTCGGCGGCCCCGAGGGAGTCGGCAAGGAGCTGTGCGCCCGCACGCTCGCCCAGGCCGCCAACTGCGAGAAGGACGACGGCGAAGCCTGCGGGGTCTGCGGCCCGTGCAAGCGCGTCGCCGGGCGCAACCACGTCGACGTCGTGTTCATCCTCCCCGAGGCGGAGATGATCGCCCGCGGCTGGGCGGGCCGGGCCGACTTCGACGGCACGCCCTCGCGGGAGATCAAGATCGGCCAGATCCGCAAGCTGCAGGAGCGCCTGGCGTTCAAGGCCCTGGAGGCCCGCCGCAAGTTCGCGCTCATCCTGCAGGCGGACGCGATGAACGTGCAGGCGCAGAACGCGCTGCTCAAGACGCTCGAGGAGCCGCCCGACGGGACGACGCTCGTCCTGGTCAGCTCGGCGCCGCACGCGCTCCTGCCCACCATCCGCTCGCGCTGCCTGAAGATGGCCTTCGCCCCGCTGCCGCTGGAGCTGGTCGCCCGGAAGGTGGCCGAGGCCAAGAAGGTCGACCCGGCGACGGCCCGGCTGTGCGCGGCGCTGGCCGACGGCAGCCTGGGCGCGGCGATGGAGCTCGACACGAAGGCGCTCGCGCGCCGCAAGGAGCTCTTGGAGCGGCTCGAGGCGCTCAAGGCCGGCGACGCCCGCGGGGCGCTCTGGTTCGCCGCCGACTTCGCCGAGGACCGCTCTTCCGCCGAGGCGCACCTCGACCTCATCTGCGCCTGGTACCGCGACGTGGCCGTGCTGGCCTCCGGCGGGGAGGAGGGCGCCATCGCCAACCAGGACCTCTCGCCGCTGGCGAAGGAGTCCGCCGGCCGGCTCGGGGCGGCCGAGGCGCTGCGGCGCATCGGCCTGTGCAACTCCGCCCGCGCAACGCTCCGGTTCAACGCCTCGCCCAGGCTGCAGCTCGAGCAGGCCGCGCTGCGCTTCGTGTACAGGGACGCATGAGCACCGCCAACGACGCACTCCTCAAGGAGATCGAGGCCGGCAAGGCGCCGCCGGTCTACCTCATCACCGGCGAGGAGTTCCTGGTCCGCAAGGCCTCCGACGAGATCGTCGGGAAGCTCTTGCCCAAGGCCATGGCGGGGCTCAACCTCGCCATCCACGAGGGCAGCTCCCCGGCCGACGTCGCCCGCGACCTGGCCACCATGCCCATGTTCCGCGGCCGCAAGGTCGTGGTGGTGCGCGAGCCCGAGTTCCTGGCGCCCAAGAAGGGCCGCGCCGACGCGCTGGGCAAGATCAAGGAAGCCTGGAGCGCCGGGCGCCGCAAGGTCGCCGCCAACCGCGCGCTGGCGCTGTTCGGCCGCGCCGGCTGGGGGCCGGACCAGCTCCTGGCGCCGGACACCGGGGCCATCTCGCGCGAGCTGGAGATCGAGCTCGCCGACTCCGACGTCGCGTTCCTCAAGGAGATCGGCACCTTCTGCAAGGCCGAGAACCTCACCGCTCCCGAGGGCGACACCGGCGCGCTCGAGCGGCTGCTGGAGAAGGGCGCTCCCAAGGACCACCACCTGGTCATCGAGGCCGTGCACCTCGACTCGCGCTCCACGCTGGCCAAGCTGTGCATCAAGGTCGGCACGCTGGTGGACCGCAAGGTCGAGCGCGAGCTGCGCAAGCTCGACATCCACGAGACCGTGGTGGACTCGCTCGCCTCCTTCAAGAAGAAGCTCGAGCCCGCCGCCGAGAAGCTGCTCAAGGACCTGTGCGGCGGCAACATGCGCCTGCTCCAGTCCGAGCTCGAGAAGCTGGCGCTCTACGTCGGCGAGGCGGGCACCATCCGGGAGGCGGACGTGGAGGCCATCGTCCGCCGCGCCCGCGAGGACGAGTTCCGCGAGCTCTCCGACGCCCTGGGCAGCCGCGACCTGAAGGCCACCCTGCGCTACGTGGGCACCGCGCTGGACCAGGGCGAGGCGGCCCTGAAGATCCACGGGGCCATCGCCAGCATCGTGCGCCGCATGCTCGAGGACCGCGTGCGCTGGAGCGCGCTGGGCTTCAGCGCGCGCACCGGCAAGGGCGACTTCGACCGCCGCGGCATCCCCGAGCTGGAGAAGGAGGCGCAGGAGCGGGGCTCCAAGGTGCCGCACCCCTACGTCGCCTGGCTCGGCTTCCAGTCCTGCATGCGCTTCGAGCCGCGGGAGCTGGTCGACGTCATGCTCGCGGTCGCGCAGGCCGACGTCTCGCTCAAGTCGGGCGGCACCGGCAAGCTCGTGCTCGAGTCGCTGGCGCTGAAGGTGTGCCAGCGCCGCGCCTGAGCGCCTACCTCGCCGAGAGCGGCAGGGCGAGCCGGTCCTTGACGAGTTGCCCCCACGCGGTGGGCTTGAGCGCCATGTTCACGCCGCAGCTTCCGCCGGAGGAGTCCTCGAGCAGGTTCGGCGGGCAGCGCATGTGGAAGGTCCAGGCGAGCCAAGGGACCTGCAGCGAGTCGGCGCGCCTCATCAGCTCGGAGCAGTCGGGCAGGGCCATCCCCGCCCAGTCCACCGGCCCGAACTCGCCGATGATCACCGGCAGCGTCGCGGAGGGGGTGACGAAGCGGTCCTGGAAGGCGCTGGTCGGGTCGTAGACGTGCGTCTCGTAGGCGATGTTGTCGCCGCCGCCGGCGGCGATGGGGTGGGCGAGGTAGTAGTCGAGCACGCGCGACCACGAGCGGGTGCCCTGCACGGCGATGACGTGGTGCGGCGCGCCGTGGGCGTCCTCGACCGCGCGAATGGCCGCCACGGTCGCGTTCATCGCGGACCAGCAGGCCGCGTCCTGAGCGCCGTCGTAGTTGGCCTGCGGCTCGTTCGACAGGCCGAAGAGGACCTGCGGCGTGTCGCGGAAGGTCGTCGCCAGCAGGCGCCAGGTGTCGAGCGTCGTCGCGGTCGGCCAGCCGGTCGCGGAGAAGGTCGGGTCCACCCAGAGCGAGAGGAGCAGGTAGACGCCGGGCTTGGTCCCGACGTGGTCGACGATCTTCTGGACGTCGGCCAGGTACTGCGGGTCCTGAGTGGCCTGCTGCCATTGCAGCCGGCCTCCGGCGGCCGCGAAGCTCTCGAGGTCCAGCCGCAGGAAGTCCGCGTGCCAGACGTCCACGGCCTCGTCGATGCGGCGCAGGACCTCGGCGACGTTGGGCACGTTGAAGGTGCAGGCGTCGCAGCCGCGGGTGTCGGGCAGGTTGAAGCCGCGGCCGGCCCACACCGTGCCGTCTGCGCGGACGATCTTGTTCCCCGAGGTGGACAGCCAGCCGTCGTACGAGGGTGCGGTCCCGGCGTCCGGGCCGGGCGAGGCGGCATCGTGCCCTGGGGCGCTCGCGTCCGGGCCAGGGTCGGCGGCGTCGCGCCCCGGGGCGCTCGCATCTAGGCCAGGGTCGGCGGCGTCGGGACCCTGCGATGCCGCGTCCAGGCCGGGCGCTCCGGCATCCCGGCCGGCCGGGCTCGCGTCTTCACCCGCTGCCTCGGAGGCGTCCTCACCGAGGCCGGCGGCGTCGGGGCCCGCCAGCGACGCGTCGGGGCCTGCGATCTCCGCACCCGCGTCCGCCCCGGGGGCGAGCACCGAGACGGTCACCCCAGGGCCGTCGTTCCAGGAGCCCGACTCGTCCTCGTAGGTCGAATAGATCTCCCAGGCTCCGCCGGACTCCGCGGAGCCGAGCACGAGCGCCGCGTCGATGGCGATCGTCGAGCCCCTCCCCAGCGTGGTCGCCTCGACGCTCGGCGCGAACTCCAGGACCGGACGCTCGCCGCGCGCCGCCCCGTTCGGGCGTGCGGCGACGGCGAGTCGGCGCAGCGTCAGCTCTCCGGTCCCTTCCCAGGTGTAGGTCACCTTGGCTCGCACCACGTCGCCGGGCGCCGCCGCCGCACGGTCGACCTGCAGCGGCGAGGAGATCGACAGCGTTCCGCGGAGCGCGGCGTCGTTCGGCTCGGCCGGGTCCAAGACCAGCCCGACGCAGGCGGGGAGCCAGAGGAGCAACAGGGTGGCGAAGGCCGAGGTGCGGGCGCTCATGGAGTCCTTTGGGAAAGGAAGCGGCAGGCGACGCTTCAAGGCCTGGGCCAGTCGCACCGGTCGGATTTGCTGGGCATTTCGCCTCTCGCGCAGGGCCGGTCCCGCCGGCGCTTCCCGCCGAACGAGGCCAACCCCACGGCGAGAGGCGGCAAATCGGCTGGCGTGACGTCGAGCCCGGGAGCGTGACGAGCGGCACGCCCACACGCCGCTTCGGGGGGTGACGGCGAACCGGTCCTCGATGAGCCGATCGCCGGCAGCGTCGCCGAGGGGCGGTCGGCCTGCCGCGAATCGTCCACGACCCCGGTCCCACTGGCGGGCAGGTGCATCAAAGCAGGTGGGCAGAGGTGGACGGAGGTGCACGCGCTCAATAGGAACCCGGGGAAAGAGGACGGAGGGCGCGTCGTCGAGCCGCGGCGACGGCGAGGCCGGGGGTCGGGGCAACACCTCGAAGCCAGGGGGATTCGGGACGGCGTGCCGGAGGGCTGTGCACCGTGACCATCCTCGACATCCGACCGCGCCGGAGCCCCCCGTGACCGCCGTCGCCCACCGCGAGGCGCGGGTGCCCATCTTCGCGCGCGTCGAGGCCAGCGGCTCCGCTCCGCTCGGGACGATGTACGCCTGGAACCTCAGCGGCGGCGGCGTCTACCTCAAGGCTCCCGGGCTGACGGCGCAGGACGTGCCGCTGGGCCACGCCATCCAGCTGGCGATCTCGCTGCCCGACGGCGGCGCGGCGATCGAAGCGACGGCGGAGGTGGCCTGGGTCGACCCCGCGGTGCGCGACCACCTCGGCGAGCGCGCGGTCGGCCTGGGCGTGCGCTTCGCCTCGGTGCCCGGCGCCGGCCTCGAGCGCATCCTCCGGTTCATCGAAGCCTTCCGCTACCGGGTGGTCGCCCTCGGCCTGACCGACGAGGCTTCCGCCGCGCAGGCCTTCGCCGACCTCTTCCCGCTGCAGGCCGTCGCCACCGAGCAGGAGCTGGTCGCCGCGGCCCAGGGCGGGCAGGTGGGGCTCATCCTCCTGGGTGAGGCGCAGGGCCCCATCCGTGCCCTGGAGCTGCTGCGGCGCATCACCGAGAGCCGCGAGATCGAGCGCCAGCCGCCGTTGCTCTACCTCGGGCGGCAAGCCGTCCCGGCGATCGAGCCGATGATCGCTCGCAACGCCCGCTTCTCGTTCGCGCGGCTGCCCATCGAGCCGTTCGAGCTGCGCAGCCTGGTGCGCCGCGCGGTGGAGGGCTTCGTCGCCGAAGAGGCCAACAAGGTGCTCCACACCGAGCTGCGCCGGGCGCTCGACCACCTGCGCCGCGAGAACGACTACCTGCGCGACCGGGTCCGCGAGCCGGACCGGCTGCAGGGGCTGGTAGGTCAGAGCCCGGCGATGCTGCGGGTGTTCGAGCTGGTCGAGCGCGTCGCCCCGGTGTCCACCAGCGTGCTCGTCCTGGGCGAGACCGGCACCGGGAAGGACCTGGTCGCCCGGGCCATCCACGCGCTCTCGCCGCGGCGCGACCGGCCGCTGTTGGCGCAGAACTGCGCGGCGCTCACCGAGGGGCTGCTCGACGCCGAGCTGTTCGGGCACGCCCGCGGCGCCTTCACCGGCGCGGTGGGCGAGCGGGCCGGGCTCTTCGAGGCCGCCCACGGCGGCACGGTGTTCCTGGACGAGATCGGGGAGATGCCGCCCTCGATGCAGGCCAAGCTGCTGCACGTGCTGGAGAACGGCGAGATCCGCCGGGTGGGCGAGACCCGGTCGCGCACGGTGGACGTGCGGGTCGTCTCCGCCACCCACCGCAGCCTGGACGCGCTGGTCGCCTCCGGCCACTTCCGCAAGGACCTCTACTACCGGCTGCGGGCGTTCGTAGTCGAGCTGCCGCCGCTGCGCGACCGCCCGGAGGACATCCCGCTGCTCGCGCTGCACTTCCTCGACCGCCTCACCGAGAAGCACGGCCTGGCGGCGCGCGGCGTGACCGCGCAGGCGATGGCGCTGCTGGAGGCCCACGACTGGCCGGGCAACGCCCGCGAGCTGCTGCACACGCTCGAGCGGCTGCTGCTGCTGGCCCCCAGCGGCGGGCGGATCGACGCCGACCTCGTGCGCGAGACCTTGAGCCTGGAGCGGCGCGAGGTCTCGCACCGCTCGCTCCCCGAGGAGCTGGAGGCCTTCGAGCGCACGCTGATCGAAGCCGCGCTCGGGCGCAGCGCCGGCGTGGTCGCCGTCGCCGCCAGGGCGCTGGGGGTGGACCGCACCACTCTCTCCAAGCGCTGCCGGCGGCTGGGGATCCGCGCGGGGGCCGGCCGCTCGCCGGTCGGGGAGCGCTGAGCGGGCCGAGGGCGGCGCGGGGAAGCTACTGCGCCGACTCGCTCCAGGAGAAGGTCGTCAGCGGGCCGAGGGACAGCAGCGGGAGGGCGTCCACGCGCAGGGTCATGTTCCCGTTGAAGTCCACCGCGGTGGTCGAGGCGACCTCCGCGAAGCAGGTCGGCCCGTTGCTCACCAGGAGCGGCGCCGACAGGACGTTGGTGCCCTGCGCCTTGACCTGCTCGCGCACCGCCACCGCCGCCCCGGTGCCGCAGCCGTCGAGCTGGGTGTTGCCCGACTGGAACTCGAGATCGCCCCCGGCCACCACGATGGCCTCCAGGCCCGACGGGGGCTTGAGCGAGTAGCCGTGGTTGTGCAGCACCACGCTGCCGCGGACGACCAGGCTCGCCCCCGCCCAGCCCGCCGGGCAGTAGGGCATGTCCGCCGAGGCCTCGAGCTGCAGCAGGCCGTCGATGAGCCAGACCCCGTGCGGCAGGCGCGGCAGGACCGGGGGCAGCGGCGGCAGGTGGATGGGCGTCGGATCGTAGCGGTAGACCGCGTCCGAGACCGGCGCCGGCGCGGCCAGCGGGCAGGTGAGGGTGCCGCTGCCGGAGATGTGCCTGAAGACCAGGCGCGAGGCGTCGCCCGCGTGGTTCGCCGGGGAGGGGAAGGGCGCGTCGAGCCCCGGGTCCGAGTCGTCCAGGAACACCATGCCGGAGACGACGGTGTGGCCGGTCACGTTGAGCCAGCAGGCGCACTGGGTCGAGTCGGTGGTGCAGGCGCGCGGGTCGGGGCAGGTGGAGTAGTCCCACATCTTGAGCTTGAGCCCGCCGGGGAGGCCCTGGGTGGTCAGCAGGTAGTAGGGCGTGCACGGCGAGGCGAGGCAGGCGTGAGGGCGCCACTGCTTGGCCCCGGGGTCGACCGGCGGCACCGTCGGCGGGGGATCCGCGCCGGCCACGCACGGCCCGCCGTCGCCGCGCGAGCAGCCGGGGTCGCTGGTGCGGGCGGTCAGCGCTCCCGAGCCCGCGGCGGTGCAGCCGGCGCCGCAGGCGGTGGCGCACATCGACGAGATGGCGACCGCGCCGGTGGCCGCGGCGTTGGCGTAGGGCCCGCACAGCTGGGCGCTGCCGGTGGCGCTGACCGGTCCGCCGGCGGTGAGCCCGGCCATCTCGCGCTTGCCCACCACCGCCCGCAGCACCTTGCGCACCCGGGCCGCGTCGGGGTCGATCCCCGGGGCGATGCCCATGGCGGTGACGACCACGGTGCGGTCGCGGTCGCGCACCGGGTTGCTCGCCGGGGCGGCCAGGTTCGTTCCCTCGCGGCAGGACGTCAGCGGCGGGTTGTCGGCCCCGGCGGACGGGAGCCCGAAGCCCTGGTCGTCGTCGTCGTCGTCGATGCGCACCAGGTAGGCGCCCTGCGGCGCGGCGGCCGAGGGCCAGAGCACGCGCAGGAACCGGGCCTTGGTCGAGGTGCCCCAGCCGGCGACGGTGACCGCGCTCGCCCCGGGGTCGGTGAAGGTCGGCAGGTGGTCGTCGGAGGTCGGGTCGGTCACCGCGAAGGGCGGGCCGACGCTGCAGGTGTCGTTCAGGGCGGGGTCGAGCGCCCGATCGAGGTCCGGGTCGACCTCAAGGATGGCCGCGAGGTAGGCCTTGGTGCGCTCGAGGCCGCGCTCGGCCAGGGAGAGCGCCAGGGCGTCCCGGGCCTCCAGCTCGACCTGGTCCCGCTCCGCGCCGCCGAGGGAGATCGTGGCCAGGACCACCAGCGCCGCGGCGGCGGTGAGGACGGCCACCAGGAGCAGCGAGTAGCCGCGCGAGCGGCGATGGGCGGGGGGGCGTCGCACGTCAGCGCCTCGTCGCCAGGGTGGTCTGCGTCGACAGGGAGAGGGGCTGGTCGGCGACGGTCCGGCTCAGCTCGAGCAGGACGCTCACCCGCCGGGTGGCGCTGGCCGCGGCGACCGTGGCCGGCAGCGGCGCGATGGCCGAGCCGTCGGCGCGGTGGAAGGCCAGCTCGAAGCGCGAGACGTCCCGGGCCAGGGTCTCCCAACCCGAGCCCTCCGCCCCGGTGACGCAGGCGTCGCTGGTCCCGGGGCCGCCCCAGCACTGGCCGCGCTGCACGGCGTCGCCCCCGTCGAGCCGGTAGAAGACGCGGTCCGGGGTGGAGACGAAGCCGCGGCGGGGCAGGTTGGCGCCGCCTATGTGGCTGGGGGCGCCGGTCAGGGCCAGGCCGCGCCGGCCGCCCGAGACGGTGGACAGCGATCCGCCGACGGTCATCTCCGCCCAGGTGCCCAGCCCGTTGGCGACGATCACCCGCTCGCCCGCGCGGTAGCGCTGCTGGGCCCAGGGGCAGGTCGGCGCAGTGGCGCTCGCCCCGCAGCCGGCGACCCCGGCGGGGCGCACCGCCAGGCTCATGCTCTCGGTGCTGCAGCTCGAGCCGGTGTCGCTGCCGCAGTCGCCGCTGAGCTCGTTGAGCAGGACCACCATGGACGCGCTGGGCTGGTCTCCCGCCAGCTCGGAGTAGCCGTTGAGCGCGGCGTCGGGGCGGGGGAGGTCGGCGAGGAAGCCCACCTCGGTCAGGCCCGCCTGGAAGACCGCCGGCGGGAACGCCGCGCCGGTCGACACGTTGCCGCCCTCGGGCACGCCCAGGCCCGCGTGGCGCAGGTCGCGGGCCAGGGTGGAGAGGACCAGGTCGGACGCCGCGCGCATCCGCGAGCGCTCCACGTCGCGCCGGTGCACCAGCACCAGGCTCCCGAAGACCTGCGTCGCGAAGACCACCAGGACCAGCATGATGGTCCCGGCGATCACGAGCTCGAGCAGGCTGAAGCCCGTCCTGCGAGGCCGGCTCACCATCGGACGGCCTCCAGGCTGATGGTCCGGCCCCGGTAGGTCAGGCTCACGACGGCCTGCCGGTAGGAGAGGGGGCCGACGCCGGAGACGGCCGCGTCCGAGACCTGCGAGACGACCACGCTCCAGGTCCACGGCGTCTGCTCGGTGGGCAAGGGGTGGGTCCCGGTCCGCGTGCCCACGGCCCAGTCGGAATCGGTCAGGCGCGCGGCGCGCTGCAGCTCATAGCGCTCGCGCAGCAGCTGCCAGGCATGCTGGTCGGCCTCGGCCACCCCGAGGGAGCGCTGGGCGGCGGCGATCGCCCCCAGGACCGAGGCCAGGGCGATCAGCAGGACGGCCCCGGAGACCATCGCCTCCATGAGCAGGTAGCCGCGGGCTCGGGCGGGGCCTCTCACGGGCAGGTCCCCGGCTCGGCCGCGGGACGGATGCAGACGGCTCCCGCCGGCGAGACGACCACTTCGAACGAATCCCGGAGGAGCCCCTGGTGGTACCGGACCAGCAGCCTCGCCTCCGTCACGCTGGCCGGCAGCTTCGGGCGCCCGGACGGCAGCAGGTCGAGCACCTCGGGCTGGAGGACGTTGACGCTGACCCCGCCGGGCAAGGCCGTGCGGTCGGTCGCCTCGAAGTCGGCGTCCGCGGGCTGGGGGAGGCCCGGCGGGGCCGGGAAGTCGCAGCCCGCGCGCAGGTAGCGCCGCAGCCGCAGCGCCGTCCCGGGATCCGGCGTCTCGACCACGGTCCCGGCGCCGTCCGTCAGGTCCACCCGGTAGCACCGCCCCGCGGCGACGGCCTGCTTCCGCGCCGACTGCAAAAGCTGCTGGACGAGCTCGGCGCCCTGCTGCGCCGCGGTCCGCTCGCGCAGCGGGACCATCGAGGCCACGGAGAGGCCGGCCATGATGACCGTGATGGCCACCACGGTGAGCATCTCCAGGAGCGTGTAGCCGGCTTCCCGGCGCCTGCGCTGCCGCACGACGGGCCCCTCCTTCTCGCCTCAGGGCTCGACCATCCTAGCGAACTGGCGGGCCGCACGGCGGGCAGGCGTCCCCCGGTCGGGGTGCGAGGGTGCGTCCGGGCGCGGCGGTCTCGATTTTCCAGAGGGAACGAGCGGGCCCAATCCTGTGTTTTCCCTCGCGTTCGCGGCCGCCTCGTGCTACGCAGACGGGCTCTTTTTTGCCGCCCAGGAAGGCTAGATTCGATGCCGGCTGAGAATGCCCACATCCGGAACTTCTCGATCATCGCCCACATCGATCACGGCAAGTCGACGCTCGCCGATCGCCTGCTCGAGAAGACCAAGACCATCACCGACCGCGAGAAGCAGGACCAGTTCCTCGACAACATGGAGCTGGAGCGCGAGCGCGGGATCACCATCAAGGCCCAGTCGGTGCGCATGAACTGGCGCGCCAAGGACGGCAAGGACTACGTCCTCAACCTCATCGACACCCCCGGCCACGTCGACTTCGCCTACGAGGTCTCGCGGTCGATGGCCGCCTGCGAGGGCGCGCTGCTGGTGGTCGACGCCTCCCAGGGCGTCGAGGCCCAGACGCTGGCCAACGTCTACATGGCGCTGGACCACAACCTGGAGATCATCCCGGTCATCAACAAGATCGACCTGCCCTCCGCCGACCCCGCCGCCGCCATAGCGCAGATCGAAGAGGTCATCGGCCTGGACGCCTCGGGCTCCATCCTCGCCTCCGCCAAGGAGGGCAAGGGCATCGCCGAGATCCTCGAGGCCATCGTCGAGAAGGTGCCGCCGCCCACCGGCGACCCCAAGGCGCGCCTGAAGGCCCTGGTCTTCGACAGCTGGTACGACAGCTACCGCGGCGTGGTGATGCTGGTGCGCGTCGTCGAGGGCACGCTCAAGGTCAAGCAGAAGATCCTGCTGATGGCCAAGCAGCGCGAGTACGAGGTCGTCGACCTGGCGGTGAACAACCCCAAGCCCCGGCCGGTGAAGGAGCTGATGGCCGGCGAGGTCGGGCTGCTCGTCGCCAACATCAAGGACATCTCCGACGCCAAGGTCGGCGACACCATCACCGACTTCAAGCTGCAGACCGAGGCGCCGTTCCCCGGCTTCAAGGAAGTCAAGCCGATGGTGTTCTCGGGCATCTACCCGGTGGACTCCACCGACTACGAGAAGCTGCGCGACGCGCTGGTCAAGCTGCGCTTGAACGACTCCAGCTTCTCGGTCGAGCCCGAGACCAGCCAGGCGCTGGGCTTCGGCTTCCGCTGCGGCTACCTGGGCCTGCTGCACATGGAGATCGTCCAGGAGCGCCTGGAGCGCGAGTACGACCTCAACCTCATCACCACCGCGCCCTCGGTCATCTACCGGCTCACCACCACCGGCGGCGTGGTCCAGTACATCGACAACCCCGCCAAGCTCCCGCCGGTGCAGGCCATCGAGAAGTGGGAGGAGCCGATCCTCACCTGCCGCATCCACGTGCCCGACGACTACCTGGGCAACGTGCTCAAGCTCTGCCAGGACCGCCGCGGCGTGCAGCGGGACATCAAGTACTTCGGCACCAAGCGCGTGCAGGTCACCTACGAGATGCCGCTGGCCGAGGTGGTCTTCGACTTCTTCGACAAGCTCAAGAGCGTCTCCCGCGGCTACGCCTCGCTGGACTACGAGCTGCTGGGCTTCCAGGACGCGGACCTGGTGAAGATGGACATCCTCATCAACACCGAGCCGGTGGACGCGCTGACCGTGATCGTGCACCGCGAGCGCGCCTTCGACCGCGGCCGCGACGTCTGCGTCAAGCTCAAGGAGGTCATCCACCGGCAGATGTACGAGGTGGCCATCCAGGCGGCCATCGGCAGCAAGGTCATCGCCCGCACCACCGTGAAGGCCTTCCGCAAGAACGTCATCGCCAAGTGCTACGGCGGCGACATCAGCCGCAAGCGCAAGCTCCTGGAGAAGCAGAAGGAAGGCAAGAAGCGCATGAAGCAGGTGGGGTCGGTGGAGATCCCCCAGGAAGCCTTCCTCGCGGTCCTCAAGGTCGAGTCCTAAGGGCCCGCGATGTCCGACAGCGACGCCAAGAAGCCGGAGCCCAGGGCGCCGCTGACCCGTGCCCAGAAGAGCAAGCTCAAGAAGACCCGCGCCGAGGCCAAGGACTTCCTCCACGAGGCCAGGCGGCTCGCCAAGCGCTACGGCAAGCGCATCGCGGCCGAGAGGCTCGCCCAGGTCCAGGAGGCCATCGCCAACCTCGAGGCGGCGCTGCCCGGCGACGACGTCGAGCGCCTCGGAGCCGTGCTCAAGCGCCTGGACCAGCTGGTGGAGAAGCACCTGGGCTTCGCGCGGCGCAGCCCGGCCGTCGAGTACGTCATCTCCATCAGCAAGGCGTTGGCGATCGCCCTGGTGCTGCGGCTGTTCGTCATCGAGGCCTTCAAGATCCCGTCGGGCTCGATGATCCCCACGCTGCTCATCGGCGACCACATCTTCGTCAACAAGCTCAGCTACGGCGTGCGCCTGCCGGTGATCAACTGGGAGCCGGCGCACTGGGGCGGCTACCGGCGCGGGGACATCATCGTCTTCGCCAACCCGCAGGACGACAAGCGCCCCTTCCTCGACCGCCGCGACTACATCAAGCGCATCGCCGGGCTGCCCGGCGACCTCGTCGAGGTCAAGGACGAGGTGCTCTTCGTCAACGGCGTGGAGCAGCCGCGCACGCGGGCCGACCCCGCGTTCACCTACTACGACCGGCTGGGCGACGACGGCCCCTGGGTGCAGGAGCGCGCCGAGCTGTGGAGGGAGACGATGCTGGGGCCGGACGGCAAGACGCCGACGGTCACGCACGACGTGCTGCGCGACTCCGAGCGCACCCACCCCAGCTACGAGGGCCCGTTCCGCGTCCCCGACGGCCACCTGTTCATGATGGGCGACAACCGCGACAACTCGCAGGACGGTCGCGCCGGAGGCTGGTACGTCCCGTTCGGCCACGTCAAGGGCCGGGCGCTCATCATCTGGCTGAGCCTGGGCAAGCCCGGCGTCGGGCTGAGCGACGACGTCGGCGTCCGCGTCGAGCGGTTCTTCAACGTCGTGCGCTAGCGGGGACCTCTCGTCGAGGGCCGCTGGGCGCCGGCGAGCGGGTTGCCTGCCGTACCGGCGCGTGTCTCACACGCGCGGGGAGCCAGGCCGGCCCTGCCGAGAAGTTTCGCCGATCTCGACGGCGCTGCCACTGGTGCCGGGTGCCTCCAGTTCGTTCCGGGATACGCCGCCCTGAAGATGCCGGCGACTGAAGTCGCGCCTGACGCTGCGAAACCCGCCTGCGCGGGTTCAGTGGTTGCGGTCGCTCGGGGCGGGAATCCGAGAGTCCAAAGTCTCGGTGGATTCTGCTTCTCGTATCGGCGCCCGTGCGTCCGTCACCACTTGGTCCGCGAAGGCGGACCTCGCAATCCAGGCGCGGCTTCAGCCGCCGGCAGTCCCAGCCGGCGTCCCTGAACCCGGATTGAACTTGCGGCTGCGAGGACTGGTTTTCTCGGGCTCTTGGACGGAGCCCGACGCCCGCTGCCGCAAGGCGGACAGGTCCGGCGGGCTCAGGCGCCGGTGGCCCGCGGCATCTCGCGCTGCGCCGCCTCGACGTGGCTCTGGGGCTCCGGCGAGCAGAAGCGCAGCCAGTCGTCGCGGCGGGCCTGCGCGTCCTTGCGGCCCAGCTCGATGAGCTGGTCCGCGAACGCACCGTCGAAGAGCAGGTAGCTCGCCAGGTCCGCCTGATCCGTGGCTTCGGACTCGGCGAGCCGGCGCACGAGCTTGCCCTGGAAGCCGCGCGCCCGCTTGGCGAACTCCGGCGACTGGATGAACTCGGCCGCCAGCCGCCCCAGGTCCTTCGACGGGCGGATGACCAGGTGGCGCACGTAGCGCAGCGAATGGCCCTGCGCCGCCTCGAGGGCGGAGTTGAGCAGCATCGAGAAGGGCGCGCCGTAGCTCAGGGTCCCGGCCTCGAGCAGGGCGTTGGTCTGCCGCAGCCGGTCCAGGTCCTCGTCGATGCGGTCGTTGAGCAGCGCGTCGAGGGCCTTGCCGAGCAGGAACGCCCCGGAAGGCAGGGCCCGCTCGCGCGGCTCCTGCGCGGGCGCCTCGCGGGGGCCGCTGGGGTCGAGGGTCTCCTCGTGCCGGAGCGGCAGCACGATGACGCGGTCGGCCCCCAGGCGGATGGCCGGGCTCAGCGGCACGTTCTGGCGGATGCCGCCGTCGACGTAGAGCTCGCCGCCCAGCATCACCGGCGGGAAGAGCAGGGGGATGGCGGCGGAGGCCATGGCGTGCTTGAGCCCGATGCGGGTGGCGACCGCGCGGTAGTGCGGGCCGGGGCGGGACGGGAAGCCCGTCAGCGGCTCGCGGCGCTGGATGAAGACGGTGGTGCGGCCCGAGGCGACGTGGGTGGCGGTGATGGCCAGGGCCTCCAGCGCTCCGCGCTCGATGCACCGGCCTATCTGGCGCCAGACGACGTGGCGGCTGGCGATCTCCTGAAGCCCGCGCGGGTCGACGAGGCCGGTGCGGTGCGCGTGGGCCGGGCGCGCGGGCGTGCGGCGGATGAGATCGAAGGCGATGCGGGCGACGTCGGAGGCGCCCACGCGCAGCACGTCCTCCAGGTGGAGCGATCTCCAGCGCTCGGCGAGGTCGTCGCCTTGCCGGTCGGGGGCGTCCGCGCGGGTGGCCAGGTAGCAGGCGTTGACGGCCCCGACGGAGGTGCCGGCCAGCAGCTGGATGGGCAGCGGGCCGCCGAGGTCCTTGGGCAGCTCCTCGCGCATCCAAGAGATGACGCCGGCCTCGAAGGCCCCGCGCGCCGCGCCCCCTCCGAGGACCAGCGCCGTCTTGAAGGGGCGGATTGGCTCGCGCACGGACATGACCATCCCCAACTTGGGGCCGGCCGGCGCGCCGCGGGAGGTTCCCAAGCAGGCTGTAAGCCGTGGGGCTGCAGGCGGTAGGCTGAGAGTCGACATGGAACCCAAATGGCTGGAGTGGGCGCGGCGGCTGCAGGCCCTGGCCCAGAGCGGGCTGACGTACTCGGAGAGCGTCTTCGAGCGCGAGCGCTACGAGCAGGTGCGCGAGATCGCCTCGGAGATGATGGCCTCGCAGTCCGACGAGACGATGGAGCGGGTGGTCGGCCTCTTTGCCGGCGAGAACGGATACGCGACGCCGAAGGTGGACGGCCGCGGCGTGGTCTTCGACGCCCGGGGGCGCATCCTGCTGGTGAGGGAGCTGCGCGACGGCGGCTGGACGCTGCCCGGCGGCTTCGCGGACGTGGGAGACACCCCCAGCCAAGCGGTCGAGCGCGAGGTGCGCGAGGAGTCGGGCTACGAGGTCAAGGCGATCAAGCTGCTGGCCCTGTACGACCGCAACAAGCACGGGCTCGTGCCGGCGAGGCCCTGGCACATCTACAAGATCTTCCTGCGCTGCGAGTTGATCGGCGGAGCGCCCAAGGACAGCCACGAGACGGCGGGGGCACGCTTCTACGCCGAGGACGAGATTCCGTCGCTGTCGTCTGGGCGCACGACCCCGAAGCAGATCGCGCGGATGTTCGAGCACTTCCGGAATCCGCACCTGCCGGCCGACTTCGACTGAAGAAGCCTGCTCAGCCTGAGCCCGAGCCCGAGCCCGAGCCCGCGGCCGCCCTGCGCCGCAGCGACAGCAGCAGCGCCGCCAGGAGGAGCCCGCCCACCAGGCTGCCGACCATCCCCGGAACCAGGCGGGGTGGCCGGTACTGGAGGAGGACGGGCCCGGCGCTGACGTCGGGCACGACCACGGCGAGGTGGCTGCCCGCTGAACGAACGAGCGCAAGCTCACGGTCCGCTTGGCGTGCGCTCCAGCCCACCAGGAACGCGGCGCGCACCACGGCGACGGCCCCTCCGGTGCCCGAGAGCTCGAGCCGGAAGTCGCTCGTCGAAGGCCGCTCGAGCCGGAGGATCTGGGCGTTGGCGCCGGTGGGTAGTCGAGGCTCGGCTCCCAGCCTTCCCAGCGGGTCGTCCAGTCCGCTCAGCGCCTGTGCCGAAGTGCTCGCGGAGACCGCCTGGAGCGCGGCGAATGAGCTCGGGACGAGCCGGGGCCCGCGCGCGATGGAGACCTCGGGGATCGGGTCGGGGAGCTCGCCGACGAAGGCGCCCGGGCCGACGTCGACGGGCGTCGTCCCAGCGAAGCGAACCGAGGACACGATGTGCGTGCAGCCTGCCGCGCGCGCGGCGCCCAACGAGCCCTGCGACATCGCGCCGACCAGCTGCATCGTGGCCGTGCTCACCTGCGGGCTGTAGGCGATCGCTCCGACCAGGCCATCGCACGCTTGCTGGTCGGGGACTCCCCAGCGGCGGCGGAACAGGTACTGGGCGGCGTCCGGGGAGAGAGAGTCGGCCTGCTCCACGCCGTCGAGCCGCTCGTCCGAGCACCAGACCGGGCTGGGCGCGCCGGGCTTGGCCACGACCCGCGTCAGCGGCGAGCCCGCTCGAGCGAGCGGCGGTCCCAGCTGGTAGGCGCCGAGGGCAAAGAAGGCGAGGTCGACGGCCAGGAGCGCGGGGACCAAGGAACGCAACCGGCTGCGGCTCGCCAGCAGGGCCAAGGCTGCGGCGAGCGGCGTCAGCGCATGCGCCGTCGCCTGCGTGAGCATCTCGGATAGCGAGGGCAGGAACGCGGGGAGAGGGGCCGCTGCGCCGGACCGACCGCTGGCCAGGGCATCGAGCCAGCTCGCGCGGACGACGACGAAGGCCAAGCCTCCCGCGAGGGCCACGGCGAGCGGGAGTCCTGCGATCTGCAGGGCGCGCCGTGCGCGGCGGTCCCGCGCCGCGCGCTCGAGCATCACGCCTGCCGCCACCGTCCCCGCCAGGCTCGCGACCAGCAGGTACTTGGCCGGGTAGCGGAACCAGGCCACGACGGGCATCAGCTTCATCAAGACCGGCAGGACCGGCAGCGCGTCCCCGAGCGCCAGGACGAAGCCCGCGAAGCAGACGGCGGCCGCCACGCGCAGGTCCCGCAGGCGCCAGGCGGCGAGGCTCGCCGCGACGAGCAGCGCTCCGAGGTAGGGCGTCGTGTTCCAGGTCCCGGCGCCGGGTCCGTGCAGGAGGATGTAGAGGTTGGCGGGCGCCTGCAGCGGCCGGAAGAGCGCGTTGGGGAGCAGCACGCCGAGCACGTCCGATGGCAGGAAGGCCCAGGCCAGCACTTCCTTGGCGGACAAGGCCGCGGCCCGCGAGGTCAGCGCCGACTCGGCGAGCATCGGAGCCCAGGCGACCAGGCAGAGCGCGAAGGACGCCGGCAGGCAAGCGGCCACGCGCGCCGCCCTGGCGCGGGCGGGGCGCCGGGACCAGGGCCGGGCTCGAGCGCACTCGAGCGCCACCAGGGCGCCGAGCACGAGGAACGACTGGGGATCGCCGCCGAGGAGAAGGCCGGCGAGCGCCGCCGCGAGCAGCGCGAGATCGATCCGGCGGCCGCGAGGGTGCAGCGCTCGGCGCGCGGCGGCCCAGCCCACGGGCAGCCAGGCGGCGGCGACCACGTAGTGCTGCCCGTGCTGGAGGAGGTTGACGGCCGTCCCCGAGAAGGCGAACGCGATGCCGACCGAGGCTGCGGCCAGCGGGCGGGCCCTGAAGGTCCGGGCCAGCCAGGCCGCGCCGGCGGCGGCCAGGGCGTAGTGGAGGGACGGGAAGAGGGCGACCGCCCAATCCTCCGGCAACCACACCACCAGCCAGCGCAGCGGATAGAAGAGCTGCGCGTCGGGCCGCGCCAGCAGCGCTCCGCCGTTGCCGAGGAGGGTCGAGAGGTAGAGCGAGGCTTCGCGGAGCGCGTGCCGTGTCGCGCAGGCCAAGCCCAGATCCACGCGGGCGAGGTCGAAGCCTTGGAGGAACAGGCCGCAGAGCGGCAGGGCGCCGAGGACGACGAGCAGCGTCCCTCCGGCCACGGCCGACGCCAGGAAGGTGGCTCGTGCGGCGACCGATCGGGAGCTCACGCGGGGTTCGGACATTCGGGACGGGGAGACTACACGCCCGCGCGCGCCGGCGTCAGGTCAGCTCCATCACCCGCTCCTCGAGCTTGCGGCCCTTGGAGACGCTGGAGATCTTCGCGCCGCGCGCCAGCAGCAACTTGAGGACCTCGCCGATGACCGCCTCGGCCTCGTCCTTGCCCGGCGCGTAGGTGATGGCGAGCACGCGGCGGCCGGCGTCGAACTCGGCGGTCGCCACGCAGGGCAGGGCGCGCAGCTCGTCGATGGGAGGCGCGTCGCTCGCCAACGCGATGCGCACCTCGCCGATCGACCGGGTCAGCTCCGCCATCGAGCCCTGGGCCACCACCTTGCCGTGGTCGAGGATGGCCGCGGCGTCGCACAGCTCCTCGAGCTCGGTCAGGTTGTGGCTGGAGATGACGATGGTGTGCCCGGACTTGCGCTGGTCGCGGATGAACTCGCGCAGGTGGAAGGCGCTCTTGGGGTCCAGGCCCGCGGTCGGCTCGTCGAGCAGCACCACCTCGGGGCTGCCCAGGAACGCCTGCGCCAGGCCGACGCGCTTGGCCATGCCGTGCGAGAGCGCCCCGCAGCGCACCCGCCACCACTGCGACAGCCCGACCCGCTCCAGGCCCTCCTGCGCGGCCTTGAGGGCGGTGGCCTTCGGCATGCCCAGGAGGCGACCGTAGAAGACCAGCGCGTCGCCGACGAGATCGTTGCCAGGCAGCATCGCGTCCTGCGGCAGCGCGCCCAGCCGGCCCTTGAGCGAGCCCAGGTCGCCGGCGCGGTGGCCCAGCACCCGCGCCGTGCCGGAGTCGGGCTTCAGGTAGCCGCAGACCATGGAGAAGGTGGTGGTCTTGCCCGCGCCGTTGGGGCCGATGAGGCCGTAGACCGCCCCGCGCTCGACGCGCAGGCTCACGGCGTTGACGGCGACGAGCGGGCCGAAGGTCTTGGTCACGCCCGCGAGCTCGACCGCGGGCTCGAGTTCCTGGACGGAGGGGCCGGCCTGCGTGCCGGTCAGCGGGCTTTCCATCAGACGTCCCTCGTGCGCAGCGCCACGTAGGCGAGCGCCAGGAAGACCGCCGCGAAACCGCACAGCGCGCCGACCGAGCCCAGGACCGCCATCGTGTCCGCCTTGAAGAAGCCGTCCTGGTAGTGCGAGGGCAGGGCGTAGACGACCCAGCCGAACTTGTCGAGGTGCGCGAGCAGCGCCAGGACCCAGGTCAGGAAGAGGTAGGCGATGGCGGTGAGGAACGAGAAGATCGGCGTCCGGAACAGGCACGAACACAAGGTCGCCACCCCGACGTACGCGGTGGCGTAGACCAGGGTCAGCGCCCAGAAGCGGGCCATGGCCACGAAGCCCGCGCCCACCGGGAAGTCTTTGATGGACGCCGCGGCGTACCCGAAGATCCCCAGGTTCATGATCGCCGTCAGGCCCAGCAGCAAGGCGAGCTGGGCCAGCACCTTGCCGGCCAGCAGCGATCCCCGGCGGGAGCGCAGCGAGACGAAGCGGAAGGAGCGCGTCTGCAGCTCGCCGCTGACCTGGTCGAAGCCGATGAGCGCCGTCAGCAGCGGCAGGAAGAACAGGGCGAACCAGGCGAAGAAGATGACCACCAGCGGCATCGAGGCCAGGTACTTCAGCTGCTCGTCGTCCTTGCCGAAGATGGCCGAGAGCCCGCCGAGCTTCATCTGCATCAGCGCCTCGGGCGGGAGCTCCTGGCCCTTGAGCGCGTCGTTGAGCTTGTCCTGGATCGTCCGCGTCGCGGCGATGAAGACCAAGCCGGAGATGAGGGTCGCCAGGGCGTAGAGGATGAGCAGCACCAGGGTCTTGGCGCTGCGCAGGCTCCGTTTCATCTCGTGCTGGAAGACGATGAAGGTTTCGCGGAACGGGCTCATGGGGAGGTCTCTTCTTGCCGCGCCGGCGACCGTGCCGGCCAGGCAGGGCGGCGGACGCTAACAGCCAGGGCAGGGGTGGTCAAACGCCCCGTCCAGGCGGGCGAGCGCCTGGTTTCTGGACAGACTGCAACAGGGCCGTAGCATGGGGTCGTCCTCCTTCGAACAGGGATCTCCCGCGTGGCCGACACCCCCGTCCCCCCTGCTCCCCGAATCTCTTCCATGCCCCGCTGGGTCCGCTGCGCGGTCGCGGCCCTCGTCGGCGCCCTGGGCCTGGTCGCCCTCGGCGCCGCCGGCAGCGCGTCCGAGATTTCGCCGGGGCCCGATGCCGCTGCCGCTGCCCCCGCCGGTCCGGATGCCGGCGTCCTGCAGGATGCCCAGGCCTCGTCCGGCTCGGCGCCGGCGCCGCTGCCGGCGGCAGAGGAGCCGGAGGCCGAAGCGGCGGCCGCCGAGCCGAACGGGGCCGAAGGGGAGGGCCAGGTCGCCGACTTCCCGGTCCCCCAGTTCTCGAGCCTGGCGCCGATCGCCAAGGACGTGGACTTCCTGGCCCAGGCCGTCCTGCGCGACGGCAAGCTCGTGGTCGACCCGCCGCCTTCCGCCACCGCCGAGCAGAGCGTCCCGGTGCGCACGCTCACCGTCGACCCGCGCTACCAGAAGGAGCTCACCGCGCTGCTCAAGAGCTATGCGGTGCCCTACGGCGCCATCGCCGCCGTCGAGCCCGCCAGCGGGCGCGTGCTCGCCCTGGCCGAGTACAGCCACGACGCGCCGCAGATGCGCGGCCTGCCGCTCAAGGCCGTCTACCCCGCGGCCTCGGTGTTCAAGATCGTCACCGGCTCGGCGCTGCTCGAGGCCGGCGTCTCCACCGAGGAGTCGGTCTGCTTCCACGGCGGCATGCACCGGCTCTCGCCGAGCCTGCTGCAGGACAGCAAGCGCGACTACCGCTGCGACACGCTCGCCCAGGCGCTGGGGCACAGCCTCAACGTCGTCTTCGCCAAGCTCGCCGACCGCAAGCTCGACGGGAAGGCGCTGCGCGCCGCCGCCGACAAGTTCGGCTTCAACGCGCCGCTCTCCTTCGACGAGCCGGTGGACGTCTCGGTCGCCCGCATCCCCGAGAGCGGCTTCGACTTCGCCAAGACGGCCGCCGGCTTCGGCGAGGTCTTCCTCTCCCCGCTGCACGGCGCGCTGCTCGCCGCCTCCATCGGCAACGGCGGCGTGATGATGTCGCCGGTGCTCTTCGAGGGGCAGAAGAGCGAGCCCAAGCGCGTCCTCGGGGCGGCCACCGCCAAGGCCGTCGGCGAGATGTGCGAGCTGACCGTGAGCGAGGGCACCGCCCGCCGCGCCTTCCGCGAGCGCGGCCGCCCGGCGCTCGGCCAGGTCAAGGCCGCCGGCAAGACCGGCTCGCTGCACGACAAGAAGCCCTTCCGCGACTTCACCTGGTTCGTCGGCTGGGCGCCCAAGGACCATCCGACCGTCGCGGTCGCCGCGGTGGTCGTCAATGGGCCGATGTGGCGCGTTCACGCCCCGTACCTGGGCCGCGAGGCGCTGCGCATGTACCTCGAGCCGCCGCCGGCTCCCAAGGCCAAGGCCGCCAAGCAGACCACCCGCTCCAAGCGGACCGCCTCCCGCGGCAGCCGCTACGCCGCCCGCTGAAGCAGCACTGAAAAACGCAAGCGAGAGCGCCGGGTTGAGCTTTCAGGCCTGCCTTTCGACCCTCCGAGGTGGCCTTTGCCAGCCTCTCCGCTTGACAGCAGGCGGCCTCTCGTTCATAAACACCGCTCTTTTTGCGGTCTTAGCGTTGGAGGAAGGCAACACCATGGCAGTGAAGATTCGCCTCGCCCGAGCGGGCGCCAAGAAGCATCCCTACTACCACGTCGTTGCGGCAGATTCGCGCAGCCCGCGGGACGGCAAGTTCATCGAGGCCATCGGGTCCTACGACCCGACCAAGAAGCCTCACCTCCTCGAGCTCGACGATGCTCGGCTGACGCACTGGATCAAGTGCGGCGCGCAGCCGACCGACACGGTCGCGCAGCTGATCAAGGAGCACAAGAAGGCGCAGCCGGCCGCGGCCAAGGCTTAAGGCCCGAGATGGCAGGCGACTCGCAGCGGCTAGCGCGCGTGGGCAGGGTTTCCAAGGCCCACGGCATCCGCGGCGAGGTGATGGTGCGCCCGGACGATCCGGAGTCCACCACGCTGCTCTCCCAGAAGGCGGCCTTCCTGAAGGCGCCCGACCGGGAGGTCGAGCTCGTCCCCATCGAGTCGGTCCGAACCGCCCACGAAGCCTGGCTGGTCCGCTTCGAGGGCTGCGACGACCGCACGACGGCCGAGGCGTACGTGGGGCGCGAAGTCCTGCTGCCCCGCGAGAGCCTGCCCCAGCTGGATGAGGGCGAGTTCTACGCCGAGGACCTGGTGGGGTTGCAGGTCACGAGCACGTCCGGCGAGGTGCTGGGCAAGGTGGTGGAGGTCATCGACGCCGGAGGAGTCCCGGTGCTCGAGATCCAGGGCCAGCGGCGCTTCCAGGTGCCCCTGGCCGACACCTTCGTCAAGGCCATCGACCTGAAGGCCGGGGTGGTCCAGCTGGACCCTCCGGTCGAGGGCGACGAAGTCGAAGAGGAAAAGGAAGAGGGCGGAGGCTGAAGAGGAAATCGTGCTGTCCTTCGAGATCCTCACGCTCTTTCCTCGGATGGTCGAGGGCCCGCTGTCCGAGAGCATCCTCGGCAAGGCCCGCGAGAAGGGGCTGATCGACGTCACGGTCACCGACGTGCGCGACTTCGCCCAGGGCAAGCACCGGGTGACCGACGATTCGCCCTACGGTGGGGGCGCAGGGATGGTGATGAAGGCCGAGCCGCTGGTGGCAGCCGTCGAGGCGGCCAGGGCGCGGCGGCAGGGCGCGAGGGTGGTGCTGCTGGACCCCCGCGGCAGGACGCTGGACCAGACGGTCGTCCGCGAGCTGTACGGACGCACGAGCCTGGTGCTGGTGTGCGGCAGGTACGAGGGCGTCGACGAGCGGGTGCGGCGGTACGTGGACGAGGAGCTGTCGCTGGGCGACTTCATCCTCACGGGCGGCGAGCTCGCGGCGCTGACGGTGGTCGATGCGGTGTCCCGGTTGGAGCCGGGCGTGTTGGGGAACGAGGCATCCCCCGGGGACGAGAGCTTCGAGGCTGGGCTGCTCGAGTTCCCGCAGTACACGAGGCCGCCAGAGTTTCGGGGAGACAAGGTCCCCGATGTGTTGCTGTCGGGCGACCATTCCAAGGTCGCGCGATGGCGCCGGGCGATGTCGCTGAGGACGACGCGGGACAGGCGACCGGACTTGTTTGCCAAGCACGCGTTGTCCGACGAAGATTCCAGGCTCCTCGAGAGCCTCGACTGAGCGCTGTGGAAGGAGAATGCCATGCAGAACAGGATCATGGACCTCGTTGAGAAGAAGCACCTGCGGACCGACGTGCCCTCCTTCCGCACGGGCGATGTGGTTCGCGTGCACTGGAAGATCCGCGAGGGTGGCAAGGAGCGGGTGCAGGCCTTCGAGGGCCTCGTCATTCGCAAGAACCGCAAGGGCAACCGCGCCACGTTCACCGTGCGCAAGGTCAGCTACGCGGTCGGCGTGGAGCGCATCTTCCCGATGCACTCCCCGCGCTACGAGAAGATCGAGGTCGTGACGCCCGGTCGCGTGCGCCGCAGCCGCCTCTTCTACATCCGCGATCTGCAGGGCAAGGCCGCCCGCGTCGAGGCCGAGCGCGAGCAGCAGGAAGTCACGCCCGCTCCCGCCAAGAAGTAGTTTCCTCCGCTTCGAGAGCTGTGCGGCGCGCCTCCGCTTTGGCGGGGGCGCGCCGTCGCATGCCTGAAGTCCGAAAGTGGATCTGGAATTTCCCCAGGCGATCTAGGACTATCTAGCCCATGCTCCTGATCGAGCTGGCCACCCAGAACGTCAAGGGATTCTCGCCGACCTCGCGGGCGGCGTTCAAACCCGGCTACAACGTCGTCGCGCCGCCTCCCGGGGTGCAGTCGGGCCTGTTGCCCATCCTCGAGGCGCTCTTCTACGGCGACGGCACCGGCACCGACGCGGTGCTGGCCACCGGGCCCCAGGCCCGCGCCGGCCTGACCGCGCAGGGCACCGACGGGCGCATCTACCGCCTGGTGCGCGGCCTGGGCGGCGCCGGCGCGCTGCACCGGCTGGAGCCCAACAAGCAGTGGGCGGTGGTGGCGCAGGAGAACGCCGACATCGGCCGCCACCTGCGCCAGTCGATGGGCGTGCCCACCCGCGAGGCGTTCCGCGCGGTCCTCACCTTCGACCCTCGCTCGCTGCCCTCGCGCCGCAAGGCTGCCGAGCACGAGCAGGAGCGCATGCTGCGCCCCCTCGGCGGCCCCCCGGCCGGCAGCGGCCACGGCGGCCCCCCGGGCAGGACCACCAGCGGCGAGATGCGCGCCATCCGCTCCAACGCCCTGGTCGAGGCCGCCATGGCGGCCGCGAAGGCCTCGCCCGACCGGGCGCACAACGCCTCCGCCCTGCGCCAGGAGATCGAGGCGGGCAAGGCCCTGGAGGAGGTGCAGTACAAGCTCGAGGGGATGCGCCAGCGCCTCTACCAGCTGGACGAGATGGTCGCCAAGCTGCAGGCCTACAAGACCAAGTCCGAGGAGCTGAAGGCCGCGCTCAAGGGCACGCACTCGCTCGAGTCGCTGGGCCTGGACGTCGAGGCGCTCAAGGCCGCCGGCCGCTACGACGACGCGTTCAAGAAGCTCAAGGACCAGCTCGGCAAGCTGGCGCAAGAGGAGGAGCTGGCCCTGGAGAAGTCGGGGGGCCACAAGGTGCAGCCGATCACCGCGGACCAGCACTTCCTGGCCAGCGCCGGCGCGGGCGTGCTCACCCTGGGCGGCGGCGTGGCGCTGATGAGCTCGGGCGTGGGCGCCATCGCGCTCCTGTCCATCCCCGCCTTCGGGTACGCCAGCCTGTGCCTCCTGCGGTGGATCGGCCGGCTACAGCAGGTGGACGCGCTCGGCCGCCGCCAGAGCGTCACCAAGGACCGCGAGCAGAAGCTGTACGGCGCCTTCGACGGCGAGTTCCTGCTCCTCAAGGGCGCGATGAAGGTGGTGGACGTCGAGAACGGCCGCGAGTTCATCGAGTACATGAAGGAGCGCCAGAAGAAGGCCGACGAGCTCTCCGCCATCGAGCAGCAGATCGCCGAGAAGACCGGCGGCAGCGACTTCGACGCCTCGCTCCGGGAGCAGGCGGACCTGTCGGCCCAGGCCAAGGAGCTCGAGGCCCAGGTGGCCGAGGCGGGCGCCGGCGTCAACCGTGACTGGCACGAGGCGGAGCGCGAGCTCGCCGAGATGGAGAGCGGCTCGGAGGCGCCCAAGGGGCTGGTGGCCGCCGGCGGCGGCAGCTTCGAGGAGAAGAAGGACCTCAAGCCCGACCCCATCCCGGCGCTGCTGGCCGCCTCCCAGGACCTCTTCGCCGGCGCCACGGTGCAGACCCTGGGCGCGGCGATGCGCGAGCGCGCCTCCCAGTACGTGCTGGCCCTGACCGATCGGCGCTACGTGGCGGTCGAGTTCGACGGCAAGGGCAACGCGACGCTCTCCGCGCCGGGCCGCTCGGTTCCCGCGGGCCAGCTCGAAGACCTGGACCTCGACATGCTCTACATCGCGGTCAAGCTGACGATCGTGGAGCGCTACGCGCCGCTGGGCAAGCCGGTGCTGATCATGGACGAGCCGTTCCTGGGCTTCGACGACCCCAAGCTCCAGCTGCTCTCGCGCATGCTCAAGCACATCGCCACCAACACCCAGGTGGTGCACGGCAGCGCGCTTCCGGCGCACCACGGGCTGGCCGACGCGCTGCACCAGGCCTGAGCGACCGGCGGATTCCCCCTCGCGGCCTTCACCTCGCCATCCACTCGGCCGCGCCCAGCAGGCGCGAGCCGAGGAACAGGCGCACCTGGTAGGTGCCGGTGTCGGTCGGGGCGAAGACGTCGCGGCCGCGCTCGCTCACCAGCAGCACGTCGCCAGGGCCGAAGCGGCGGTCGTGGTCCAGGTCGGCGACCAGCTCGTAGCGCAGGCTCCAGACAGACGCGTACTGGACGTGCCGGGCGACGATCTCCACGTGCAGCTCGCTGGCCCAGTAGGTGGGGGCGTCCTGCTGCGCCGGGCCGCCGTCGGGCGCCCGCAGCGGGCAGTAGCGCAAGGCGAAGAGCCGGTCGCTCCCGCCGACCGTGAGCGCGGGCGGGGCGTCCTCGACGGAGAGGCCGATGACGGGCGAGCTCTCGTCGTCCTCGACCGGCCCGCAGCTGGCGGCCAAGAGCACTGCGGCAACGGCGGCGGCGGTGGCGCGCATCCATCCACCTCGGAATCCCAGAGCAGATCGGGAGGAGGCTGGGACTGGCCCCACGAGCCTTCAAGCGCCCCGATGGCTCCTGCCCGTCCAGGGGTGATCGCCTGACCCGGCGGCAGCGGTGAGCGGCCAGAGTAGGGCGGGGCCCGAGCCGGGCGCGCACAGATTCGCGAGTAACCCAGAGAGTCTGCGCCGGAGGAGGATCCGCTCGGGGGAAGGCTCACGCGCGTCAGCCTCGGCCGTGCGCCGGATTGCCGCCGAGGCTCCGGAGCGCCGCCGTGCCGTTCGGACTCTGATCCCGCCTGCGGAGGGCGCGCCTCACGAATGGCGTCGCCTTCCTCCGGAACCGGCGCTCGGAGCCTTCGATGACCTCGTCCACGCCCCGCGCAATGCGCCGGTCCAGCTCTCGGACGAGCGCGCGGTACTCCGTCTTGGGCAGGGCCTTGCGGTGCCCTCGCGCCCAGCGGCGCAGCAGCATCAAGTCGGTGAGCCCGCCGAGCTCCTCGGCGAGGGTCGCCCAGCGGCCTGTCGCGCCGCCGAGCAACTCGAGCTGGTAGCGGATCTCCTTCACCCGCTTGCGGAACGCATGGAGCGCCTCGTCTTCACGGAGCTCGTCGGCCCGCCGGCGCGCCGCGCGAAGGCGCCTATAGCTCGCTGCCACTGCCTCTCTCACTTCGGCACGCCGCAGCCGCGACGGCAGCTCCGCCGACAGACGCTCCGGGATCGGCGAGATGGCTTGAAGGCCGTGCCGCAGCACGAGCTCGAGCCGCGGCGCTCCCCGAGGGCGGGCCTCGGCGAGCAGGCAGCGCCGCGCCTCCGCGCAGGCCTTCGACAGCTGCCCATTTTCCTGGAGCTTCTCCAGCGTCTGCAGAAGCACGTCGTCGTCGCGAAATCCGGCCGTGCCCGCGAGGGCGTCGTGCAGTTCGCGCAGGCAGCGCCTGGTGCAACGCTTCCCCACGAGAGGCTGGACCAGGCGCACCACGGCGCGCACACGATGCAGCGCCTTCCGGTACTCGTGGACCGATTCGATTGGTTCGGCCTCGCTCGTCCGCGCCATCTCCCGCGCGCGGCCGATCGCGCCGGAGCATGCCCACCCGAGGGCCAGCGGCAGCGGCAACCGCTCGTCGAGGTGCAGCCGATCGGGGGAGGGATGTTCGGCCCTAGGCCCTTCGAGGACGTGCATGACCCGCCTCTCTCGGCCGCAGCACCCGAATGGTCTGGCTCGCCTCGGCGCGCTTGATGAGGCGGCGCAGCGCCTCGCGCTCGAGGCGCTCCTCTGCGAGCGGGTCGGTCGAGGCTTTCGCCAGCCGCCCTTCTCCCGCCCGCACCGCCAGGTCCGCCAGGTGCTCCCAGCCACCTTCGTTCTCGGTCTCGGCCAACTCCAGGATGCGCAGCACGTGTGCCGCATCCCGGGCGGAGGCGACGGCCTCCTCGAGGATCCAGCCCTCGCTGCCGCGGCCGCGCTCGGTCCGCAGGGCCTCGCTCGAAGCGAAGCGACGGAGGAGCTCGGCGTGCGCCCTCTTCTGGCGCAGGGATTCCTGCAGAGGGGCCGTGTCCTCGTCGAACCCCAGGGACTCGAGCTTCTCGAGGGCCCGCTGGTATAGCGAGGCGAGCATCCCCTCGTAGAGCACGCGTCGCCCCATCGCCTCGAGGAGCGCTCTCCTTTTCGCGGTTGCCGCCATGGCCGCCTCGTTTCCGGTCGCCTGCAAGCTAGGCAGCCCGACGAACGGCAAGGAGGCCCTCATCGGGCGCTGCCTCGAGCGCAATCCCGGCCAGAATTCTCGCGCCACGCCTGTTGATCGGCGTGCATGAGCTCTCTTCCTTCCAGAGTCGTCGCCGCCTTGGCGGCTATCGCGCTCGCCCTCGGGCTTCAGGGTTGCCACCTGGGCGCCGGGACTTCAGTGCTCGACGGCTCCGAGCTTCAAGCAGAGGAGCAGCCCTCGCTCCGGTTCGTCGCTCTCGCGGACACGAAGAGCGGGACGGACGTTCTCGCCGCTCTGTCTCGCCAGGCCCAGATGCTCGGCCCGGCATTCGCCATCGTTCCAGGCGACCTCGAGTCCGCGGGCTTCACGAGGAGCGGCGCCACCGCCTGGAAGAAGGCCATGGACGGCGACCCCCGCGGCGCCACGAGCGACGGGATGTTCGCGCGGGTCCTCGCCGTGCGTGGAAACCACGACGGCCACGACGCGCGGGGCTGGCTGTCCTTCTTCGAGCCGGCCGAACGCGTCGCCGCCGCAGGGGGCAGCCACTACGAGGAGACCGACGGCGGCCTCTCCTACTCGTTCGACGTCGCGAACGCCCACTTCGTCGCCGTCGACGTGCCGGGCGACGTCGACCTGATGACCGCGGCGCAGACGGCCTGGATCGACGGCGACCTGGGACAGGCCGAGGCCCGAGGCGTCACGCACTCGTTCCTCTTCTGGCACGGCCCGCTGTGGGGCCTTGCCGACCACTGTTGCGGGTCGACCAACCCCGGGATAGTCGAGGTCTTCAACCGGCATCCGAGCGTCTCCGCGACCTTCCACGGTCACGAGCACGTCAACGCCTGGACGCACATCGGCCGCGAACGGTACCCGGGGGCGACGCGCGAATTCGAGCAGCTCGTGAGCGGACGCGCCGGCGCCGAGCCGGTGCGCTGCCTGCCGGGGCGCGCCGACTACTGCCAGGACGAGCGAGACGGCTTCCTCGTCGTCGACGTGAAGGGGCCGCAGTTCACGGTGAGCTTCTACGTCCTGGGGCAGGCCGCGCCGGTGCGCCAGCTCTCCTTCTCCAAGCGCTGAGCGTCGTCACTCGCCCAGGCAGGTCTCGACGAGGCGTGCGGTGGAGAGCCAGGGGTGGTCGGGCGGGACGATCTTCTTGAAGCCGGCGACCTTCTCCAGGCCCACCGGCTCGCACTTCTCGCCCTGGACCGCGACCATCGCGCCGCTGACGCCCTCCGCCAGGAGCTCGGCGGCGCGCGAGCCCAGGCGCGTGCACAGGATGCGATCGGCTGCCGTGGGGCTGCCACCGCGCTGGACGTGGCCGAGCGAGGTGACTCGGGCCTCCGTGCCGGTGAGCTGCTGCAGCTGGCGCGCGAAGCGGCTCGCCATCGGCTCCTGGACGAGGTGGAAGGTGGGCTCGTGGGCGCCGGCGGGCGCCGCGATGACGTCGGCCGCAGGCCCGCCGCGCCCGTGCACTGCGCCCGCCTTCGCCCGGCTCTTCTTCCCGCTCTTTCCGCGCCGTCCGCTCGCGAGCTCGGACGCCACCTCCGCCTTGGACCGCGCGCCCTCCGCGACGACGATGAGGGAGAAGCGCTTGCCATGGCGGCGGCGATCGAACAGGTGCTCGGCCACCACGGACAGGTCGTAGGGAATCTCCGGAATCAGGACCACGTCCGCGCCGCCGGCGATGCCCGCTCCGAGTGCCAGCCAGCCGGCGTTGTGGCCCATCACCTCACAGACGATGAGCCGGTTGTGGGAGGTGGCGGTGGTGTGCAGCCGGTCGATGGCCTCGGTGGCGATGGTCAACGCGGTGTCGAAGCCGAAGGAGACGTCGGTCCCGGCGACGTCGTTGTCGATGGTCTTGGGCAGGGTGAGGACGTCGAGCCCAGCCTTCTGCAGCACCAGCGCGTTCTTCTGCGTGCCGCCGCCTCCAAGGCAGACGAGGGTGTCGATGCCCAACCGGGATGCGTTGTCGACCGCGGCGGAGCTCATGTCCAACTCGCGGTCGCCCATGAGCAGCTTCTGGGGCCTGTCGCGGCTCGTGCCCAGGATGGTGCCGCCAAGGTTCAGGATGCCCGACACCGCGTGGCCGTCGAGCGGGACGGTGCGGTTCTCCACCAGCCCCCGGAAGCCATCGAGGACGCCGATGACCTTCATCCCGTACTCGGCGATCGCGGCCTTGGCGACGCCGCGGATCGCGGCGTTCAGCCCGGGGCAGTCGCCCCCCGCGGTGAGAATCCCGATGCAGCGGTTCTTGGAATCCCTGCCCACGGAGCGCTCCGGTGAAAGGCTCAGGCCGCCTTGCGGCGCGCCGTCCCGCGCCACCACGGCAGCACCGGCTCCGGCTTGCCGGACCCGACCGCGTAGACCTCGACCTGCGCGTGCCCCAGGCTCCCCAGGGCGGCGTCGATGACCGAAAGCGCGTAGCCAACCGTGGCGTTCATGGCCTTTCCCCAGCGGTCCACCACGATGATGGGGACCACGGCCGCCGGATCGTCTGCGGCAATCGCGAGCGACTTCGCGGCTTCCTCCTCCAGCCTCTCCCTGCTGCCGACCGGCTTCGCCTCGACCAGGCAGCGGACGCGCTCGCCTCGGGGCAGGCTCCGGAACTGGCCGATGCTGCTCAGCACCTGCTCAACGGATCCGCGCCGCAAGCCGGCGCTTCCCGAGACGCTGCAGACGACAATCCCCAGCTTCGCCGGCAGGACCAAGGCGAGGTCCGGGCGAGGCGTGCGCTTCGCCCCGCCGAGGAACGACCGCACGACGCAGGCGCCCTTCCAGCCGGGGACGCGGCCCTGGACCACCGCCTTGGCGAAGGGCCGCCGGACGTCCGCCTTCTTGCTGTCGCGTCGTTTTCCGTAAGTGGGGAATCGCATGGTCTCCTCCATGGCCTCGAGAGTCCGCGAACCTGGCCGCGGCCGAAACTAGGCGAGGTCCTCGTCGTCCAGGAAGGGCGCTCTCCACGCGGGGGGACCGGCGGTTGAGTTTGCTTCAGATTGCCGCGCTCTCCCTGAGGTCGCGACGAACGCCAGCTCACGGGGTCGAAGCCGGAAGGCTTGCGACCACCCGCCGCCCCGCGGGCCACGTGCCTCGCGGGGCGTTGTCGTCGAGGGCGACGCGCCCGACCGCGCCGGGACCTGCCGTTTTCTGGCAGCCGAGGGAATGTCGGACCCGCCTGCTAGAAAGCAGCTAGTGCCCCCAAAGCACGAGGGAGGGACCGTGAGGGACGGACAGCCAGGGGAGCAGGGAAGGTCGCAGCAGCAGCAGCAGGGGACGCGGACGCTGGCGCAGCAGCTGGGCGACGAGGCCGAGGAGCGGGCTGCGCGGTACTTCGAGGAGAAGGGCTTTGCGATCCTCGAGCGCAACTTCGTCTCGCGGATGGGGGAGGTGGACCTCATCGTCGCCAAGGGGCTGCTGCTCTGCTTCGTGGAGGTGCGCTACCGCAAGTCGATGGCCTTCGGCCGCCCGGAGGAAACGGTGTGCACCGAGAAGCGGCGCAAGGTCATCATGGCCGCGTACGACTACGGCCGGAAGCAGGGCCTGCTGGAGAAGCGGTACATCCGCTTCGACGTCGTGGCGGTGACGGGGCGCGGCGAGCGGGCGAGCGTCGTGCACATCGAGGACGCCTTCGACGCCGAGCTCCCGCGGCTTGCGCGGACGCCCTTCCTGTAGAACAAGAGGGGCATGCCTGGAACGCTCTTCTTGGTCGCGACCCCGTTGGGGAACCTCGGCGACATCACCTACCGCGCCGTCGAGACGCTGTCGGCCGCCACGGCGATCGTCGCCGAAGACACCCGCCGGGCGCGCATCCTGTGCGAGCGCTACGGCATCGAGCGGCCGCTGGTGTCGATGCCGGCGTTCCGCGAGCTGGACCAGGCGGATGCGCTGGTGGCCCGACTGTCGAAGGGCGACACCTTGGCGCTCATCACCGACGCCGGGAGTCCGGGCATCAGCGACCCCGGGACGGCGCTGGTGGGCAAGGCGATCGCCGCGGGGATCCAGGTCGTGCCCATCCCGGGGCCGTCGGCGGCCGTGTCCGCGCTGTCCGCCTCGGGGCTGGCGACCGACCGGTTCTTCTTCGCAGGCTTCCTGCCGCGCAAGGGGACCGGACGGGAACGTGCGCTCTCGCTGCTCAAGAGGCTCGATGCGACGCTGGTGCTCTACGAGTCGCCGGAGCGGCTGCGAGAGACGCTGGACGACCTGCGGGAAGCCTTCGGCGACCGGCGGGCGGTGGTGGCGCGAGAGCTGACCAAGATCCACGAGGAGTTCGCCCGCGGGACGCTCTCCGACCTCGCGCAGCGCTTCGCCGGCGAGGTCCGCGGTGAGATCACCCTGATCGTGGAAGGTGCGAGCAGCGACGCGAGCGAGGCGGCCACGGACGAAGCCATCCTCGCCGAGGTCGAGCGGCGGCTCGCGGCAGGGGAGGGCTCGGTCAAGGAGATCGCCGGAGAGATCGCCAAGGCGACGGGCCGGCCGCGCCGCGAGGTCTACGACCTGGCGCTCAAGGCGAAGGGACGGAAGTAGGGAGCCGGCGGTCTCGGGGACCGGGTCGTCAGCGGCCCGGGCCAATCGAGGCCGGGACGCGACGCTTGGAACTCGAGGCGCAGGACAAGCGACCCAGGCTCAGAAGTTCACCACGCCCGTAGCCATGATCTGGAAGACCGTGACCTCGGTGATGCGGAAGCGCCGGCCGGGCATGTCGTAGCGGAAGTCGAAGTTGGGGCTGATCTCGCCGCTGTGGTTGTCGAGGTCGACGCAGCGGCTGCTGGCGTCTCCGCGGCAGGCGCCGTCCAGGTCCTTGCCCACCGGCTCCGAGGTGAGGAAGTGCTGGGTGTCGGTGTAGAGGCTGGCGTTGACCCGCAGCTGCACGTACTTGGCGGCGCGGCCGTACACGCCGATGGAGCCGCCCAGCGAGAGGTACTCCTCGTTGTAGAGCAGCTTGCCGATGGCGTCGGAGAGCTCGTTGTAGGTGCGCCCCTCGCTGATGTAGATGGCGCCCAGCTGGAGGTCGATGCTCACGCTCTGGAACTTGTCGGGGTTGTCGAAGGGGAAGAACTCGGCGCCGAAGACGAAGCCGCCCACGTGCGGGGGCTTGAGGCCGGTCTCGCTGACCGTCCACGGGCCGGTGCCGCAGTTCTCCGCGTAGCCCATCAGCTCCGTCTTCTTGGCGTCGTTCATCTGGCAGTTGGTGACGGAGTTGGAGGTGGCGAGGCCGTACGTGTACATGAACTTCAGGTACGGGTCGATCGCACCGAGGCGCTTGGAGATGGCGGTGGAGAAGGAGAAGCGGTGCGCGCCGTCGCCGATGGGGCCCTTGCCGGTGATGGCCGCGGTGGTCCAGGGCTTCATCACCGACTCCTTGTCCAGCAGGCCGGTGGGCATCGAGTAGTCGAAGGTCAGGACCCACTTCGGCTTGGTGTCGTCGCGCCGGTCGGACAGCGGCGCCCAGGCCAGGCCGAAGGAGACGTCGGAGAAGCCGGCGCGGTGCGTCGAGCCCTGGCTCTCGAAGATGGGCTTCGAGCCGCTGCCGGGGCCGCTGACGCAGGCGGGGTCCAGCACGTTGCCGCGCGGGTCGAGGCAGTTGTTGTGCACGGTGGAGTTGGCGTCGGTGACGGCGAGCGAGCCGTCGTCGAGCTTCTCCGCGGGGTACCACCACGACTGGTCGTGGTTGAAGACGACCGAGGCGCCGACGTGCAGCTCCAGGTCGTGGAAGAGGCCGATGGCGAGGCGCATCGGCAGGCTCTGGTGGATGGACTGGTAGCGCAGCTCGAGGACGTCGGCGATGTGCCCGTCCTGGTGGCGCTCGCGGGTGATCTTCCCGCGGCGCTGGGTGCGCTCGAAGCCGACCCACACGTCGAGGTCGAACGGGTTGTCCTTGTCGAACGAACTGGCGACCCGGGTGATCTCGGCGGCGCCGGCAGGCGCGGGCGAGAGCGCCGCGGCGGCCAGGCACAGCAGGACCAGGGTCGAACGAGCCACCGAACGAAGGCTCATCACTCCTCCACAGACTGCGGCCAATGCACCCGTCGCTGAAGGGCGGAGAGCACCTAAGTGCGCGTCAACAGAGGAAGAAGCTACTTGCCCGGGATAGGGGTGTCAACTTCGGGCCGCTGTCGTCCGCTCAAACCTCGCGTAGCCCGAACTCCTTCATCTTGTTCTGCAGGCTCTTGCGGCTGATCTTCAGCTTCTTCGCCGCCTGGGTGACGTTGCCGCCGGTCTCCTCGAGCGCCTTGGCGATGAGGTCGCGCTCCAGCTCCGCGGCGGCCTGCTTGACGATGTCCTTCATCGAGGCGTCGCCGCCGGCCGGCGTCGCCGAGAGCTGCAGCGGCACCTTGACCGTGTCGGCTTCCTTGAGCGGCTCGGGCAGGTCCTTGGCCAGGATGACCGGGCCCTCCGAGAACAGGATCATGCGCTCCATCATGTTCTCGAGCTCGCGGATGTTCCCCGGCCAGCCGTACTCCTGGAGGATCTCCATGGCGTCCGGCTCGAGCGACTGCACCTTCTTGTTCAGCTTCTTGTTGTACTTCTCGATGAAGTGCTCGACGAGCATCGGGATGTCGGCGACGCGGTCGCGCAGCGGCGGCAGGGTGATGGGCACCACGTTGAGCCGGTAGAAGAGGTCCTCGCGGAAGCGGCCCTCGGCCGTCTCCTTCTTGAGGTCGCGGTTGGTCGCCGCGATCAGCCGCACGTCGACCTTGAGGGTCTTGATGCCGCCGACCCGCTCGAACTCGCTCTCCTGCAGCGCCCGCAGCAGCTTGACCTGCATCTCCACCGGGATCTCGGCGATCTCGTCCAGGAAGAGCGTGCCGGTGTCCGCCAGCTCGAAGCGGCCCGGCTTGCTCGTCACCGCGCCGGTGAACGCGCCGCGCTCGTAGCCGAACAGCTCGCTCTCCATCAGGTCCTTGGGGATGGCCGCGCAGTTGACCCGGATGATCGGCTTGTTGCGCCGCGAGGACCCGGCATGCAGGGCGGTCGCCACCAGCTCCTTCCCGGTGCCCGACTCGCCGGTGATCATCACGGTCGAGGGGGTGTCGGCGACCTTTTCGATGATCTTGAAAATATCCGCCATGCCTGTGGACGCCCCGACCAGCGCCTGGCGTGCCCGCTCGTCGGCGGCCGGGATGCTGGTCCGGGAGAGCTCGTGGGTCTTCACCGCCTTGGCGATGACCGACTTGAGCTCCTCGTGCTCGAAGGGCTTGGTGATGTAGTCGAAGGCGCCCAGCTTGATGGCCTCCACGGCCGAATCCACGGTGCCGTGGGCGGTGATCATGATGACCGGCAGGTCGGGGTCCTCGGCCAGCACGGCCTTGAGCAGCTCCAGCCCGCCCATCTGCGGCATCACCTGGTCGGTGACGACCACGTCGGCGCCGTTCTTCTTGAGCTCGGCCATCGCCTGCACGCCGTTCTCGGCGACGGCGACGTCATAGCCCTCGCGCTTGAGCATCGCGGCCAGCACCTTGCGCAGGTTGGCCTCGTCGTCGACGACAAGTGCTCTCGCCATGGAAGACTCCGACAGTCTCAAAAGGGCCGTGAACGCTAGCACAAGCCCGATCCCAGGAGGCGGGGAGTCGCTAAGTGCGCGAGATCACGTGCTTCGTTGGTACATAAAGTGGCGAACTGCGCCGGCGGGAGTAGCCTTTCCGGCATGAGCTTGGATCTGCTCAACGACCTGTTCCTGGACTTCCTGCGCTCGGAGCGCGGGCTGGCCGGCAACACGCTGGAGGCGTACTCGCGCGACATGCGTGACTACCTGGATGCGCTGGGGAAGGCGAGGGTCGGGGACCCGGACGACGTCACCTCGGAGCACGTCCAGAGGCACCTGGTCGCCCTGCACAAGCGCGGGCTCGCCCATCGCTCGCAGGCCCGGCACCTGGCGGCCATCCGCGGCTTCCACCGCTTCCTCTTGCGCGAGCGCCACGCCAAGAAGGACCCGACCGAGGACCTGGAGACGCCCCGCACCCGGCGTAAGCTCCCGATTTTCCTGACGGTCGAGGAGGTCGAGCGGCTGTTGGCGGCGCCCAAGGACGCGACGCCGGCGGGCGAGAGGGACCGGGCCATGCTGGAGGTTCTGTACGCCACCGGCCTTCGCGTCTCGGAGCTGTGCGGGCTGACCGCCGAGGACGTGAACCTGCGCGACGGCTACCTCATCGCCAAGGGCAAGGGGAGCAAGGAGCGCGTCGTTCCGCTGGGCGACTACGCCGTGGCCTGGGTCAAACGCCACCTCGAGGGCGGCCGGGAGGCGCTGCGCAAGGGACGCAAGACGCGCCCCCTGTTCCTGGGGCCGCGCGGGACGGCCATCACGCGCCAGGGGATCTGGAAGATCATCAAGCGATACGCGGTGGTAGCCGGCATCGACAAGCCGCTCTCGCCCCACAAGCTGCGGCACAGCTTCGCCACCCATCTGCTGGAGCGAGGGGCCGACCTGCGCGCCGTCCAGGCCATGCTCGGCCACGCGGACATCTCGACCACGCAGATCTACACGCACGTCGACCGGGCCCGCGTCCGGGCGGTCTACGACAAGGCCCACCCGCGTGCCTAAAGCGATGTCTGACCCGGGTGGCAGAATTCGTGACCCGGCAAGGTGGACAGGCTATTTTGTGCGGTCCGCGACACACATGCGGATGACGATCTCTGGAGGACACGCTCGGCCGCCCAGTTGAGGACGGCACGAGCCGGATCATGTCGAACGAACGCAGCGAGCTGGGCGAGGCGGCCACGGAGCCGGACGCGACGGGTATGCCCGTCGCCGCGTCCGACGTCCCTGCGCACGACGCCGCGGCTGCAGCCCCGGCGCCAGCCGCCGAGGTGCCCGCTGTCGTTCCCGAACCGCCCGCTGCGGCCCCGGCGGATGCTTCGGTCGACTCGCCCGATCCAGCTGTGAACGAGGCAGCCGTCGCGGCTCCGGCGGATGCCCTGGCCGACTCGCCCGATCCAGCTGTGAACGAGGCAGCCGCCGCGGCCTCTGCCGTCTCTTCCGAACAGCCCTCCACGGCCCCGGCGGAGGCCCCGGTCGACTCGCCCGATCCAGCTGTGGATGAGACAGCTGCCGCGGCCTCCACTGACTCTCCCGAACAGCCCGCCATGGCTCCGGCGGATGCCCCGGTCGACTCGCCCGATCCAGCTGTGGATGAGACAGCTGCCGCGGCCTCCACTGACTCTCCCGAACAGCCTGCCACGGCTCCGGCGGATGCCCCGGTCGACTCGTCCGATCCCGCTGCCGATGAGACTGCGTCCTCAGCCCCGGCTCCCGCGCCCGAACAGCCCGCGCCGGCTCTGGCGGAAGCCCCGGTCGACGAGCCCAAGCCCGCTGCGCAGGAGATTGCTGCCTCGGCTCCCGCGGAAGCTCCGGCAGAGGCTGCACCGGCCTCGACCGATCCCGCGCCTCTGGTCGAAGCCCCGGTCAAGAAGCGGGGGAAGGCCGAGGCCAAGCCCGAGGAAGACGCCGAAGCCGCTCCGGTCAGCCCTCAGGAGGCCTTCAAGATTGTCCTGCCGGCCTTCGAGGGCCCGCTCGATCTGCTGCTGCACCTGATCCGCGAGCACCGGGTCGACATCTTCGACATCCCCATCAGCCTCATCACCGAGAAGTACCTGCAGGCCCTCAAGGCGATGAAGGAGCTGAACCTCGACATCGCCGGCGAGTTCATCCTGATGGCGGCGACGCTTGCGCACATCAAGTCGCGCATGCTGCTGCCCAACCCGGAGGAGCAGCCCGGGGCCGACGAAGAGCAGTCCGACCCGCGCGAGGAGTTGGTCAAGCGGCTGCTCGAGTACCAGAAGTACAAGGCCGCCGGCGAAGAGCTGGGCCGCGCCGACCTGCTCGACCGCGAGGTCTTCACCCGCCGCGCGCGGCTGGACCAGATCCCGCTCGGCGACGGCGAGGTCGGACTGGTCGAGGTCTCGGTCTTCAAGCTGGTGGAGGCGCTCGACGCTACCCTCAGGAACGCCAAGATCCACGTTCCGCACCAGGTCATGTTCGACCGCATCAGCCTGGGCGACGCCATCAGCTCGCTGGTCGAACGCCTCAAGACCGAGCCGCGCACCTCGTTCCACACGGTGCTCGGCGAGGTGGCCGACCGCCAGAAGATCGTCGTGACTTTCCTGGCGCTGCTGGAGATGTGCAAGCTGGGCCTCATCCGCGTGTACCAGGAGGAGGGCCAGGAGGACATTCTCATCTCCGCCAAGGATCCCGAGTCGCTCCAGCCTGCCGAGATCAAAGACGACTACAAGTAGGAGCACCGCAGTGGCCGACAGCGAAGTCCAGAAAGCCGGGGAGAACCCGGAGCCCAGCGCCGAAGAGGTCGTGGCTGTCGTCCAGCCCGCGGTCGCCAGCCCCGAACCCGCCCCGGAGCAGGATGCGGCGCCCGCTCCCGACCCCGAGTCCGAAGAGGTCGCTGAAGAGCCGCAATCGGCGGCCGAGGAGCCCGACTCGGCTGGTGAAGAGCCGGACTCGGCTGGTGAAGAGCCGGACTCGGCTGGTGAGGATCCGGAATCGGCTGGTGAGGATCCGGAATCGGTGGCTGAAGAGCCGGACTCGGCTGCTGAGGATCCAGAATCGGCTGGTGAGGATCCGGACTCGGCGGCTGAAGAGCCGGAATCGGCGGAGCAGCAATCGGCGGCCGAATTGCTACAACAGGCTGCCGAGGCCGCCGCGGCCGACTCCGAGCCCTTGCCCAAGAAGAAGGAGCCCGAGGAGATCGAGGCGGCCACCGTCGACGCCGCCGGCGACGACGAGGAGCAGGACACCCCGTTCGACAAGCTCGTCTCGCGCGCCCGACGCTTCTCCGCCGAACGAGTGAAGACCATCCTCGAGTCGCTGCTCTTCGTCACCGACAAGCCGCTGACCCTCGAGGCCATCCAGCAGACCACCGGCATCGCGCCGCCGGTCCTCAAGGAGCAGCTGGAGAAGCTGCAGGGCCACTACCGCGACGGCGTGCGCGGCATCGTCCTGCACGAGGTGTCCGGCGGCTGGCAGTTCCGCACCTGCTCGTCCACCAGCGACTTCGTCCGCCGCTTCCTCAAGGTCAAGCCGCAGCGCCTCACCCGCGCCGCGCTGGAGACCCTGGCGATCATCGCCTACCGGCAGCCGGTGACCCGGCCCGAAATCGAGGACATCCGCGCCGTCGATTGCGGCGCCGTGGTCAAGGCGCTGCTCGACCGCCAGCTCATCAAGATCATCGGCAAGAAGGAGGAGCCCGGTCGCCCGCTCCTCTACGGCACGACCCCGCAGTTCCTCGAGTTCTTCGCCCTGCGCGATCTGGCCAGCCTGCCGACCCTGCGCGAATTCCAGGAGCTCAACGAGGAGAGCCAGGCCATCGTCGAGCAGCAGACCGGTGGCAAGCCCGAGGAGAAGAAGGGCACCGAGGGCCTGGTCGCCGACCTGCGCGACTCCAAGCTCGAGGAGCGGCTCAAGGAGACCACCGCCGAGGCCGACGACGCGCTGGCCGATCTCGAGACCGCCATCGCCGACACCGACACGCGCACCAAGGCGACCGTGCGCATCCTCAACCCGGTGGCGCCGGTGCCGCCGGGGGGCCTTCCGGTGCCGGGCGCCTCGCCCGAGGCCGCCGAAGCAGCCGGCCTGGCGGGAGAAGAGGCGGAGGGCGAGCCGCAGGATCCGAAGGGCGGAGAGGAATCCGCCGCGGAGGGCGAGCCCGAGCAGCCGGAAGAGGAAGAGGACGAGGGCGGCGCCGCAGACGACGAGGTCCCGGACGAGCTGGACGACGACGAGGATTAGCCGGCGTCGCCGCGTCCGTTTCACCAACACTGCAAATGGGTTAGCGAGGAACGATGGAGCTTCGTCTTCAGAAGGTGCTCGCGCAGGCGGGCGTGGCCTCTCGCCGCAAGGCCGAGGAGCTGATCACCGCCGGCCGCATCGAGGTCAACGGCAAGATCGTCCGCGAGATGGGCCTCAAGGTCGACCCCCAGTCGGACATCGTGAAGGTCGATGGCCGCGTGCTCGGCGAGCGCGAGCAGAAGTGCTACTTCGTCCTCTACAAGCCGACCGGGATGGTCACGACGCTCTCCGATCCCCAGGGGCGGCCGACCATCAAGGACTGCATCGGAACCATCCGCGAGCGGGTCTTCGCGGTGGGCCGGCTCGACTGGGACGCCGAGGGCGCGCTCATCATCACCAACGACGGCGAGCTGGCCAACCGGCTGATGCACCCGCGCTACCAGGTCCCGCGCACCTACCTGGCCAAGGTCAAGGGCGAGCCCGACGCAGCCACGCTGCAGAAGCTGCGCGACGGCGTCCGGCTCGAGGACGGCTTCATCAAGCCCGAGCAGGTCGAGCTGGAGAAGGAGGCCGAGAAGAACACCTGGATCCGCCTGGTCGTGGCCGAGGGCCGGCCGCACCTGGTCAAGCGCCTGTGCGCCGCCATCGGGCACCCGGTGGTCCGCCTCTTCCGGCCGCAGTACGCCGGCATCGGGGTCGCCGGGCTGCGCCCGGGCAAGTGGAGGGCGCTGGAGCCGGAGGAGATCGAGTCGCTCAAGCACGCCGGGCCGGACCTGCCAGCCCAGGAAGGGCCCTTCAAGATGCCCGCCCGCCGGCACCGCCAGAGCGAGCCGCGTCAGGAACGTCCGACCCAGTCCGAGCGCCCGGCCCGTCACGGCAAGAGCGAGCCGCGGCAGGACCGCCCGTCCCGCTCCGAGCGCCCGGCCTGGCAAGGCAAGAGCGAGCCGCGGCAGGACCGCTCGTCCCGCTCCGAGCGCCCGGCCTGGCAAGGCAAGAGCGAGCCGCGGCAGGACCGTCCGTCCCACTCCGAGCGCCCGGCCCGGCACGGCAAGAGCGAGCCGCGACAGGACCGTCCGTCCCAGCCCCAACGCCCGACCCGGCCCCGCGGCGACCGCCCCGGGCCGCGGCGCCGCCGACCCTAAAAATCTGAAGGAACTGCGAGAGTTTGGGCGGTTGACCCCTCGGGGTGTGAAAGCTAACATCCAACCTCTCGACAACGGCGTGGCTGCGCCGCGCTGCGCTGTTTTTTTCTTCAGACGAGGTGACCGTTGCGCACACCGCACGCGTGCCGTCCTTGTCCCTCGTGGCTCGTCGCGAGCCTGCTGGCTCTGGGACTCGCCGCCTGCCAGGGCGAGCACGAGAAGGCACTCCACGAGTTCGAGACCGCCTCGCGCCCCGAGCTTCGCGCCGGGGCCCTGGCCCGCCTTGCGGAGATGAGCCAGGAGGAGGACTTCCACCTCTTCCTCAAGGCCACCCGCGATCCCTCGGCGCTGGTCCGCAAGTCCGCGGTCATGGGGCTGGGCAAGTCCGGCGACGCCAAGGCGATCGACACGTTGGGCGAGCTGCTGGGCGACCCGGACTACGACGTCGAGACCGAGGCCGCCGTCGGGCTGGCCCGCTTCAACACCGACAAGGCCCGCGCCTACCTGCTCTCCGCCTACGGGCGCCGCGACGGCCCGGCCCGGGCCGCCATCGCCAAGGCCCTGGGGGCCGAAGGACTCAAGGAGGCCATCCGCCACGAGGCCAAGATCCTCTGGGACCGCAACCAGAAGGCGCTCGAGGCCGGCGGGCCGGCGGAGCGGGTGGGGGCGGCCGAGGAGATCGGCCGCAGCGGCCGCGGGGACGCGGTGGAGCGGCTGCTGCCGATCCTCGGCGACGACTCGGTGCTGCTCGCCGCCGGAGCGGCGCGCGGACTGGGCGCGGCCCGCGACAAGCGCGCGGTGACCGCGCTGATGGGCGTCTTCAAGGAGAACCTCCCCGTCCTGCGCGAGGCCGCCGCCGACTCGCTCGGCCTGCTCGGCGACCCCAGCGCCGTCCCGGTGCTGGAGAAGACCGCCCTCGAGGGCGGCTCGGGCTCGACGCAGGCCATCAACGCCATCGGCCAGCTCGCCTTCGCCCCCGAGGGCAAGGCCTCGCTGTGCAAGCTCGCCTCCGAGGGCAACCTCGACGTGGCCCGCTTCGCCGCCCGGCTGGCCAAGCTGCACGGGGGCTGCTCGACCGACCCGATCGTCGCCAGGCTGGCCAAGAACTCCGCCGAGCCCTTCGCCGCGCTCGCGGCGCTCGAGGGCCTGGGCGGCTCCGCCGGCGTGGAGAAGGTCGCCGCGCTGCTCGACTCGCCCGACCGCGCCGTCAAGATCGCCGCGGCGCAGACCCTGGGGGCCATGGAGGCGCCCGAGGCCGTCGGCGGCAAGATCGTCAAGATGCTGGAGGCCGAGGCCGAGCGCCTCGCCGTCGCCCAGGCCAAGTGGGTCAACGAGAAGCTGCCCTCCAAGCTGCCCGAGCGGGAGAGGCGTGAGCGGGAGCGGGAGCGGGAGCACGACGGCGACGACGCCACCTCGCGGCAGCTGCGCGAGCGCTCCCAGAAGTTCAACGACATGATGGCCAAGGTCGACGCGCTCAACGAGCAGCGCGCCCAGGCCCTGGGCATCAAGCTCGTCGACCGCGAGACCCCGGCCGAGATCGACCTCGTCGACGACCTCGCCGCCGGCGACGGCGATTTCCTGTTCGCCCTGGCGCTCGCCGCCGGCCGCCTCAAGGTCCCGGCCGCGCTGCCCGTCCTGGAGAAGCTCACCAAGGACGCCCACGCCACCACCCGCGGTGCCGCCTGCGAGGCCTTGGGTGCCGTGGCCACCGGGCCGGCCCTCGACCTGGTCGGCCGCTGCATCGAGGACCCGGACCGCGGCGTCCTGCGCGCCGCCGCCCGCGGCCTGCGCCGGGCGGGACCCGCCGGCGGAGGCCTACTGGTCTCCGCGCTCAAGCGGCGCAGTTCCGAGCGCTGGGAGTTCGTGCAGGCCATCGGGGAGCTGAAGGCCAAGGAGGCCGCGCCCAAGGTCGCCGAGCTCCTCGGCGCGGGCGGGGCGGAGGCCGTCGAGGCCGCGGTCGCGCTGGGCAAGTTGGGCGACCCCGCGTTCGCCAAGGTGCTCGCGGAGCAGCTCAAGGACCACACGCACCCGGCGCGCCTGGAGATCATCGCCGCGCTCGCCGAGCTGGGAGATCCGTCCGTGTCCGGCGTCCTCGTTCCCCAGCTCTTCAACGAGCGGCCCGAGGTCCGCGCCATCACCGCGCGCGCCCTGGCCAAGCTGGATCGCAAGGCCGCGGGCCCCATGCTCGAGGCGCTGCGTTTCGACTACTACGCCGAGGTCCGTCGTGCGGTCGAGGAGGCGCTGGGCGCCTCACCCGCCAATGCCCAGGGAGCCCGCTGAGCCATGCCCGACGTCCGCGAGCTGAAGGATCAGGCTTCCAAGTACTTCACCAAGGGGAAGTTCGAGAAGGCTGCCAAGGCGTACGAGGAGCTCTGCAAGCTCGAGCCGAAGGACATGCAGATGCGCGTGCGCCTGGGCGACGCGCTCGTCAAGGCGGGGGAGAAGCCGTCCGCCGTCAGCGCCTACCGCATCGCCGCCGAGACCTACGCCAAGGAGGGCTTCCTCCCGCGCGCCATCGCCGTCTGCAAGCTCATCCTCGAGGTCGACCCGGGCCACAGCGATACCCAGGGCGTGCTCGCCCAGCTCTATGCCCGCAAGTCGGGCGGGGGCGCGCCGCCGCCGCCCAAGAAGTCCGCCGCGCCCAGCGGAGCCGGGGCCGCGGCCGTTGCCGCCGCGATGGCGAGCCCGGCGCATGCGCCCGCGCCCGCCCGGCCCGCCGTCATCGCCCCGCCGCCGCCGGACGAGTCGCTGGAGCTGGACACGGGCCGCACCTTCAAGGACGGGGTCAGGCTCTCCGAGGCTCCCGACACGCAGACTGCCCAGGTCGCTGCGCCCCTGGCTGCGCAAGCAGATACCTCGGGCCTCGAGCTCGACGACGGATCCCAGCCGGCCAGTTGGAAGGGCTCCTCGGCGCCCGCCAAGGCGCCTCCGGCCAAGAGGGCGATGTCCGCGACCGGGTCGATCGAGATCGAGCCCGGCGAAATCGAGATCGACGCGGCTCTTCCGCTGCCCGCCTCCGCTCCGGCTCAGAGCCCGGCGAAGCCGCCGCCGGCTGCCGCCGTGGTCAAGTCGGCAGTGACCGCCACCGGGTCCATCGAGATCGTTCCCGGCGAGTTCGACATGGACGAGGGGCAGGAGATCGACCTCGGGATCTCCCTCTCCGCGCCCGCGCCGCAGGCGGCCAAGCCGCCGCCGCCTGCCGCCAAGCCGGAAGCGGCCTCGCTGCCGCCGCCGGCGCCCAAGCCCGCCGCGCCGCCGCCCTCCGCCGCGAAGCCTCCGCCCCCTCCCGCCAAGGCGCCGGAGGCCATCGCTCCGCCGCCGCCCGCCCCCAAGCCCACGGCGCCCCCGGCCTCGGTGCTGCAGCCGCCCACCGCGCCTCCGCCACAGCCGCCCAAGCCTCTCGAGCCCCCCAAGGCAGAGGAGACCGGCGAGGATCTGCTCTTCACCGAGCAGGACGTGCCGGCTGCCGAGGCGCCCAAGCCCGCGGTCACGCTCAACGACATGGAGCTGGGGGAGCCCGAGTTGCTGGGGTTCAGCCAGGGCGGTGGGCGCAAGCCTGCAGCCCAGGCTCCGGCGACCCCTGCCAAGGCACCCGTGCCGATGCCTCCGGCGGTGGCGAAGTGGACCGCGCCGGGCCTCGAGTCCGCCGACAGCCTGGAAGCGGCGCTGGAATCCGCCACCGCTGCCGCCGCTCCGGAGATGCCGCAGCCCGCACCTCGCGCCCACCCCGCGGGGGGCGGCTGGTTCGCCGAGCCCGAAGGCACCCGCGAGGACGTCGCGCGCCTGAAGCGGCCCACCCTGGCCGAGATGCAGACGCTGGCCGACCTCTCCATCTCCTCGGTGGACGAGGACGAGGAGATCGAGATCCTCACGGTCACGGTGGACCAGCCGGCGGCCGCCAACGCCCTCCCGGAGATCCCGCTGTTCTCGGACCTCTCCCGCGAGGCGTTCATCGAGCTGGCCTCGGCGTGCGAGCTGCGGCGCTGCCAGCCCGGCGACGTCATCATCGAGCAGGGGACGCCGGGCGTGTCGTTCTTCGTGCTCACCAGCGGCACCGTGAAGGTCACCAAGAAGGACCCGCAGTCCGGCGCCGAGGTGGTGCTGGCGCGGATGACCGAGGGCTCGTTCTTCGGCGAGATGGCGCTCCTGTCCGGGACGCCGCGCCTGGCCTCGGTGGTCGCCGAGGACGAGGCGGAGTGCCTGGAGATCTCGGCGGCGCTGCTCGCCTCGCTCACCAAGCGCTACCCGCACGTGCAGCAGGCGCTCAAGAAGTTCTGCCGGCAGCGGCTGCTGACGAACATGATGGCGACCAGCCCGCTGTTCAAGCAGTTCGACAAGAACGAGCGCAAGGTCCTGGTCGAGAAGTTCAAGGCCCGCGAGGTGAAGCCGGAGGAGGTCATCGTCACCGAGGGCCTGCCCGCGGACGGCCTCTACGTGGTGATGAGCGGCGAGGTCTACGTCCGCAAGAAGAAGGACGGGGTCGAGGTGAGGCTCGCCACCATCAAGGAGGGCGACCTCTTCGGCGAGATCTCGCTGCTGACCAAGAGCGCCGCCACCGCGACCGTGGCCGCCGCGCGGCGGTCCACCATCCTGCGCCTGCCGCGGACGGCCTTCGACGAGCTCATCAGCACCCACCCGCAGATCCTGATGCTGGTGAGCGACCTGTCCGACGAGCGGCTCAAGCACCAGCAGAGCATCGTGCCGCAGGGGAGCGAAGACGGGCTGATGATGCTCTAGCAACGCGAGAGGCCGGCCCCCGCGAGGAGTGGCCGGCCTCGTCGTCGGCGGATTCGCCGTCCCCAGCTACGGCTATTCGCCGCGGACCTTGCGCACGTAGGAGTTGCGGTCCAGCTGGCGGCTCTCCACCAGCACGTCGACCAGCGCGCGCAGCGCCCGGGCCTGGCGGTTGGCCAGCTCCTCGAGGCGGGCGACGCGCTCGGCCAGGTCGCGCGGGGCGCCGGCGCCGGGCTCGGGAGCCGGTTCGGCGTTGGCGGCGGGGGCGGTCTGCGTCTCCTGGTCCATGCGGCCGGCGGTGATGACCATCGGCTCGGCTTCGGCGGGCAGCTCTTCCTTCAGCTCGGGCCGCTCGCCGTAGTAGTAGCGGCGGATGGCGCGGTCGATGTCGCTGCCGCTGGCGACCACCGGCTCGACCTTCATGCCGGTGCGGAACTCGATCTGCTGGAACGCCTCGTGGTTGGTCGGGTCGCTGGTGGCCAGCCGCAGGAGCTTGCGGTCCGCGCTGGCCATGAGCGGAAAGACGCCGTAGCGCTCGCAGGTCTGCACCGCGAGCAGCTGCGCGGCGTCCAGCGGGGGAGGGGACGCCTCGAGGTCGACCGCCGGGATGTTCAGGTGGCGGGAGAGGGCGGCGACGACGGTGGGCTCGTCGACGAACCCCATCTCCACCAGGACGCGGCCCAGGCGGCCGCCCCACTTCTTCTGCTCGGCGAGCGCCGCCTTGAGGTGGGTCTCGTCGAGCAGGCCCGCGCGCACGAGGATCTCGCCGAAGCGCATCTTGATGTCCGGCATGGGGTCTCCAGTCGGCGCGCGGGGGGCGAGCGGGAGCGCGCTACTTCTTCGGCTCGTCGATCTTCTTGGCCGGCTCGGGCTCGGTCTCCTTGGGCTCGGCGGGAGCGAGCTTGGCGGCCTGGGCCTTCTCCTCGGCGGTGAAGGCCTTGGCGCGGAAGATCTTGTACTTGGCCTGCTTGCCCTGGACCGTCAGGGTCGCGGCCATGCCCAGGGACTGCGTGCCGTCGTTCATCGCCCAGGAGACGGCGTCGGCGGGGCCGGGGTTCAGGTACAGCTTGTCGGAGAGCACCTCGGGCTTGATGACGTTGGTGCCGTCGAGGTCGGTGGCGCGGGCGCCGGCCTCCTTGATGTTGGCGAAGATGCCGAAGGGGATGTTCGCCTCGGAGACCAGGCCGTTGAGGTTGGCGTCGCCGACGTTGCCGGCCTCGGTGGCGGAGTCGAGGGCGTTCTGGGTCGAGCCGTGCGGCGGGCCGTGGGAGACGAGCACCACCGGGTTCTTGGCGGCCTTGGCGATGGGCTTGAGCGCGTCGACGTCCTGCTTGAAGTACTGGCAGCCGGAGGGGCAGTGGATGTAGCGCTTGTCGTGGTAGCCGGGCAGGCTGAGCAGGTCGACGCTGCCGAACTCGACGTGGCGCACGTTGCTGAAGTTGACCACGTTGGAGAACTTCTTCTGCAGCTCGGTGATGGCGTCGTTGAAGTGGCCGCCGCACTCGCGGTTGCCCAGGACGGCGAACACCGGCAGGCCGGTCTCGGCCAGCGGCGTCATCACGCGCACGATGGACTCGACGCTCTCGCCGTTGTCGCCGACGGCGAGGATGGCGTCGGCCTTCTCGGCCTTGAAGAACTCCACGTACTTCTTCAGGTTCACCAGGTTCTCGCCGGAGTCCTCGTTGATGCCGGCGACCACGCCGAACACCGTCGGGGCGTCCTTCTTCTCGGGCATGGCGAAGGAGAGCTTGTAGCCGTGGCGCTCGACCTGCTTGCCGGCGATGGTCAGCTTGGCGGGCACCGCCAGGTCGATGGGGCCGATGCACTGCGGGTCGGACTGGCCGGAGACCGAGGCGGACGGCTCGGGCTTGACGATCTTCGGGGCGGGCGGCGCGACCGTCTTCGGCGCAGGGCTGGGGGGCGGCGGTGCGGCCGTCTCCTTGCATCCCGCGAACGCGACCAGTGCGACGACCAACACCCAAGAGCGCGAAGACATGGTCACTTCTCCCTAGTGGGGGGGTCCGAAGAAAGGACGCGGAGTATAGCGACCGGTGGGGGGGCCGGCAAGCAACGCGGTGCGTTGGTGCCTTGGGGGGAAGGCAGGCTGAGGCGAGGGCGGGGCAAGCGGCCGAAAAATTGACCGAAGGGCGGACGGACGGACAATCGCCCCAGATCCTCGCGGGTTGCCGCGACCGTTGCCGAGAGGGACGCGATGCTCCAACAGACCGTTCAGTTCGAGGGCGAGAGCCGCGAAGAGGCCATCCGCGAGGTCGTCCAGCGCCTGCGCGCCCAGACGCGCCGGCAGGGCGACGACCCGGTCCGGGTCGATCTCCTCGAGGACGACCTGCGCGAAGGGATCAAGACGGTCGAGCTGGTGCGCGAGTACTTCGACGACGTGCTCACGCTGCTGGCCAACCCCGACACCCGCGCCCGCGACGTCATCGACATCGCGGACGACCCGCAGGTGCTCGACCACCTCGACTACCTGGTGGTCGTGGCCAACAACCTGCGCCGGCGGCTGATGCAGATCGCCACGCGCGGCGGCCACTAGCGCGGGCTGGCGGAAGAGCCCGGGCTCGCTACCACTCCACCTTCTCCTTGCCGGCGCTGGCCTTCATGTCGGGCCGGTGCAGCACGGTGAGCTGCGCGCGCACCGGCCCCAGGTCGAGCACGCCCAGCGCGGCCAGCGGCACGCGCTGCGGGTCGTCGCTGATCCACACGTGGATGTCCCGCGGCTTCATGCCGTTGGTCGTCGCGACGCCGGAGAGATGGAAGGCGTCGAACTCGCCGGCCGGGACCGAGACGTGCTCGCGGGCCTCGACCTTGCCCTCGACGCGCCACATGCGCTTGATGGCGTAGGCGTCGAAGCAGAAGGGCTGGCCGACCTTCATCGGGATGGCCCGGAACAGGAAGATGACGCCGACGTAGTCGAAGGCCTCGCCGCTCGTGGCGAAGTGGTTGGCGCCCTGGGTGTTGTTCTGCTGGTTCGACTTCCAGTTCACCTCGGTCTTGCGGTCCTTGAAGAGCGCGTCGGCGACGCGGGTGAGGGGCCCCTCCTCGAGGTCCTCGTGGAAGCGGTTGGGCCGCAGGTCCTTGGCGCGCAGGTAGCTGACCGCCTCGCCTTTGATCTTCCTCATCTTGTTGAAGAAGGTGTTCGACTCCGCCTTCACGCGCACCGGGATCTCCGACGCGGTGCGAGCCCAGGGCTGCACGTCGAAGGTCATCTGCCCGGCCTTGGCGCCCAAGACGTCGACGTCGTAGGTCAGCGTCTCGCCGCCCACGAACGGCAGCGGCCCGGAGCGGGGCTTGGGCAGGGCGGTGCACGCCGCCGGGGGCGGCGCGGCACTCGGCTTGGGAGGCGGCTGGGGCGCGGGCCGGGGAGGCGCCGCGGACCAGGCGAGGCTGGCGCTCAAGAGGCCGGCCAGGACGATGGAGACGGTCAGTCGCATGTCGTTCTCGAGGGGGGGAATGCTAGCACGCTGGATGTTTACGGCCGGCCCTTCCCTTGGACGGCGTCCTCGAGGCGGTATTCGGCCGCCCGTTTGGCTCGCGCGGCTTCGATCAGATCGGCCAGGCGGTCGTGTGCCCTCTGCCAGGCCTCGGGATCTCGCGTGATCTCGTAGGGTTGCGCGGCCAGGGACGCTGCTGCCTCGTCGGCGGCCTTGCCCAGGCCCAGTGAGCGGGCGAGCGACAGGTACTCGTAGTCCTGGAGCCCGGCGCGGATGAGCTTGAGGCGCAGCGACTCGACGGGGACGTGGTGCGTGCCCCCGATCGCCTGTGGGGTGCCCGGGTAGAAGAGCGTGCCGTCGCCGTTGCCGTGGAAGCGCCACAGGTCGCGCCAGGGGTCCGCCTTCTTCTTGGCGGCGGCCGGGTCCGGCAGGTAGGCCTCGACGGTGTTGAAGTAGAGCTCGCCCTCGATGCCGTAGCGGAAGGCCAGCACCCCCATCGCCCGGTTCAGCGCGGCGTCGTGGTCCACCATGTACGAGGGCCAGCCGCTGAAGTAGCGCCGGTGCTCGAGGTCGCGGGCCGGCATCTCGCCGCAGCCGTGGCTTCCGCACGACTGGTACCACCACAGCCTCGAGCCCCGCGCCCGCGCCTGGGCGTAGGCGTCCACGGGCCGCAGCACCTTGCAGTAGTCGCTGCCCTTGCGCGCGAAGAGGCAGTTCAGGTTCGGGGTCCACAGGTCGATGGAGCTCTCCAGCACCGGGACCATCGAGGTGGTGACCAGCGCGCGAAGCTCCGGGCTCGCGCGGTGGACCAGGTCGGCGAACTGGCGCACCTCGGGGAGGTCCTTCTCCCGAGGCTCGTCCTTCAGGTAGACGAAGGCGCGGTCGAGCCAGCCCTTCTGGCGCAGGTGCTCCACGTAGAGGCGCAGGTACTCGAGCCCGCGCGGGTCGGAGACGACCCGGCGGGGCACTCGGACGTCGATCGACGTGAAGCGCGCGCCGCTGGAGAGCGCGGTGCCGTCGAGGAACGGGCCGACCTCGGCGTCCCAGGCCCCGAAGTCAACCTTCGGCGGGTCCATCGAGACGATCGCCGGGGCCTCCATGCTCATCCCGTGCAGCGAGAGGCGGTGCCGCAGGGCGGCCGAGGCGTAGAGCCGGGTCAGCTCGAGCACGTGCTCCGAGTCGTTGGGCAGGCCGTGCCCGAGCACGGCGGCGATGCCCGAGAAGCCGAAGGAGTTGGGCAGGCTGGAGGTCGCGGGAATCGAGAAGTGACGGACCGTGAGCCGCACCGGGAGCACCACCGGGCGGCGGCCCTCGGCGCGGACCACGACGTCGCCTTCGTAGTGCCCGGGCATCGCCGCGCCGACGCAGATCCCGAGGTAGCCGACGACCGGATCGCTCGTGGACGACGCGGGGAAGGCGCGGCGCGGCTCGCCGAAGTCGGGGTCCCGCTCCGGAATCAGCGGGTCGGGCCAGCGACCCGTGCGCCCCTCGGAGTTCGAGGCGTGGGCGATCTCCAGGAAGGCCTCCCGGTACAGGCTGGCCCCGATGGGAGGCGCGCCCGGGCGGTGCAGCGCGCTCGCCTCCATGCGCACGCCGCGCGCCGGCGCATCGACCACGATCTGGGAGGCGACGCACTCTCCTCGAGCGGCGCGAAGCTCGACGCTGGCGCTCTTCTTGGGGCGGGCGCCGGGGCCCAGCTTGACCATCTCCGAGACCGCATAGGCCCAGCCGGGCTGCTGCGGGCCGCGCCCGCCCGCCAGGGCGAAGCCGGCCCCGAGCGCTCCCACCAGGGAGAGCCCGAGCGCCCAGCGCAGAGTGGATGGCCGCCCAAGCACCGGCCTCAAGTAGGGACGGCACCCGGGACGGGCAAGCGCCTCAGGGGCGCGAGACGCCCTTCTCGTAGCTCTGCAGCTCGGCCACGATCGCCCCGAACAAGAACTCGGCGTCCATCTTCAGGGGGATGTGGCGGGCGTCGTTGGAGAAGGCCATCTCCATCTTCTTCGTGGCGGTCTTCCCGGAGAACTCCACCTCGACCTTGGCGATCACCGCGTCGAACTTGCCGGCGCCGACCTCCAGCTCCTCGGTGCGCTGCACGTCGACCTTCATGGGGAAGATGTGCTTGCCGGTGTAGACCGAGATCTCCTCGTGGTCGCCGACCGCCAGCCGGCGCTGCCGCAGCGTGTAGAGCGCGGCGATGATGTCCCGCGTGTCCGGCTCGATGGCCACCGTCTCCTCGAACCGGGGCGCGTACTCCTTCTCGCACAGGAACGAGGCGGTGAGCGCCTTGCGGTCGTAGCGCACGCGTTCGCGGCGCCGCCACTTGTTGTGGTCGGCGTGGAATTCGCTGCCGATGGAGCTCTTCTCCACCGGGTCCCACCAGGTGACGAAGCGGTCCTTCACCGGCCAGAACGAGTAGAAGGGGTCGGTGCGCGCGGTGCCCACGATGGGCCACACCTTGCGGCCGTCCACCTCGGTCCCCGCCCCCACCACCGCCACCGCCCGGCCCACCGACATCCCCAGGTAGCTGACGCGGAAGACCAGCGACTCGCCAGGCGAGAAGACCGGCCCTTGCTCGGGTGCCGCGGCGGGGCCATCGGCGGGCTCCGCGGCCATGGCGGGCGAGGCGGGGGCCGCCGGCAAGGCAGCCAGCAGGAGAAGTGCGAGGAGGAGTGGTCTCGAGCGCGGATGCATGAGGGGCCGGGACGCGACAAGGCGCGCCCGGCCCCATTATGTCCAGCTGACGACGGCTCCGACAGTCCTTATGCCGGGTGGAACTTCTTGCCGGCCTTCACCGTGTCCACGAGCAGCGGGGCAGGGGTGAAGCGCGCTCCGAACCTGCCGTGCAGGCTCTCGAGCTTGCGCAGGATGTTGGCCGCGCCCGCGGCGTCGACGTAGCGGAACGGCCCGCCGCGGAACGGGGGGAAGCCCAGGCCGAAGACGGCGCCGACGTCGCCGTCCCGCGGGCTGCGCAGGATGCCCTCGCCCAGGCAGCGGATGGCCTCGTTGACCATCTGCAGGCTGACGCGCTCGGCCATCTCCTTGCGGTCCATGGGCTTGCGCGTCCGGCCGCCGGGCAGGAGGTCGTAGACCGTCTCGTCGATCTCCTTGAGCTTCTTGCCCGTCTCCTGGTCGTACTTGTAGAGGCCCTTCTTGGCCTTGCGGCCGAGCCGCCCGTCGCGCACCAGCTCGTCCATCGCGGTCGGGCCGGCCATGCGGTCGCCGAACTCGTGGTGGAGGATGTGGGCGACCTTGGCGCCGACGTCCAGGCCCACCTCGTCGAGCAGCGTGATGGGGCCGACCGGGAAGCCGAAGTCCACCAGCGCCTTGTCGAGCTCCAGCGCGTCCGCGCCTTCGACCAGCAGGTAGGCGGCCTCGTTCATGTACGGCGCCAGGATGCGGCTGGTGTAGAAGCCGGCGCCGTCGTTGACCACGATGACCGTCTTGCCCTGCCGCTTGCCCAGCGCGACCGCGGTGGCGGTGACCTCGGGGGAGGTCTTGGCGGTGGTGATGATCTCCAAGAGCGGCATCTTGTTGACGGGCGAGAAGTAGTGCATCCCGACGACGTTCTCGGGCCGCCTGGCCTCCTCGGCGATCCTGGTGATGGGGATCGACGAGGTGTTGGAGGCGAAGATCGTCTCGGGCCGGCAGGCGGCCTCGACCTCGGCCAGCACCTTGCGCTTGAGCCCCAGGTCCTCGAAGACCGCCTCGATCACCACGTCGCAGCCCTTGAAGCCCGAGTAGTCGGTGGTGCCGGTCACCCGCGCCATCATCGCGTCGGCCTGCACCCGGGTCATCGAGCGGCGCTTGGTGCGCTCGTCGAGGATCTGCCGCACGCCGCCCAGGCCCCGCGCCACCGACGGGTAGTCGCGGTCCTTCAGGCGCACGTCGACGCCGCCGTTGGCGGTGACGTAGGCGATGCCGCTGCCCATCAGCCCCGCGCCCAGCATGCCGATCTTCTTGACCTTGCGGGCCTCGACCTTGCCGGCGACGCCGGGGTCCTTCTTGAGCGCCGTCTGGGCCTGGAAGATGCCGACCAGCTGCCGGGAGACCTCGGAGACGACCAGCTCGCCGAAGAAGCGCGCCTCGGCGGCCAGGCCCTTGTCGAAGCCCTCCTCGACGCCGATGCGGACGGCCTCGAGCGCCTTGAGCGGGGCCGGGTAGTGGCCGCCGGTCTTCTTGACCACCGACTCCTTGGCCTTGCGGAACAGGACGGCGCGGCCGACCGGGTTCTCCTCGAGCGCGGCCTCGGTCCAGATCTGCGGGCCCAGGAGGCTCTGCAGCAGCGTCTGCGGCTTCTTGCCCTTCAGCCGCATGAAGCCCACGCCGTTGCGCTCGGGCTTCTTGCCCTTGGCGGCCAGCTCCGCGGCCCGCTTGAGGGCGACCTGCCGGAGCAGCGGGGCGGGGACCACCTCGTCGACCAGGCCCAGCTTGAGCGCCTTGACGGCCTTGAGCTGCTTGCCGGTGAGGATGAGGTCGAGCGCCGCCTGCACGCCGACGAGCTGCGGGGCGCGCTGCGTCCCGCCGGCGCCGGGGACGAGGCCCAGCTGCACCTCGGGGAAGCCCAGCGAGGTCTTGGCGTCGTCGGTGGCGATGCGCCAGGTGCAGGCGAGCGCCAGCTCCAGGCCGCCGCCCAGGCAGGCGCCGTGGATGGCGGCGACCACCGGGAAGCGGATCTGCTCGAGGCGGTTGAAGGCCGCCTGGCCCTCGCGCGAGAGCCGCTCGGCGTCCTGGGCCGTGGTCACCGCGGAGAGCATCTTGATGTCGGCGCCGGCGATGAAGCTGTCCGCCTTGCCGCTGACGAGCACCGCGGCCTTGACCCGCGCGTCGCTCGACAGCTCGGAGATGAGCGCGTCGAACTCGCGCGAGGTGTTCTCCTGCAGCGTGTTCACCGGCTCGCCGGGGACGTCGTAGGTGATGACCGCCACGCCGTCGGCGCCGTGCTCGACCTTGAAGCTCTTGGCCATCTCGTCGGTGCGCTTCATCGCTTCCCTCCCTTGGGGTGCGATCTTGCGGTTGGAATTCATAAATGGACGCGAAAGCTCAGGTGCGCTCGAGGACCACCGAGGCGCCCATGCCGCCGGCGGCGCAGATGGTGAGCAGGGCGTACTGCCCGCCCCGCCGCCCCAGCTCGCGCAGCGTCTGGGTGACCATGCGCGCGCCGGTGGCGGCGAAGGGGTGTCCCAGCGCGATGGAGCCGCCGTTGACGTTGAGCCTGCCCGGGTCGACCTCGCCGATCGCCTCGTCGCGCCCGAGCCGCTTCTGGGCGAACTCCCGGGAGGCGAAGGCCTGCAGGTTGGAGAGCACCTGCGCCGCGAAGGCCTCGTGCATGTCCACGAGGTCCATGTCCTTCAGCTTCAGGCGCGCGCGCTCGAGCGCGACCGGCGTGGACCACGCCGGGCCCATCAGCAGCTGGTCGGCGGGGTCGATGGCGGCGAAGGCGAAGCTGCGCAGGAAGCCCAGCGGCGTGTAGCCCAGCGCCTTGGCCTTCTCCTCGCTCATCATCAGCAGCGCCGCGGCCCCGTCGGTGAGCGGCGAGGAGTTGCCGGCGGTGATGGTGCCGTTGCGCTTGTCGAAGACCGGCCGCAGGCCCGAGAGCGCCTCGAGGGTGGCGTCCTTGCGCACGATGTTGTCCTCGGCAACCACGGTCCGGTACTTGGGCGGCACGCTGACCGCCATCACCTCGTCCTTGAACTTGCCGGACTCGATGGCGGCGCTGGCCCGCCGGTGGCTCTCGAAGGCGAGGCGGTCCTGGTCCTCGCGCTTGATGCCGTTCTCGCGGGCCATCTTCTCGGCGCTCTCGCCCATGGTCAGGCCGGTGGTCGGCTCCTTGATGGAGGGCGGGGTGGGCGCCATGTCCTTGAGCTTGAGCCTGCGGAAGGCGCCCAGCTTGGCGGCCATGGTCTTGCCGCGCGAGGCCTCGATGAGCGCCTTGGCGAGCGGGCGGCTGGCGAACAGCGGCGCGTCGGAAAGGCTCTCGGCGCCGCCGGCGATGGCGACCTCGCAGCGGCCGAGCACGATGGCGTCGTGGCAGCTGGCCATCGCCTGGACGCTGGTGGCGCAGGCGCGGGAGACGGTGTGCGCCTCGACGCTCTTGGGCAGGTTGCTGCGCAGCGCGACCTCGCGGGCGATGAGCGTGTCCAGCGGCGCGGGGACGACCTCCCCGAACACCAGGCTCTGGACCTCCCTGGGGTCGATCTCCGAGCGCTGCACCAGCTCGCTCACCACCGCCGTCCCCAGGTCGACCGCCGAAAGGTCGGCGAAGCCAGTGCCGGATTTCACGAACGGCGTGCGCAACCCCATCACGATCGCGACGCGCCGCCCCGACGTGCCGATGCCCCCGTTCGCCATGGCCGCTCCTTGTCTTTCAAGCTGGTGGTTGGAACCCGGAACCTTAGGAGTTAGCGACGCGACGCGTCAAGCGCAAGCCAGGCTGCTGGGCGCCGGAAACGACAGGTAGTTGGCTCGGTTGCGCGATGAACGCTAGGCGAGCGGGCGAGCGGGCAGGTCCTGAGCGAGGGCTTGGCCATGAACATGGTCCATGGCCGAGCAACTTTGTCCCACTTTGCCCGACAATGTGGCGAGCTTTTTCCGCCCATCTCCGGAGAGGACCATGCCCGTCAATCCCTTCAGCAAGGTGAAGATCGCCGCCGACGCCAAGCCCATCGTGGACAGGGCGCTGGCGCGGGTGTCGCCGCAGGACCAAGCGAAGGTGAAGGAGGCGCTGGCGAGGGTCGCGGAGCAGAACGGCGACAAGTTCCTGAACAAGGCCGAGGCGCAGGCGGTGGCCGACATCTTCGAGAAGGCCGCCCCGGCCAACGCGCTGGTGAGCGGCTCGGGCCTGGACGGCGCCCTGGCCGAGGCCTCGACGACCGCGGCGAAGATGAAGTCCGCGTCCAACGTGGACGGCGTCTCGGCGCACTTCTCGTTCAACGAGAGCCTGGCCGCCAAGCTCGTCGGCGAGCTGAACGACACGGTCACCCGGGCGGGCGGCCGGCCGACCGAGATCGACATGATGATCTTCGAGTTCCAGTCGGACACCATCCAGAAGGCCATCGTCGACATCGCCAAGAACAACCCCAACGTCACCTTCCGCATCGTGGCCGACTCGACCCAGGCCTCGGGCGGCAGCAACAACGCGCTGCCCGAGATCCTCAAGGAGAAGCTCCCCAACGTGCAGGTGAAGTACAAGAAGGACTTCCCCTACGTCTGGAGCGCCAAGGACGGCCGGGCGGTCTACAACCACGGCGCGACCCAGGGCCTCAACCACCACAAGGGCTTCGTCAGCGTCATCGACGGCGTGCCCGACCGGATGTGCTCGGGCTCCTTCAACTGGTCGGACACCGCGGACACCAAGAACTACGAGGACCTGCTGGTCTTCAAGTCGATGGACGGCTCGACCCGCACCGCCATCGAGCAGTACCGCGACGAGTTCGCCGGCTACTTCAACAACGACGAGGCGACGCTCTCGCCCAACAACTTCTCCGACTTCAAGAAGGACCAGTTCAACGCCATCGCGGTGAAGAACGGCGGCAAGGCGACGCCCTTCACCCCGCTCAAGGACGACCGGTACGCGGCCTACCTCCCGGCGAAGAACGCCACCAACTTCGACCTCAACGGCTTCACCAAGTCGGACAAGAAGCTGCTCGACGACGTGGTGGGGACCAAGGTCGCCCAGCAGATCCGCACCGATCGCTCCAAGTACGGCCGCTTCGCCAGCCTCTCCGAGCTCAAGGACCGCGTGAAGTCGTTGGCGACGCTGCCGGGGGAGAAGCTGGCGGCGCTGGAGAAGGCGGCCGGCTTCGGCGCCCTGACGGTGAGCGTCAACGACGGGTCCGAGGAGGAGCTCAACACCGCCGGCCTGCCCGCCTCGCTCTCCAAGGCGGTCGTGGCCTACCGCGGCCAGAACGGCAGCTTCGACAACGTGGACGAGCTGATGAAGGTCCCGGGGATGACCCCCCAGGCCTTCAACGCGGTGAAGAAGTACCTCACCGCGACCGACGTGGAGGCCTTCTTCAACAGCCGTCCGTTCGGCCAGACCGTGGGCGGCACGGGCTACGGGCCGTCGGGCAGCAAGACCGTGGCGGCGATGGGCGACGACGGGAAGGTGACGACCAAGGCGGCCAACGTCTCGGTGGCGGCGACCGACCTGTTCAACCGCGCGCAGCCCGGCCAGCAGATCGCCATCGCCATGTACGGCATGTCGAACAGCGCCCCCGAGGTCAAGGCGCTGGTCGCGGCGGCCAAGCGCGGCGTCGAGGTGAAGATCGTCATCAACGACGACTTCAACGACCCGGTCATCAAGATGGTGAAGGACCTGAAGGCGGCTGGCGTGACCATCGACCTGCGCGTGCAGTCGGCCAAGACCATGCACGAGAAGTTCGGCGTGGTGGGCGACGACGTCTTCTACGGCTCGGCCAACTTCAGCGAGTCCTCCTCGACCAAGCACAGCGAGGACCGCTTCAGCATCAAGAACGACGCCGAGACCTCGCAGGCGTTCCAGGGGCGGTTCGACGCGCTGTGGGCCAAGTCGAAGGTCGTGACCTGAGGACCCCAGCGGGAGTGCCCGCCCTCTGCGGCGGGGTCGTTCGGGCGTGACTGGCATTCTTCAAGCGGGGATCCGAGGCGACTCGGGTCCCCGCCTTGCCTTTGGTGTGCCCAGCATGGGCGTGACTAGGAGGTGAAAGTCCTCTGGGGAACCTGGTCGTAGGGACCCCGAGCGATCCCGCAAGGCGCCGACCGCGAGATTGGCGTTGAAAGAAGCGGGGAGCGAAACCGCGAGCCGAC
>DASXVQ010000069.1:0-23610 GCA_036504155.1 Myxococcales bacterium
GCGGGCTACTTCTTCTTGGCCCGCATCTCCATCAGGCGCAGCTCGGTGGAGGCCTCGGCGTTGCGCGGGTTGGTGGCGATGGCGGTCTTGAACAGCTTGGTGGCCCGGGCCAGGTCGCCGCCGACGCGGCAGATGACGCCCATGGCGTAGCAGGCCTTGTCGCTCTTGGGGTCGATCTTCAGGGCGTCTTCGAGCTTCCTGGAGACCAACGGCAGGTCGGCGCGGCGCCGCGGGTCGACGTAGATGGCCCAGGCTTCCTGCGCCAGGTGCGTGGCGCTCTTGGAGAGGGCGAAGGCCTTGGCGAACTGCTCGGCCGCCTGCGAGTACTCGCGCTTGCGCATGTGCGCTTCGGCGTGCTTCTCGAAGACCGCCGCGTCCTCGGTGGCGGCCTTGACGGCGGCCTCCGGCGTCGGGGGCTTGGGCTTCTCGATGGTGGACAGGTAGGCCGTGCGCCGGGTGTCGTCGTCGAGCGCGTCGTGCGCGTCGCGGATGGCGTTGAAGATCTCCTTCACCTGCGGCGCGAGGTGGCCCAGCGACGGCGGGAGGTGGTCGGGGTGGAACAGCTTCACCGCCTGCAGGTAGGCCGCCTTGATCTGGTCCTTGGTCGCCGTGTGCGGCACTTCCAGCACCGCGAAGTGGTCCTTGCCCACCAGCAGGGCCTTCGCCTCGACCTTCCGGGCGTACTCCTTCTCGGCGACCGACTCCGCGGCGGCGGCTGCCGGGGCGTGCGCCGGCTCGGCGCGCGGGGGCGGGGGCGGTGCGACCTGCGGCGGCGGAGGTGCCGGGCGGGCCCCCTCGGGCGCAGGGCTGGCCGCGTTGGGCAGGGTCCCCAGGTTTCCGAAGGCGCGTCGCAGCAGGCGCTGCCGGCGGGCCTTGGCTTCGTCGTCCCTCTCGCTCAAGTCGCTCTCCACGTTCGAATTCGGGGTCCCGGCGCCCGCGGGGCCGGCGGCCGGCGCCGCGGCCATCGAGCCGGGGCGCATCGCCGCGTTCCACGAGCCCTCGTCGTCCACGTCGAGGGGGGCCTCGAGCGGGTCGGGCTGGACCGGGGGCGGGGGCGGGGGTGCGGAAGCCGGGGGCCGGGCCGCGACCGGCGCGGTGCCCGGCTCGGACATCCAGGCCGCCGGCGGAGGCGTCGGATGCACCATCGCGGGCGAGGGCGCGGCGACCGCGATGGGCGGCGGCGTGGTGGTGTGAGTGGCCGTCGGCGCGGAGACGCGTCCCCGGTTCGGCGACATGACCTGGAAGTCGTCGGCGTTCAGATCCGGCAGCTCGACCGAGGAGGTGATCTGCTGGGCCAGGGAGAGGAAGGGCGGAGTGCCGCCGGCCGAGAGGTTGTTCATCCAGGCGCGAGGAGGCACCGCCACCGGAGGCGTCGCGGCGGGAGCCGGGGAAACCGTTTCGGGCTCTTGGGGCGCCGGTGCGGCAGCGGCGGGCGCCTGGGGCCGCGGACTCGAGAAGGCAGTCCAGGTCTCCGACGAGTCCTCGTCCACCGCGGAGGAGGCGGCCGCCTGGGCGAGGGCCTCGGCGGGATCCACCGGCGCCAGGTCGCGCTGGGTCGCGCCCGGGTCCTGCCTCGGCTCGGCGGCGGGGGCCTCGGGAGCGTCCGGCGAGAAGTCTGGGCGAGGGAGCTCGGGCTCGGCGGCGGCGAAGGCCGGGGAAACCAGGGCGGGCTCGGTCCCCGAGCTCGCGAACGGCTGAACGGGCGCGGGAGTCTCGAAGTCTGCGGCCAGGGCTTCCTGTTCCGGGGTCCGGGCGGGGGCGGGGAAAGCCGGAAGCGTCGAGAACGGGGCCAGCGGCTCGAGGCCCCGGGGCGGCGCCGGGAAGGCCGGCAGCGTCATCGAGACGGGCGGCGGCGGAGGCAGCAGCTCGGGTGGGGCCTCGACGAAGTCGACCTCTTGCAGCTGCGCCTCGGGTGGAGCCTCGACCAGGCCGATCTCTTCGGACGAGGCCTCGGCCGGCGGCTCCGGAGGAAGCTCGGGAGGCTCCTCGACGAATTCGACCTCCTCCGGCTGCGCCTCGGCAGCGGCGGCGGGGGCCGGCGGCGGCACGGGGGCGCGGGCGGGCGTCGTGGCGAGCTCGAGCGGAGCCTCGTCGCCGAAATCGGCCGCGTCGAATTCCGGCTCGCCGACGGGAACGGTGATCTCGCGGACCGGCACCGCCGGCGCGGCGGGCGGCTTGGGCGGCTTGGCCGCGGCGGGTTTGTTCGGCAGTGCCTGCGCAGGCGGCGGCACGATCGGCTCTGCGGGAGGCAGCCCGGCGGCGCGCTGCCGCGCTTCCAGCTTGCGGCTCACCCGGCGGGTTTCCGCGGCGTCGCGGGCAGCCAGGAACTTCGCTCGCTCCAGTTCCGACTCGGCGGGCACCGGAGCCACGTCGTCGACGACGATTTCCTCGGGCACCTGCTCCGCAGGAGCGGGAGCCTCGGCTGGTGCCTGTGCCCGTTCTTCGGCCTCGGCTCGCGCCTTTGCTTCGGCATCGGCGAGGGCCTGCGCTTGCGCCTGGGCTTCGGCCTCGGCTCGCGCCTTCGCTTCGGCATCGACGAGGGCCTGCGCTTGCGCCTGGGCGTCGGCCTCGGCTCGCGCCTTTGCTTCGGCATCGACGAGGGCCTGCGCTCGCGCCTGGGCTTCGGCGTCGGCTCGCGCCTTCGCTTCGGCATCGGCGATGACCTGCGCTTGCGCCTTCGCATCTGCGAGGGCTTGCGCCTCGGCGTCGGCCTTGGTCTTCGCGGCGGCGAGCGCCTCCTCGACCTCACGCTCGCGCTGCTGCTGGGCAGCGAGCGCCTCGGTGACCCTGCGCTCCTCCTCCTCGGAAACCTTCCGGGCCTCGGCATCGGCCTGCGCCCGCTGGGCGGCGTCCTGCTCGGCCTGCTCGCGGGCGGCGCGCTCCTGCGCTTCCTGCGCCTGGCGTAGCTCCTCCGCCTGCGCGCGCTGCTCGTCGCGGGCGCGGGCCAACTCGGCGAGCCGATCGGTCTGCTGCTTCAGTTCCTCGGCGAGCTTCTCGACCCGCGCCTTTCCCTCGGCGAGGTCCTGCTCCGCCTGGCGCCGTCTCTCGTCCGCCGACGTCTCTGCCTCGGCCTTCTGGCGCGCGAGGGAGTCCTGCGCCTCGCGCTGCTCCTGCTCCAGCGCCTCGCGCTTCTCCGCGACCGCCTTGCGCAGGCCGTCGGCCTTCTCGGTCTCCGCGCGCAGCTCGGCGGCCACCCGGTCGGCGGCGGCGCGCTGCTCGGCCAGCGAGTGCTCGAGGGAGGCCTTCTGGATGGCCAGGTCGGCCAGCGCTTCGGAGTTCTTGCGGGTGGTCTCCTCGCTCTGGCTGCGCTCGGCGTCCGCCTGCTGCTTGCGCTCCTCGGCGGTGCGGGCCAGCTCGGCGGCGCGCTCGCTTTCAGCCTTCAGCTCGGCGCCCAGCTTCTCCACCTCGGCGCGGACCGCGGCCAGCTCGTCCTCGGCCTTCTGCTTCTTCTCCTCGAGGGCGGCGATCTGCTCGGCCCGGGACCGGGCCAGGACCTCTTCGCCCTGGCGCAGCTCCTCGGTGGCGGTCTGCCCGCGCTCGGCGGCGGAGGCCTTGAGGGCCGCGAGCTTGTCCTCCTCGCGGTGCACTTGCTGCTGCAGCTTCTCGACCTCCTCGCGCTTCGACTCGAGCGTCGCGTCCGCCTCGGCACGCTGCTTCTCGAGCTCGGCGCGCTGCTCGGCGAGCCGCCGCTCGTGCTCCTCGGCGGCCTGGCGGCGCTCCTCCTGCTCGGCCTGGCCGCGCTGCTCCAGGGCCTGGAGCGCCTCGGCGCCACGCTCGGCGGCCTGCCGCAGCTCCTCGTCGACCTTCAGGATCTCGGCGCGCTTGGCCTCGAGGTCGCGCTCGGCCTGCTCCTTCGCCCGCTCGGCCTCTGCGGCCTGCTCGGCGGCCTGGCCCTTCGCCTGCTCGGCGGCGCGCGCGAGCTCCTCGGCCGCCTGCTGGGCCTGCTGGGCCGCCTCGGTGGCCGCGGCCTGGCTCCGGACCTCCTGCTCCAGCTCTTGCGCCTTCTGCTTCTCTTCCAGGGCGACGCGCTCGGCGCCCAGCACCCGCTCGCGCTCCGCGGCGCGCTCGGTCTCCCGGTGCAGCTCTTCGACCAGCCGCTCGGACTCGGCGCGGGCGGCGTCGCGCCGCTCCTCGGCCTGCCGGGTGGCCGCCTCGGCCTCGGCGCGCGCCTCCTCCCGCTCGCGCGTGGCCTCCTCGGCGGCGGCCTTCTTCTGCCGGGCCGCCTCGAGGTCCCTGCGCACCAGGGAGGAGCGCTCGCGCGCCTCGTTCGCCTGCTGGAGCGCCTCGGCCTCGCCCTCGGGTCGCTGCCCCTGCTCGGCGGCCTGGGCGACCCGCTCGCGCGCCTTCTGGTCCGCCTCGGCCCGCTCCCTTTCGACCTGGGCGCGGCCCTCCTCGGCGATGCGGCCGGCTTCCGCCTCGGCGTCGGCGAGCTGCTGCTGCTGCTCGCGCAGCGCGGCCTCGGCGGCCTGCTGGTCCTTCTCGGCCTGCGCCAGGTCGGCCTCGAGCCGCTCCAGCTCGGCGGCGGCGTCGTCGGCGGCCTGGCGCTCGCCCTCGGCGCTCTTCCAGGCGTCCTGGGCGCGCTGCCGGGCGTCCTCCTCGATCTTCTGGGCCTCTTCCTCGGCCTTGGCCAGCAGCGCCTGGGCCTCGGCCCGCGCCTCCGAGAGCGCCTGGTCGCGGGCCTCGCGGGTCTGGCGCAGGAGCGTCTCGGCCTTCTCCTCGGCGGCCTGGCGGGCCTCCTCGGCAGCCTTCTTCTCGGCGGCCTTGGCGTCGCCCTTCTTCTTCTGGTCGGCGATGCGCTGGAGGAGGCTGCCGCCGCGGGCCTTCTGCGCCTTGGCCTCCTGCTTGCCCTCGCCCTCGAGCTTGGCGGCCCGCTCGCGGGCCAGCTCCTGCGCGCGCTGGACGACCTGCTGCGCCGAGGCGCGCGCCCTCTCCAGCACGTCCTCGCGCGGCTCGACCGCCGTGGCGCCGCCCAGGGCATAGAGCCCGGCGCAGAGCAGGCGGGCCCGGCGCGGCTCGAGGCCCTTGGCGACCAGGTCCTCCCAGCTGCCGGCCTCCTCGAGCGCCGTCAGCGCGGACTTCTCCTTCTCGTCCGCGTTGAAGTGCGCCAGCACCTCGGCGCTCTGCGGGGAGAGCTTCAGCCAGCGGGCGCCCAGCTCCACCAGGAGATCGACGACCAGCGACTCGGCCTCGGCCATCGCCTCGGCGAGGACCGCGGCGCCGTCCAGCGAGACGGTCTCGGTCCAGGCGGGCAGCGCCTCCGGGGCGAACTCCCAGGTCCCGTCGGCCAGCCGGGCCAGCGTGCGCAGGGCCTCGCGGTGCTGCAGCGACAGGGCGCGCGTCCAGCCGCCCTCGTCGATGGCGCCCATCTCCTGGAGCACCTCCTGCAGGTCGCGGCCCTGCTCGAGCTGGGGCAGCGCCCGGTCGAAGGTGGCGACGTCGACCAGCCCGTGCTGGACGAGGATCTGCGAGAGGGGCTTGACCCCGCTCGGAACGTGGGCGCCGACCGGGGCTCCCGCCTTGAAGAAGACGCGGCTGGTGCCTTGGGGCGCAGTGATGCGCACCACTCCGGTCGACGCGCTCCTGCGCGCCGCCCAGAGGATGGAAGCCAAGGGACGTTCGCTCAGACGCCCCCGCGAGAGGTCCTGCTGGCCCGCCTCACCCATGGTGCGCAGAGACTATCCCGGTGTGGGGGACAGGGCCAATTCCAGTCAATAGTCGAAAGCCGACAGCCGACCAGGGGTCAGCCGCGGCGGCGGCGGAGGGTCGCCAGCAGGGCCAGCGCGGCCATCGCCGCCAGCGGGCTGCCGCCTCCCGCCGCGCTGCAGCCGCCGGACTTTGCCTGGCACTCGCCTGCCTGGCAGGTCCCGCCGGAGCAGGCGGTGCCGTCGGCGACCGGCGCCCCCGCGCACTGCCCGGTGGAGGGGCTGCAGGCGCCGGCGGCCTGGCACTCGGTCGCGGGGCAGCCCTTCGCCGACCCCTCGCAGGCGCCGTAGAGGCAACCGTCGTTCTCGGTGCAGGGGTCGCCGTCGTCGCAGGGGGAGCCCGCGGGCAGGAAGGTGGCGGGAGCGCACTCCCCGGTCGCGGCCTCGCAGGCGCGCTGCTGGCACACCGGGGCCTGGCAGACCACGGGCGTGCCCTGGCAGGCCCCGCCTGCGCACCGATCGGAGACGGTGCAGCGGTCGCCGTCGTCGCAGGGGTTGCCGTCCTGGGCGCAGGAGGCGGCGGGGCGGCCCGCCGTCAGGCTCGTCGCCCAGGTGTGGTCGCCGCCCAGGTACATCCAGTCGTACTCGGCGACCTTCAGGCCCTCTCCGGGCCAGGGGTCCATGTAGTACGTCGCCGTCCCCTCGTAGCCGTGGATGAGCAGGAAATGGCCGCTGCCGTTCGACCAGACCCAGCGCACCAGGACGAGCCGCCCGACGTCGAGGGACTGCTGGATCTCGGCGAGCGAGAGCGCCCGCTCGAAGGTGAGGTTCTGCAGGCCGGCGTAGTGGTCGAGGATGTCGGCGATGCTGCCGCCGAAGAACCAGAAGTAGTTCCAGTTGTTGCAGCCCTGCTGCCAGTCGACGCAGCAGTCCACCGTGCCCAGGTTGACGTCGCTGGCGGTCGTATGGGTGCGCGCGTATTCGGCGAGGGCGCACTGCGGCTGGTCGACGCCGAAGTGCAGCAGGACCGTGCGGCTGGTGCCCGCCCAGCACCACAGGGTGTGCTCCTGCTCCACCTGCGTCACCTGGAGCAGCACCGGCGCCGCGAGCGCGAGCGCGGGCGCGCCGGCGGCGAGGATCGCGGCGAAGGCGGGGGCGAGCCTCCTCATCGGGGCCTCACCGCGGCGAAGCGCTCGCGCAGCCAGGGCAGCAGGTGGGGCAGGCCGACCGCTCCCTGCGGAGCCTTGGGCAGCGCCCGGGCGGAGGCGAGGGCCTCGAAGGCGGCGTCCTCGAGCTTGGAGGCCGGCGCCGGGAACGCCACGAGGTCCGCGCGCAGCTGGTAGAGCCGGAGCAGGACCCGCTCCGCCTGCGCCGGGATCCTGCGCTCCTTCTCGTGCTGGCCCAGCTCCTGGGCCAGCCCCGCCGCGCCGAGGTCCACCGCCTGGAGCGCGCCGCCGTGGATGGAGCCCACCGTGAGCAGGGCCCGGTACTGGCCGTCGACGGTCACCGGGAAGCGCCACTCGCGCGTCGCGCGCAGCGACTCGCCCTGGGCGCCGGACTCGACGCGCGCCGGGTCGGCGGTCCAGACGCGGTAGGGCGCGCCCAACTGCGCGCGGTCGATCTCCTCGCGGGAGGCGAAGCCGTAGCCGGCGCGCTGGCCCTCGGGGATGCGATCGAGGAAGAGGCGCAGGCCGCTGTTGGCGGCGGCGACCGCGTCGGCGGCCTCGTCGGAGGCGAGCGAGGCCCCGGCGCTGCGCGGCTCGGAGGGAGCGGCGGCGGGGCCCGAGCAGCCCGCGCCGGCCAGGACGAGGAGAAGGGGCAGGCGGGCGAACGTTGGCTTGCGCATGCCGTCGATTGCAGCACAGGCGGTGGCGGAAAGAACAGGCCTCACGAACGGGTGATCTGCCGCAGCGCCTCGTAGGCCGCGATCCCCACGCAGGTCGAGAGGTTCATGCTCCGCCGGTCGGGGAGCATGGGAATGCCCACCGTCTCGGCCGGGAACGCCTCGACGAGCCGCTTGGGTAGCCCGTCGGGCTCGCTGCCGAAGACCAGGTGGTCGCCCGCCTGGAACCGGGCGTCCCAGAACGACTGGGCGGCGCGCGCGGTGAACAGGTGGCGGCGCGCGGTGGGGTGCGCGGCCAGGTAGTCGTCGAGGGACGGGTAGAACTGCTGGAAGACCTTGTCCCAGTAGTCCAGCCCGGCGCGGCGCAGGTCCTTCTGCTCGATGGAGAAGCCCAGCGGCCCCACCAGGTGCAGGCGCGCGCCGGTCACCGCGCACAGGCGCGCCACGTTCCCGGTGTTGGGCGGGATCTGGGGCTCGACCAGGACCAGGTTGAGCGAGGGCTGGACGAGGGGGAGGTTCACGGGGCGGTCTTTAACACGGGCCGTGTTCGGCCGGGAGCGTCCCGACAAAACTTGGCGTGAAGCCTGGAGCCCGAGGCCCGAGGCCCGGTATCATCCGGCCCTTCGCCTGGTCGCATGCCTGTTGATCCTAAGCCACTGTCGAGGACTGCCCATGCCGTTCGTGGTCGTCAACACCTCCCAAGGCAACGCGGTCGTCGCCGACAAGGTCGAGCTGGCGGCCACCTGGACGAGCCGCCTCAAGGGCCTGCTGGGCCGCGACGCGTTGCCGGAGGGCGCAGGGCTGCACATCGATCCCTGCAACTCCATCCACATGTTTTTCATGCGCTTTCCCATCGACGTCGCCTTCCTCGACCCGAGCGGGAAGGTGGTGCGCGCCATCCACTCCATCAAGCCGTGGCGCGCGACCAAGGTGTACTTCGACGCCCACTCCGCGCTGGAGCTTCCGGCGGGGACTCTGGTGAGGACCGGAGTCCACGAGGGCGACGTGCTCCGCTTCGACCCCAAGACCGCAGTCGAGTCGCAGGCTTGAACCCCCACCCGGTTGAGCTAGGATTCCCCGCCATGCGATTTCCCAAGCTCCTGGCAGCGTTCATTGCGCTGTGGCCGATCGGCGCGTTCGCGCAAGGCATGGGGCTCGATCTCACCGACGAGCCCAAGAAGGAAGAGCCGAAGAAGGAGGAGCCGGCGCCGCTCCCGCCTCCGGAGCCTGAGCCCATGCCGGCTCCCTCGGCCACGCCCGCGCCCAAGTCGGAGCAGCAGAAGCTCGACGAGGTCCAGATCGCCAACGAGGACCGGGTCAAGAGCGTGGAGCGCAAGGCGTTCCTGAAGAAGCTGCGGCTCGAGATCACCCCGATGGGGTTCGTCACCCTCAACGACGCCTTCTATCCGAAGAGCGGCCCCGGGGTGCGCCTGGCCTTCTGGTTCGCCGACTCGCTGGGCCTGGCCCTGCGCTACGACCAGTTCAACCAGCTCAACAACGACAACGTCCGGCTGGCCAAGAAGCAGCTGCACTCCAAGCTGCCCGACGCCCAGCCCGAGCACGGCTTCGGGGCCGAGTTCCTCTGGGCGCCGGTGTACGGGAAGGTCGCGGTGGGCAACTCCATCAACACCTTCGACACCTACGTCTTCGGCGGGGCGGGCGCGGTCCTGAGCGACACCACCTCCGATCTCAAGGACAAGAACGGGGTGCTGATCCAGAAGGGCGTCGGCCCGCACTTCAGCGTTCACCTGGGGATCGGCCAGAAGTTCCACGTCCTCGACTGGCTGGCCCTCGACCTCTCGCTCAGCGACACGCTCTACTCGGACCAGCCCGACTTCGAGAACCGCTCCGTCCTCCAGAACCTCGTCAGCCTCAACCTTGGCCTGTGCGTCTACCTGCCGCTCGGCTTCGACTACAGGGAGCCGTGACCATGACCGACCACATGCAAAGGCTCCTCGCACCGCTGGTCGCGCTCGCGCTGGTCGCGATCGCTCCGTCGTCGGCCCGCGCCGGCGAGGCCGCCGCGCCCAAGTCCGACGCCAAGGCCGAGGCCGAGAACGAGAGCAAGGCCGCACGCGCCACCCTGGCCGACAAGGTCCCGCCGGTCTCGGGCAACGTCTTCTTCAAGAAGGGCCGCTTCGAGGTCGCCCCCTCCGTCGGCCTCTCGCTCGGCGACGCCTTCTTCCAGAAGTACGCCTTCGGCTTGATGATCAACTACCACGTGCTGGAGAGCTTCTCGATCGGCCTGCACGGCTCCTACCTGCTCAATACGCCAGGCGGCGCGGTCAACGTCTGCAGCACCAACGCGGACGGGAGCGAGGTGTGCAAGTCGCCCAGCATGAACGACCTGGGGAGCGTGCCGGGGAAGGTCTCGCTGGTGGCAGGCCTGGACCTCGCCTGGTCGCCCTTCTACGGCAAGGTCAACATCATGGCCGAGAAGGTGCTGCACTTCGACACCTCCATCTTCATCGGCGCCGACGTCATCCAGTACGCCGCCTACGACAAGAGCCTGCTGGGCAACAAGGACACCTTCACCGGCGGCGGCCACATCGGCATCGGCGAGCGCGTCGTCTTCAACGAGTTCCTCGCCCTGCGCATCGAGCTGCGCGACTACATGTACGGCGGGGTCGTCAACATCGAGGACGCCAGCGGCAAGCCGCAGACCCAGTTCCAGAATCAGCTGATGCTGGAGCTCGGCCTGTCGTTCTTCCTCGGCTCCGGGTCCAAGGACTAGAGGCCACCATGCGCAAAGCAACTCTCGCGTCCTTGCTCACCCTCGCCCTCGCCTGGCCCGTCGCCGCGCGCGCGCAGATCAACTTCGACGGCCTCGACCTGTCGGGCGACGAGGGCGCCAAGAAGAAGACCTCCAAGAAGAAGCCGGCGGACAAGAAGAAGCCGCCCAAGAAGACCGAGGAGCCGGCCCCCACGCCGACCCCGACCCCGACGCCCACCGAGAAGAAGACCGAGACCAAGCCGGCCGACTCGGGCGGCGGCATGGGCCTGGACCTCTCCGGGGGTTCGAACGGCTCGACCACCCCCTCCGGCTCCAGCAAGACCACGACCGGCGGCGGCGACACCGCCACCGCCAAGCCGGCCGAGCCGCCCAAGAAGCAGGGCCCGGCGCCGCTGATGACCTTCGACGCGGTGGACGTCTCCGGCAAGAGCGCCGAGCGGCAGCGGCTGGACGCGGCCATCAAGCTCTTCAAGGACGAGAGCTACGAGACCTCGGCGCTGGCCTTCTCCGAGGTCCTGGCCGACCCGAAGATGGCCCCGTTCTACGACGAGGCCGAGTACATGCTGGCCAAGGCGCTCTACCGCCTGCAGATGTACCACTCGTCGCTCAACCGCTTTAAGTCGCTGCTGGCCAAGGGCCCGTCGAACAAGTTCTTCAAGAGCGGGCTGGAGTGGCTCTTCTTCATCGCCCACAAGACCGTCAACGAGCAAATCGTGCTCGACGAGGTCGCCAAGTGGAGCAACCAGGAGTTCCCCGAGCGCTTCCGCGCCGAGTTCCGCTACCTGCTGTCGCGCTACCACTTCGCGCGCGGCAAGGCGCTCGACGACGCGCAGATGACCGACGAGTCCAAGAAGAGCTTCGAGGAGGCCAAGAAGCTGCTGGTCGCCGTCCCCAAGAACGACCCCTTCTACGCCAAGGCCAAGTACCTGGAGGGGACGATCTACTTCAAGGAGAGCGCCTTCGAGGCGAGCCTGGCGGCGTTCAAGGAAGTGGTCCGCGCCAACAACCCGCGCAACAACCCCAACGCCGACGTCCGCCTGCGCGAGCTGGCCTTCATGCAGCTGGCCCGCACCCACTACGGGCACCGGCAGAACCGCTACGCCATCTTCTATTACGACAAGGTGCTGCCCGGCTCCGACCAGTGGCTGGAGGCGCTCTTCGAGGCCAGCTGGGCCCACTTCCGCATCAACAACTACGAGCGCGCCCTGGGCAACATGATCACGTTGTCGGCGCCCTTCTTCAAAGACGAGTACTTCCCCGAGGCGCTCATCCTCAAGGCGGTCATCTACTTCGAGAACTGCCGCTACCGCGAGGCGCGCGCCATCCTCGAGGAGTTCGAGGGGACGTACATGCCGGTGCACAACGAGCTGGAGAAGATCACCAGCACCAACACCGACGCGCAGAAGTACTACGACATCCTCGCCGAGATTCAGAAGCGCAACCTGGACGGCGGCGCCAGGGGCAGCTCGCTGCTGCTCGAGCGGATCCTCAAGCTGGCGCTGACCGACAAGGACCTCAAGCTGGTCAACGAGTCCATCCTCGAGATCGAGCGCGAGCAGGACGCCATCGGCGAGAAGCGCGACGTGTTCAAGTTCTCGGACCTCGCCAAGAGCCAGACCGAGGGCCTCAAGAAGGAGCGCCAGGAGCTGATGACCAAGGCCGGCATCCTGGCCAAGGCGAAGCTCGAGTTCGAGCTCGGCCAGCTCAAGAAGCTGCTGGGCGACGGCCTGCGCATCAAGTTCGAGACCTCCACCAAGGAAAAGGAGGTCCTCGAAGAGGCCATGCGCGGCGGCAGCGCCAACCGCGACGTCATGGACAAGTACACGACCACCACCGTGGTCAACGACGAGCGGACGTACTGGCCGTACGAGGGCGAGTACTGGCGCGACGAGCTGGGCACCTACGAGTACACGCTGACCAAGGGCTGCCGGAAGTCGAAGCAGTCGCAGTAGGCAGGGGTCGGGGCCGGCCCGCGGGCCGGCTCCCCTCGAGTCCGTCCGTGCGCTTCTATCTGGCTGGAGCCATCGAGTATTCGCCGGACCTGGGCCGCGCCTGGCGCCAGCGCCTGGCGGCCTTCCTGCGCGGCTTGGGGCACGACGTCTACGACCCGGTCGAGGACGAGCTCAAGAGCCTGACCGAGGAAGAGCGGGCGAACTTCCGCGGCTGGAAGAAGACGGACCTCGCCCGCTACCGCGTGGCGCTGCGCAAGATCATCGACTTCGACCTGGACGTGGTGGAGCACCGCAGCGACGCGGTGATCGCCCTGTGGGACTCGTACGCGGCCCGCGGCGCCGGGACTCAGGGTGAGCTGTCGCTGGCGTACCGGAGGGGCAAGCCGGTGTTCCTGGTCGCGGCGATGCCGGTGACCGAGATCAGCGGGTGGATCCTGGGCTGCGCCACCGAGGTCTTCGCGAGCTTCGAGGAGCTGGAGGCGCGCCTCGCCAGCGATCTGGGCAAGTCCAAGGCGGCCGCGCGCGGGTAGTGCCCGGCCTCTGGGATCCGAAGGGCGGCTGCGCTCGCCTCATGGGCGCCCCGGCCAAGGCCCTCGCCGCTTCGTCGCCCTCATCGGTCCCGACGGCCAGAGCGGCCAGGCGAGGGAAGGCGCTACGAACTTCGACCCGCGGCTCGCGGCCCACTCGGTGCGCAGGGAGTGGATGCTGGTCACGGAGCGCAGCTTCGAGGCGATGGTCGGGCAGAGGCTGCGGGCGCCCTAACCGACCGAGACCTCGACGACGTCGCGCTCGACTTCGCGCGTGCGGATGGCGACGTCCAGGAAGCGCCCGATGACGTCGATCTGCGTGCGCGCGTGCAGCGAGAGCGGCAGCGTGCGGAACCGGCCGCCGCCGGCGAGCGCCAGGGGAATCATCAGCTGGTCGGCCAGGTGCTCGCCCACCGGCACGCCGGCGTCGAGGTAGCGGCGGGCCTCGGCCACCGCCTTCCGCGCGACCGCCTCGGAGGCGACGCCCTTCTCGCCGAACGCGGTGACCACCTCGGTGAGCCGCGCGGACTCCAACTCCAGCAGCAGCAGGTTGCCGGGGCCCCTCGAGCGCGGGATCTCCTCGGCCCTGAGCTCGTCCCCGGTCCAGCCGAGCTCGTCCTTGACCACCTTCAGCTCGCGGTGGGCGATGGTCTCGGGCAGGTGCGCGACCAGGGCCCGCGCCAGGCGCCGCTTGATCTCCCCGCGCTCGCACAGCTCCAGCGGCGAGAGCTTCGCCGCCGGGGTGATCTCCACAGTGAAGCGTCCGCCGCCGGCGGGGTAGAAGCCGGGCTGCTGCAGCGTGGCCGTGATGCGCGGGCCCATCGCCGCGACCAAGGGCAGGAAGCAGCGCGCCAGGAAGTCGTACGGCGGGGCGAGCGGGTTGTGGGTGCCGCCCTCCAGGACCAGCGTCGAGGGGCCCGAGGCCGTCAGCAGCGCCGGCAGCACCGTCTGCAGCACCAGCGTGGCGCTGCCCGCCGTGCCGATCGAGAACGTGTACGCGCCGGGCTTCACTGCAGTCGGCGTGAAGCCGAGCGCGGTCGAGCGGACCGCGGCGCCCTTGACCTGGGCCGCCCCGATGGCCTGGGCGGCCTCGACCGCGGTCAGGTGCTGGCGCATCAGCCCGGGCTTGGCGCGCCCGGCGCGCACCTTCTCGATGCGGAAGGCCTTGCCGGTGCACAGCGAGAGCGCGAGCGAGGTGCGGACGATCTGCCCGCCGCCCTCCCCGGAGGAGCCGTCGATGACGATCATGGCCCGGCATCTTGCGTGGCGGCTGGTCGCTCCGGCAAGCGCACCCCGCCAAGCGCCCGGAACGAGGGGCGATTTCCGAAAGGACCTTGCCCGTGCTGCTTTGCAGCATTATGGTCCCCGCCCTCGAGGAGCTCCCTCTGGGAAATGGGTTGGCGGGGTGTGCTGCGACTGCGAAGGGACGGTGCACTGAGATGGCGTTCGTGGAGCTGCTGGACGGGTTGCCGATGGAGTACGAGGAGGCGGGGGAGGGGAAGAAGGTGCTGCTGCTGGTGCACGGCAACTTCGCCAGCGCGCGCTGGTGGAGGCCGCTGCTCACGCGGCTTCCGAAGGGATACCGGGCGCTGGCGCCCAGCCTGCGCGGCTTCGGCAACACGCCGGCCGCGGGCGAGGAGAGCCTGCGCCAGCTGGCCAAGGACCTGGAGGCGTTCGCGGTGGCCAAGGGCCTGGGGCGGGTGCACCTGGTCGGCCACTCGCTGGGCGCGGCGGTCGCCTTGCAGCACGCGGTGGACTTCCCCAAGCGCGACCGGAGCCTGGCGCTGCTCGCCCCGGCGCCGACCGCCGGGTTCGCGCGGATGCGGCAGGGCCAGAGCCGGCTGGCGCGGATGCTGCGCGCCTTCGACACCGACAGCCCCACGGCGGTGCTGCAGCTGCACGCGGCGCTGGCGATGGGCCGGGCGTTCGGCACGAACCGGAGCGTCCTCTCCTCGTCGCTGCGCGAGATGCTGGGGGAGGCGACGCTGGAGCCGGGCGAGTTCGACGCCCTGGTGGACGACGCGGTCCGGGTGCGGACGGACACGACGGTGGCCTTCCTGCGCGAGCTGCAGCACTGGGACGTGCGGCGCGAGCTCGGCCGGCTGAAGACGCCGGTGTTGCTGGTCTGGGGGGAGAAGGACCCGATCGTCCCGCGCGAGGCGGTGGAGGACTCGGTGCGCGACTTCCGCCGCGCCAGGCTGGAGGTCTGGCCGGACGCGGGGCACTCACCCCAGTTCGAGCACCCGGAGCGGACGATGGCGACGCTGACCGGCTTCGCGGAGCACGCGACGCTCCTGGGCCGCATCCGCCGGGCGCTGCGGATGCGCAGGAAGGCCCAGGCCGCGGCGGCGCTGGTCGTCACCCGGCCCTGACGGCGGGCCCGCGGAAGGCGGGCGGCGCAAGGTCGGGCGCGCCTTCACCTCGGTCGCCGGCAACCTCGCGAGGGCTCCGGTCTGCCCTCGGTCGGGGCGGGCCCTCGCTTGCCTTTGCTGCAACGCAGCATTATAGTGGCGCGCCTCGGGGTCGTCGTGAGGGAGAAGTGGCCTCGAAAGCTTCTGTTGCGACCGCAAATACCTGGAGACTTCCCATGGCGCAGACCCCGGCGAACGACGTGGGCGTGGTGGCCCACGGCCTCTACATCCCCAAGACCGTGATGACCGCGGCGCAGGTGGCGCAGGCCACCGGCGGCAAGTGGACCGAGCAGGCCGTCAAGGAGAAGCTCGGCTTCGACCAGAAGCCCATCCCCAGCCTGGGCGACGGCACGCAGGAGATGGGCGTGAAGGCCGCGCAGGACTGCCTGAAGAAGAGCGGCTACGACCCGAACAAGATCGACGTCATCCTCTGCATCGGCGAGGAGTGGAAGGAGTACCCGCTCACCACCAGCGGCATCTACATCCAGGAGAAGATCGGCGCCCGGCGCGCCTGGGCCATCGACGTGCAGCAGCGCTGCTGCTCGCAGGTGGCGGCGATGAAGATGGCCCGGGACATGATCGTCGCCGACCCCGAGGTGAACTCGGTGATGGTCGTCGGCGGCTACCGCAACGGCGACTTCGTCGACTACGCCAACCCGGCGATGTCGATGATGTACAACCTCGGCGCCGGCGGCAGCGCGATGATCCTCGAGCGCGGCGCGGGCAAGAACCTGCTGCTCGGCACGCACCTCATGAGCGACGGCTCGCTGGCCCGCGACGCCGGCTGCCGCATCGGCGGCACCGCCGAGCCGGTGAGCCACGAGAACCTCGCCAAGGCCTACAAGTCGCTCGACCTGATGGACGCCGAGCACATGAAGAACCGCCTCAACGAGGTCTCGATGCCCAACTGGTACGCCTGCATCGACAAGGCGCTGGCCAAGTCGGGCGGCCTGACCCGCAAGGACATCGGCTACCTCGCCGTCCTGCACTTCAAGCACTCGATGCACAAGGCGCTGCTCGCCGAGCTCGGCCTGCGCGAGGACCAGACCACCTACCTGCGCGACTACGGCCACATCGGGCAGATCGACCAGGTGCTCTCGCTCGACCTCGGCCTGCAGTCCGGGCGCATCAAGGACGGCACCGTGGTGTGCATGATCGCCGCCGGCATCGGCTACGCCTGGGCCGCCAACGTCGTGCGCTGGGGCAAGGCCTGAGCAGGTCCAGCCCGCGCAGGCGGTCACCGGTTCCCGTCAATACCCGTCCGGCACGAGCGCAGGGCGCGGCGAAGCGAGCCCGGAGTCGGGGGCCCGCTCCCTCGACCCTGGCAGCGCGGGCGCCGCCGACGCACGGAGTGGCCGGAAGTTGCACTAAAATCCTCTTCCCCAAAGAGAATCGAGGTCGCGAATGAGCCGCTGGAAGGGACTGCTGAAGCAGAAGATGTTGCCCATCGAGGAGGCGGTGAAGCTCATCAAGAGCGACGACGACGTCATCGTCGCGCAGTGCGCCTCCGAGCCCCAGGGCATGATGAGCAAGCTGCACCTGATCAAGGACAAGGTGCAGGACGTGAGGGTGTTCTCGGTCCTCACGCTCAAGCCCTACGACTTCTACATGAAGCCGGAGATGAAGGGGCACTTCGAGCTGTGCAGCTGGTTCCACGCCCCCGGCTCGCGCGAGGCGCTCAAGGCCGGCACCGGCACGGTCACCTACGTGCCCAACATGCTCCACCGCGCCGGCCTCGACCGCATCCACGTGCGCAAGCCCAACGTCTTCATCGGCACCTGCACCCCGATGGACTCCAAGGGCTTCGTCTCGCTCTCGCTGGGCGTCACCTACGAGAAGGACGTCCTCGAGAACGCCGACCTGGTGATCCTGGAGATCAACGAGAACCTGCCGCGCACCTTCGGCGACACCCCGGTCCACATCAGCGACGTGCACCACTTCGTCGAGTGGCACCAGGAAGTCCCCACCCTGCCCGCGCCCAAGCCCGACGCGACCGACCTCGCCATCGGCGACTACATCGCCGAGCTGGTGCCCGACGAGGCGACCATCCAGCTGGGCATCGGCGGCATCCCCAACGCCGCGGCGCTGGCCCTCAAGAACAAGAAGAACCTGGGCGTCCACACCGAGATGATGGTCGACTCGATGATGGAGCTCTACGAGATGGGCGTCGTCACCAACAAGAAGAAGTCGCTCTGCAAGGACAAGTTCATCTGCACCTTCGCCATGGGCTCGCGCAAGCTCTACGACTGGATGCACGACAACATGGCGGTCGAGGTCAAGCGCGGCTCGTGGGTGACCGATCCCTTCACCATCCGCCAGAACTCGAAGATGGTCTCCATCAACACCTGCCTGATGGTCGACTTCACCGGCCAGGTCTCCAGCGAGTCCATCGGCACCCAGCAGTACTCCGGCACCGGCGGGCAGGCGGACACCACCATCGGCGCTCGCGAGGGCTTCGACCGGCAGGGCAAGGCGATTATCGCCTGCGCCTCCACCGCCAAGAAGGGCACGGTCAGCACCATCGTCCCCATGCTGCCCCAGGGCAGCGCCGTCACCCTGCACCGCGCCGACACCGACCACGTGGTCACCGAGCACGGCATCGCCTACCTGCGCGGCCGCACGGTGCGCGAGCGGGCCAAGGCCCTCATCGCCATCGCCGACCCGAAGTTCCGCGAGGAGCTGACGGCCGACGCCAAGAAGCTCGGGTACCTCTAGGCTAGGCTGTAGGCACCGTCGCGCCGGCCCCGAGCCCGAGGGCCGGCGCGCCCTGCGTCGAGAGAGAGACCAAGATGCCTTCCAAGCGCGCCGCGAAGAGGGAGCCTGCCGTGGCCAGACCGAACCCGACCGCGCCGCCCGCCGCGGCGGCCATTCCGCCCGTGCCGCCGATGCCCAACCTTCCGCCGCCGTTCGCCGCGGCCGCGGGCGCCGGCGCCGGCGGGCCGCTGGGCTGGATGCAGAGCGCCAGCCGCACGGTGCTCGAGAAGGGCACCACCGCCACCAGCTACCTCGCCGAGGAGACGCTGCGCGCGGCGCGGGCGAGCCTCTACCTGACGAGCCACACGCTCGAGGGACAGGTGCTGCCGATCTTCTCCAGCATGTCGGAGTGGCGGCAGGACATCGAACGCTCGTGGATGGACGCGCTCTCCGGCAAGAAGCACATCGCCGAGCACGCGCGGGAGCTGGGCGAGCGGATCAGCAGCGGCAGCCGCTACAAGAAGCTCGTCGAGGGCCTGGGCCGGCAGCTGTTCGGCTCGGCGGTCTACGCGGGCGAGCAGGTGCTGGCCAAGAACGACGTGTTCCGCCTGAGCTACCTGCCGGCCAAGGCGGGCTCGCCCAACACCGGCGTCTCGCTGTTCTTCGTCGGCGGCTTCATCCCCTACGGCGACAAGCTCTTCCGCTTCCTGCCCGAGGCGAGCCTGTTCGACCGCTACCTGGAGCGCGGCATCCCGGTCTACCTGATGGAGCTGGCCGGCGACCGCCATGAGATCAAGGCCGGGCTCGGCAAGGTCACGGCCGAGAAGCAGATCGACTGGATCGACGAGATGGCCGAGGTCGCCTTCCGCCACAACGGCGGGCGCAAGATGGTCCTGCAGGGCTACTGCGGCAGCGGCGTCGCCGCCACGGCCTACCTCGCCGCCCGCCCGAAGGACGCCGACCAGAAGTTCAAGCTCGCCACGCTCTTCGTCACGCCCATCGACGCCAAGAAGTGCTCGGTCTTCGCCGAGCTGGTCTCCAACCTGCCGCGCTCGCTGGTGTGGACCACCCTGCAGCGCTCGCAGCTCCTGGGCGGCTACCTCAGCGGGGTGGAGATGTGGGCCGGGCTCGACACCGGCCTGAAGAACGTCTTCAGCAAGACCCCGCTCGGCCGCTTCGCCTCCGGCTGGAAGAAGCCCGGCTTCGCCAAGGTCCAGACCCTGAGCGACCTGGACCCGATGCAGCGCTTCGAGCTGGCCGGCGCCTACTGGATTTCGGTGCACAACGCCGACCGCTTCCCCATCCCGGTGGAGCTCGTGCGGCTCGCCCTCCACCTCTACGACAAGGGCGCGAGCGAGGCCGACGGCGGCGACCTGGGCTTCACGTACAAGGGCAAGCCGGTCAAGCTCGCCAACATCGCCCAAAACTCGCAGCTGCGGATGACGGCCTTCTTCGCCGGCCTCGACAAGCTCGTCCAGGAGGAGTCCGGGCACGTGCTCGCCAAGCTCCTCGGGCCGCGCTACCGCCAGCTGACTCACCCCACCGCGGCGCACGTCTCCTACGTCTGCTTCCCGGCGCTGTGGAACCCGGCGCATCCCAAGGCGTTTCTGCCCAACCCGGTGGACGTGATCCTCGAGGACTACGCCAAGGCGTAGGACCCGGACCCGAGCCTGGCACCGGCTCACCCGGACCCGAGCCTGGCACCGGCTCACCCGGACCGGAGCCTGGCACCGGCTCACCCGGACCCGAGCCTGGCACCGGCTCACCCGGACCCGAGCCTGGCACCGGCTCACCTGGACCCGAGCCTGGCACCGGCTCACCCCCACCCCGGACCTGAGCCCGGCACCGGCTCACCCGGACCCGAGCCTGGCACCGGCTCACCCCTCGCCCGACGGTGTTGCCCCGGGGCAACGCCGAACCGGGTGCCGCCAACCGCCCGAAATCACTCAAGTCGAAAGTGTTGCCGAGCCCTCGGCAACACGGCCATGGCGCATCACGGGGCAACCTCCTGCATCAAAGCTTCGACATCGAAGTAATTGGCTGAGGCCAGGAGAGCGCCATGATCGAAAGAACCCTGAAGGAAGTCGTGACCCCCATCGCGACCAGTGACGGAGCAGGCGTGCGCCTGAAGCGAAGCATCGCCACGCGCACGCTCGACCACCTGGACCCGTTCTTCCTCTTCGACCACTTCGGGAGCGAGAACTCGGACGACTACATCGCCGGCTTCCCGATGCACCCGCACCGCGGCATCGAGACCATCACCTACATGCTCGACGGCAGCGTCAGCCACCGCGACAGCATGGGGAACTCGGGGACCATCGGCACCGGCGACGTGCAGTGGATGACCGCCGGCAGCGGCATCCTCCACGAGGAGATGCCCAAGGTCGGGCCGCGCCGGCTCGACGGCTTCCAGATCTGGGTGAACCTGCCGCGCAAGCTGAAGATGACCGCCCCGCGCTACCAGGACGTGCCCGCGGCGCGCATCCCGGAGGTCGAGCGCCAGGACGGCTCGCGCATCCGCGTGGTGGCGGGCTCGGTGGACGGGGTCGAGGGCGCGGTGAGGGAGATCTTCGCCGGGCCTTCCTACCTGGACGTCTCGCTGCAGGCCGGCAAGACCTTCGACCAGCCGGTCACCAAGGGCCACACCGCGCTGCTGTACGTCTTCCAGGGCGAAGCCCTCGTCGGGGGCAAGAGCGTGGGCTCGCCCCGCCTGGCCATCCTCGGCGACGGCGACCTGGTGCGGGTGCGCGCCGGCGACGCCGGAGCCCGCTTCCTGCTGCTCTCCGCGCAGCCGCTCGCCGAGCCGTACGTGCGCTGGGGGCCGTTCGTGATGAACACCCGTGAGGAGGTCGCCCAGGCGCTGCAGGAGCTGCGCGACGGGACCTTCATCAAGGGCGCATCGGACCACGCGCCCATCGCGTGGTGAGCGAGGACCTAGCTTGAGCGGGGAGGGGGAGGCGCGAATCGATGGAAGTGACGACCAGTCCCGAAGAGGTCCGCAGGATCACGCCCGAGGACGCGCACGACCTCGCTCGAAGAGGAGAGGCGCTGCTCGTCTGCGCCTACGAGGACGAGGCCCGCTGCCAGGGCCTCGCGCTCGAGGGCTCGATCACCCTGCAGCAGCTCATGCGGGCGCTTCCGAAGCTCCCCATGAGCCAGGAGATCGTCTTCTACTGCGCCTGACCCCACGAGGCGACGTCTGCCGGTCGGGCAGCGCAATTCTTGGAGAACGGCTACCGCAACGTCCGGGCCCTGGCCGGCGGCGTCAACGGCTGGGAAGCGGCCGGCTTCGACTAGAGGGCCGCGGGCAGCGGCTCGCCGCGCGCGAAGGCGCCGACCAGGGCCGCGAACTCGTCCGGGCGCTCGAACATGGGCGAGTGGCCGATGCCCGCCCAGACGAGCAGCCGGCCGTTCGCGAAGTTCTGCGCGGCGGCCTCGGCGGACTCGCGGCCGATGAGCGGGTCGTTCTCGCCCCACATGACGGTGGCGGGCGCGGTGACCTTGGCCAGCTGCGGGCGGATGTCCCAGTGCTGCAGCGCCGACAGGAAGCCCAGCAGCGCCTCCTCGGGCACCTTGGCCGCGTCGTCGAGCATCGCGTCGATCTGCTCGCGCGCCACCGAGGCCTTGCCCAGCATGTCCTCGAGGCTGCGCCGCAGCATCCGCCGGTGCATGCCGAACGCCTCGCCCCAGGCGAGCAGCGCCTTGATCATCATCACGTCCTTGGGGTCGTCGGCGTTGAAGGCGCGCAGGATGCGGGCGAGCGGGTTGGTCTTGTCCTTGAGCACCTCGGCGGCGGCCGTGGGCGGCGGGGCGATGACCAGCAGCGAGTCGATGCGGTCCGGGAAGTCCGCGGCCAGCTGCATGGCCACCGCGCCCCCCAGCGAGTGGCCGAGCACCCGCAGGCGCGACAGCCCGAGGGCGGTCGCGAAGTCGGCCACGTCCTTGGCGAGCTGCGGGAGGTTGAAGCCCTCGCGCAGCCGCTCCGAGTCGCCGCAGCCGCGGGAGCTGGGCGCGAAGACCGTGACGCCCTCGGGGCATCGCTCGAGGACCGGGCGCCACCACCGCGCGCTGGCGAAATTCCCGTGGATGAGGACCACCGGGCTGGGGCCCTGGCCGGCGGTTTCGTAGTGGACTCTCAGCTGAGGAATCTGGACGAACGGCATGGCGAGGCACCATACGACGGAGGCGCGGGCTTCGGATAGGCTCTGCGCCGTGGCTGCCCCTCTGCCTTCCGTGCGCATCGTGCTCCTGCGCCCCCGCAACCCGGAGAACCTGGGCGCGGTGGCGCGGGCGATGCGCAACCTGGGTCTCGCCGACTGGGCCCTGGTCGATCCGCGGACGCTCGACTTCCACGCCGCCCGCCGGGTCGCGGTGCACGCCGAGGACCTGCTCGATCGCCCGAAGATCACGGGGACGCTCGACGAAGCGGTCGCCGACTGCACCTGGGTGGTGGGCACCAGCTCGCGCAAGGTGAAGGGCAAGCGTGCGCTGAGCCCGCCCGAGGTCGCCCAGCAGGCGCTCGAGCGCGGGCCGACGGCCCTGGTCTTCGGGGACGAGCGGGCCGGGCTGTCGAACGCCGAGATCGACCGCTGCCACGACCTGTCGAGGATCCCCGCGGAGCCCGACCAGCCCTCGCTGAACCTGGCGCAGGCGGTGCTGCTCTACGGCTGGGAGATCCGGCGGGCCGGCCTGGGGGCGCAGAAGGCCGAAGGCAGGCGCGGCGCCAGCGACCGCGAGCTCGAAGTCCTCGAGGAGGCCCTGCGCGTGGCGCTGCGCGACTGCGGCTTCCTGCGCGGGCCCGAGCGCCACGCCGTGCGCGACCTGCAGGCCACGCTGCGGCGGGCGAGGCTGTCCGCCCACGAGGCGCGGCTGTGGATCGCGGCGCTCAAGGGGCTGGTGCGAGGGCGGGGGTAGAGCCCGGCCGGGCCTGCCCCGAGCCGGCCGAAGGGTGCCGGGGTCGTGCAGGTCACTCGTGCCGGCGCCCGAGGACAGCCGCCCCCTCCACGGAGGGCGGGCACTATCCCCGCGCCCGCAGCCGCACCACCATGCCGTCCTCGGCGAACTGGACCCGCGGCGCTGCCAGCTGCTTCTGCTTCCTGCGCATGGACTCGCTCAGGTGCGTCAGCAGGATGCGCCGGGCGTCCAGCAGCGCGAACCGCGGAGCCAGCTCCTCCCACGACAGGTGGGTCTGCTGGCTGTTCTTGTCGTCGGTGCACTCGCAGACGAACAGGTCGGCGCCCTTGGCGAGCTCGGGCAGCTGCTCGGTCCAGCCGGTGTCGCCGCTGAAGGCCAGCACCACCTGGCCGCTCTTGATGCGCAGGCAGAGCGCGCCGTCCTTGGGCTTCATGTGCGCGGCGCGAAAGGTCCGGATGCGTCGGCCCACCGCCAGCCCCACGTCGCCGGGCGCCCACTCGAGGTAGCGGGTGGCGTAGGTCCGGCGGTCTGCCGCGTGGCCGTACGCCAGCCGGTACCACGCCTCGATCCGCTTGGCCGTCCCCACCGGCCCGCCGATGGTCAGCGGGCGCCGGCGGTGGGAGGCGTGCTGGGCGTCGATGAAGAGCTGCTGCAGCCCGCCGAAGTGGTCGCCGTGCAGGTGCGTCAGGAAGACGGCGTCGAGGTCGTTGGGGTCGAAGCCGCGCGTCTTGAGCGCCATCAGCGCGGTGGGCCCGAAGTCCACGCAGAACGCGCCTTCGGCGTCCTCCACCAGGTAGCAGGCGTTGCCGCGACCGCCGGCGTTGAAGGTGTCCGCGCTGCCCAGGACGGTGACGGTGGTCGCGCTCAAGGCAGGCTCCCGAAGGTCACGGCAC
>DASXVQ010000070.1:0-2286 GCA_036504155.1 Myxococcales bacterium
ACAGCACTCCACGAGGAGGTCCCATGAGAGCAGGGGTCGCAGCCGGAATCGTCGTCCCGCTTCTACTGCTTGCGCTTCCCTCGACCGGTTACGGCCAAGCGGGGGCAAAGGCCAAGAAGAAGCCGGCCCCAAGCACCGAGACGGCCGCGAGCAAGGCCACTGCGCCGGCGGCCGCGCCTGCGGCCAAGGAAGCCAAACCGGCGACCACGGCGGAAGCCAAGCCGGCCGCGCCAGCGGCGAAGCAGGACTCGGAGCCGCTCGCCGCCTTGGTGCCGGACGCTCCCGCCGCTGCCGTGGCAGAGCCGGCAAAGCCGGCTTCCCAGTCGATTGGCCTCCAAGTCGCGCTCAAGTTCGCCCTGCTCATCCCAGCTGGGAAGACCTCCAGCGCCTCCGCCGCCGCGGAGGGCACCGCCAGCGCCTCCAAGGCGGTCTTCGCCTCCGGGGCGCTGGCCCTGCGCTACGGGTTGCCCTTCCTCGACCGGGCGCTGGCCATCGCCGTGGAGGGCGGGTACTACCGGCTTGCCGGATCGGGCACGCGAGCATTCGTCAACGACCCCGACTTCGGGCCGTCGCTCTCGTACAGCTGGAAGAGCCACGCAGTCCCGGTGCTGGTGGGGCTGGCCTTCCGGCTGCCGATTCCCATCCCGGTCGCGTTCTCGCCCGAAGCGGGTTTCGCGGCGGTCTACGTGATCCCGACGACCACCTACGAGGCGCCCGACGGGACGAGAGTCAGCGACTCCCCGCAGCCCGCCTGGGCGCTCGGCTTCTACGTCGGCCTCGAGGGATCGCTGAAGCTGGGGCCCGGGTCGATCGTCGCGGAGGTCCGCTACCTGAACGCCCGGACGGACCTGGGCTTCAAGCAGCTCTACTCCAACGCCTACAACAAGGACCTCGGGGACGTGCAAGGGACCAACGTCCTCGTCGGCTACCGCTTCGAGTTCTGACCTTCTCACCTTCTCTGCCGGAGGTTGCAAATGCGTCGAATCCTAGGGGTTGTCCTGGCAGTCCTCGCCGCTTCGGCATGCACTGATCAACCGTTCGTGACCGACGTCCCGATCCGAGTGGTCGCCGCCTCGCCGACCGGGGAGTCGGTGGGCGTCGCGCGGCACTCGGCCATCACCGTCACCTTCAGCGAGAAGCTCACCGCCGACTCCGTGGCGGACGCCTTCAAGCTCGAGTCGCTCGGGTACCCCGACTCCTCGGCAGCTGCGCAGGCCGTCGAATTCACCGCCGCCTACGCCGAGACCAGCGTCCCCACGGTGACCCTGACGCCCAAGGCGCCCTTCGCCTTCTCGACGATCTACCGCGTGACGATCGCGACCACGCTCAAGCGCGCCCGCGACAACGGCCCGCTGCCGGTGGTGGTGACCTGGAAGTTCCAGACTGCCGATCCGCCGGCGCTCCTCGTCCAGCGCATCGAGCCCGCGGACGGAGCCACCGGCGTCGCGCGCGAAGCGGTGGTCAAGGTCACCTTCAGCGAGCCGGTCAACTGCGACACGTTGAAGAACGGGAACGCAGCCCTGGCGGAGACCTACGACCTGCACCCGCACACCTCGGCGGGCGGGCCGGTCAAGGAGGTCGCGGGGACGTGGGACTGCCCGGTCGTCGACCCCGCCGCCGACGAAACGCTCGACGGCCTGTGGTGTGCGAGCGACCCCACCAAGTGCGTGGTGACCTTCAAGCCCGACGACCCCAAGTTCCTGGCCCGCTTCTCGTCGCACCTCAAGCTAACCCTCAAGGGCGGCAAGGACGCCGACAAGCCCGTGGCCTCTGCGCGCGCCACGCCCTTCGGGGGCCAACTGCCCACCACCGTCGAGTCGGGTTGGCGCGCGATCGACCCGGCCGCGCTCTCGGTGTCCGCCACTGCGCCGGGCGCCAGCGCAGGCCAAGTCCCGCGCGACGCAACGGTCACGCTGAACTTCAGTGAACCCATCGACTGCGCCACGCTGTCGGCGGACCTCGTGCAACTCAAGCAGACCTACGACCTGCACCCGCGGCTCGGCGCCAAGGCGGGCACGATCGAGGACGTCCCCGGGACCTGGGCCTGCACTGCGGCCGCGCCCGAGGAGCAGGCCCCGGGCACCTGCGCGACCAAGCCCGAGCTCTGCCGGGCCGTGTTCACGCCCGCAGCTGGCTTCCTTTTCGAGTGGTCGTCGGGCATCACGGTGACGCTGGCGGGCGGCCTCTACACGCCGGACGTCGTGCCCGCGAAGATTGCCAGCGTGGAGAGCGCCCGCGCGACCACGCACGACGGACAACTCCACGAGACGATCGCGATCTCGTTCC
>DASXVQ010000071.1:0-1521 GCA_036504155.1 Myxococcales bacterium
GAAGGTGTAGTCGCCCGCCTTGAGGGCCGGCACGTCGTAGGTCTTCACGGCGGCGCCATTGAAGATCTCCCCCTTGAACACCTCGGCACCCGAGGCGTCCTTGATCGCGATGTTGTGCGGGACGCCGGCGTCCTGGTTGTCGAACTCGAGCTTGAAGCCCGCGTCGGCCGGGGCGGTCAGGTCCTTGTTCACGAACGCGATGTTGAGCGCCGCCTCCTTGACCACGTCGCCCGACGGTGCCTCAGAGCCACCCGGAGCGGCGGAGGCGCCGGCCGACGGTGCGGCGGACGGGCCGGTCGAGGCCGGGGCAGCGAACTCGTCGGCCCAGCAGTCCGGGAAGGGCGTGGCGCCGGCCGCCGGTGCGTAGGCAGGGTCGACCCAGCCGGTGAAGGTCTTCTCCTTGCCGGTCGTCTTGTCGACCACCGGCTCGAAGAGCGAGGGATCCATGACGCGGAAGGTTTCCGTGTTCTTGGCGCGCAGGAACGCGATCAGGTAATCGATCTGCTTGTAGTTGAGGGGTCCGGGCGGGTTGCCCGTGTTGGCCCACACGGGCATCACGGACTTGGGGTTGCCGCAGACGTAGCGCCCGCCGGCCGTGAGCACGTTGCGCAGGTACTCGGGGTTGAGGTGAGCGAACAGCTTGTCCTGGCGGTTGAGCTGCGGGCCGACGCCGCCCTCGCCCTGGACGCCGTGGCACTGGGCGCAGTTGGCCTGGTACAGGTTGTAGCCGCGCTCCACCGCCACCACCTGGTCCGCGGTCGCCGCCTGGTCGAGGCGCGGGGTGGTCAGGCCGCCCGGCAGGCCGAGCTCGTAGAAGTAGTAGCCGATGACGAAGAGGCCCACGAGGGTCACGGCCAGGAAGCCCACCCACCGCGCGTTGGCGGACTGGCGGACGATCCGGCCTGCGCGCTCGGGCGTCAGGTCATTGCGGCGGGCCGACGGAGGCGCGGAGAAGCGGTCCGCCGGCACGGGCGCAGACGACGGCCGCGGCGCGGGCAGGCGCTCCTCGGGCGGGCGGCCGGGCTGGTCGGTCATCGGTCTCCTCGGTGGGCGGCGGGGCGTGTCACGGTCAGGGCTAGATGCACCCGGTGGGGGTGCGCGGCGGGATGATCCCCGGCTGGCCCAGGGCGACGGGCAGCGGGCCGAGGGTGATCTTGCCGGTGTCGATGGTGAGGACGCCGGCGCTGTCGACCTTGACACCGAAGCGATCCATGCTGCGGGGGGCCGGCCCGTAGGCGGGTCCCGCGGCCTTGATGCCGAGGCGGTCGTAGCGCGAACCGTGACACGGGCACTCGAGCCAGAAGTTCTTCTCGCACGGGTTCGGCTTGCAGCCGAGGTGCGGGCAGCGCTGGTAGAGGGCGCGGACGTTGACGGCCGTGCCGTCGCCCGTGGGGTCCTCGCCCGCCAGGAACTGCTGCTGCGCGGGGTTCACGAGCATGACGAAGGCCTTCGCCGCCGAGAAGTACGCCGGGAAGCCCTCGTCGATCGGCAGTGCCGAGTTGGCGGTCTTCACGTCGTCCA